>CAYWTX010000150.1:0-5671 GCA_964461295.1 uncultured Planctomycetaceae bacterium | reverse complement strand
CCTGGACGCCCTTGTAGACGCCCTTGCCGTCGAGCATCTTGACGTAGGCCTTCAATTCCTCGTCGTTGCTCAGGACGACGGGGTACTTATTGGCCTTCGTGCCGGCGTGCTCGACGATGCCGAACTTCACGCCGCGCTGCCTGGCCAGGGGAAGCACCGCGTCGATGCTGCTGTTGTCGAGGTGCACGTGCAGGTCAACCAGGGCGAAGTCCAGCTTGTCGTTCATGGGGGGAGAGTCCTTGCCGGCCGTCGCGTCGCGGGCAAGCAGCGCCCAGGACAGCGCCCCGGCGGCGCCGGCCAGCAGCGTGCGACGCGACATGGGCCTGACTGAGGTTGCGGACGGAGGCATCTGGGTCTCAAACCCATCGATTCGCCGAAGGTATCGCGATCGAGGGAAAGCGGGAGACGAACCGGGAGCGGGTCGGCGCGAAATGGCCGGGCCTGTTTGGGCGTTGCCACGCGAGAGGGTGAGGCGCGAGCAGGCCAGCCAAGAGGGCGAACGGCATCCGCTCGCGGAACGGTCTTGCGGGCCGCAGGCGGGGGAAGCACCGAACTACTCCTCGGAAGGGGCGATTTGGCGGTCCTCCGCCGGCGCGCCGTCGGGCGGCGGGTTCTCCGACGGCGGGGCATCCCCCAACGTGGCCTTGCGGCGGAGGATGTGGTGGTAGGCCTGGGCGAAGCGGTGGGCCTCGTCGCGCACCGATTGCAGCAGGCGGAGGGCTGGGTCGTTGCGGGGGAGCCTGATCGGCTCGTCGCGCCCGTGGACGAACAGGACTTCTTCCTTCTTGGCCAGCGAGAGCAGCGCCGGCGGGCGGAAGACCAGGCCTTCGAACGCGCCGAACGCGGCCGAGAGCTGCCCCTTGCCTCCGTCGATGAGGATGATGTCGGGGAACAGTTCCTGGTCCATGCCGGCGTACTTGTACCGTCGCCACACCACCTCGCGGATGGATGCGAAGTCGTCGTTGCTCTCGTGCGTCCTGATGCGATAGCGGCGGTAGCTGCCCTTGAACGGCCTGCCGTCGATGAAGCACACGAGCGAGCCGCACTGCTCGTGCCCGCCGAGGTGGGCGATGTCAACGCCCTCGATGGTGCGCGGCGGGCCGGGCAGGCCCAGGACGGCGGCGAGGCGCTCCAGCCCCTCGGCGGGGTCGACGTAGAACACCTCGGGCTGGACGTGCTGCTCGGCCAGGCCGCGGCGCTGCAGGCCCTCCAGAGCGTGCAGTTCGTCGCGCAGCTCGGCGGCCCTCTCGAAGTGCAGGTCGGCGGCGGCTTGCTTCATCTCGGCCTGGATCTCCTTGCGAAGTTCGCTGCCTTTGGAGGCCAGGAACCGCAGGAAGTGGCGGATCTGTTCGGAGTATTGCTCGGCCGTGACCTTGGCGGCGCACGGGGCGGTGCACTGTCTGATGTTGTGGAGGATGCACGGTCGGAAGAACCGCCGGTTGCCGTACTCGTCGGCGTCGAGGTCGAGCTTGCAGGTGCGGAACTTGAACACGCGCTGGAGCAGCGGCAGGGCCGCCCGGAGGTCCGTCGGCGAGATGAACGGTCCGAACAGCCGGGTGCCCTTGGGCTGCGGCTGGCGGGTGATCTCGACGCGGGGGAAGTCCTCGCCGATGGTGACTTGCAGGTAGGGGAAGCTCTTGTCGTCCTTCTGCATCGCGTTGAAGCGCGGCTGGATGTCCTTGATGAGGCGGCTTTCGCGGAGCAGGGCATCCACCTCGCTGTCGCACTCGATGTAGTCGAGGTCGGCGACGAGGTCGCGGATCATGCGCTGGATCTCGGACCCGCGGCTAGCGAGCAGGTCGGCCGAGGGCTGGAGATAGCTGGCGGCGCGGCTGCGGAGGCTCTTGGCCTTGCCGACGTAGAGGACAACGCCGGCGTCGTCCTTGAAGAGGTAGACGCCGGGGCCGGCTGGGAGCTTGGCGATCTTCCCGCGCAGTTCGGCCAGGATGGAAGGACGTTTGTCCATCGGGGGCATTGTAACGGAGGCAGGAGGCGCGACCCAAGCCGAGGGAGTCGGCAAAATGACCGAGGACGACGACCGGGATGCCCCGGCCACGCGGGGCCGGGGCTTGGAGGGCAGCGAAGGGTCAATCACCAGCGGATGGGTACACAGCGAACAAGAGCGACCACCCGGAGTCAGGACTTGACAGGGAGACGAGGGCGGTCTGTTCTGTTCTCGATTGAGTCCTCTCATCCCTCTCATCGCTTTTATCCCCTTTGTCGCTGCCCGATCTCCCTTCAGTTCATCAGTGTGTAGAAGGCAACGACGACCATCGCGGCCGCGAAGAGGGTCTTGCTGAATATCCCGGCCAAGCGGCCCAGGAGTCCGCCCAGGCCGCTTTTGACCGCCGTCCCCGTGTCGGAGGACACCACCACTTCCACGAGGAAGGCGCCGATGAATGCCCCCGCCAGCGCGCCGATGAGCGAACCCAGGACGGGAACGGGAAAGGCCACCCCCGCGAAGGCGCCCACGAAGCTGCCGGCCACGGCGCCCCAGGCGCTCTTCCGGGATACGCCGAACTTCCTCATGCCGAAGTATCCCATCACCCATTCGGCCGCCTCGGCCGTCAAGGCCAGGCCCGCAACCGCCGCCCATGCCCCGTAGTGGTTTGGTCCGGGGTGGATCAGGTTCCCGAGGAGGAAGCCGGCCAGGATGACCCATGTGCCGGGGAAACCGACGAAGGCCAGGACCAGCCCGGCCAGGGCGGCAAGGCTCAGGACGATGTAGGCGGCGACGGCAAGGGCGATGTCCATGGTGAGATTCCAGACGTACGGCAACGCCGATCATTCATTGCTTCCGGAACTTCCTTGTACGTTCCAGCGCGTTCCGGCAGGAGGGTGTTCGGGCGCCCTTCAGGCGGCTCTTGCCGGCGAAGCGCACGCAGGCGGGCGCTGTGGCGCGGCCAACAATGAGGTCCGGGGTCAGCGGGGCGGCCCGCGAGGTCAGGGGCGACGTTCACCCCCCCGGATGCGCACCGTCTTGACGGCGCGTCGGCGCCGGCAGATGGACCGTCGTCGATGGTTGGGCCCCTGTCTCACACCCGCCGCGTCTACTGGGGCTCGGCGTCCTTCTTCCCGACAGAAGCCTTGCCGGGAAGCATACTCGCCAGCACGGCCGCCTTGATCTCGGCCTGCAAGTCGGGGTTGTCCTTCAGGAACGAGATGGCGGCCGAGCGGCCCTGGCCAAGCCGCACGTCGCCATAGCTGAACCAGGAGCCCTGCTTGGCGACGACGTCCTTCTCGGAGGCGAGGTCAATCAGGTCGCCCACTTCGTTGATCCCGCTGTCGAAGAGGATGTCGAATTCGGCGGTGCGGAAGGGGGGGGCAACCTTGTTCTTCACGACGCGCGCTCG
Organism: uncultured Planctomycetaceae bacterium; assembly: GCA_964461295.1. GTDB lineage: Bacteria > Planctomycetota > Phycisphaerae > SM23-33 > SM23-33 > CAYWTX01. The sequence continues at coordinate 2,318 of CAYWTX010000150.1, read as the reverse complement.
CACGCGGCTGCCGACCGCCTCCTCGCCTTCCTTGATCGTGCTCACGCGCCGCACGTCGAGGCGGACGGAACTGTAGAACTTCAGGGCGTTGCCGCCCGGCGTGGTCTCCGGGTTGCCGAACATCACGCCAATCTTCATGCGGATCTGGTTGATGAAGATCACGCACGTCCTGGACTTGTTGATCGCCCCCACAAGCTTCCGCATCGCCTGGCTCATCAGCCTGGCCTGCAAGCCCACGTGCGTATCGCCCATCTCGCCCTCGATCTCCGCTTTCGGGATCAACGCCGCGACCGAGTCCACTACGATCACTTCAACCGCGTTGGACCGCACGAGCATCTCGCAGATCTCCAGGGCCTGCTCGCCCGTATCCGGCTGCGAGATCAGCAGGTCCTGCAGGTTCACGCCCAGCTTGCGGGCCCAGGTGGGGTCCATGGAGTGCTCGGCGTCGATGAACGCGGCCACGCCGCCGCCCTTCTGGGCGCTGGCCACCACGTGCAGGGCCAAGGTGGTCTTGCCGGAACCCTCAGGCCCGAACAACTCGACGATCCGCCCGCTGGGCATGCCCTGCCCGCCCAGGGCGATGTCCAGGCTCAGCGCCCCGGTGGAAATGCCGGTGACCGAAACGACCTGGTTCTCGGCCAGGCGCATGATGCTGCCCGTGCCGTAGCTCTTCTCGATCTGCTTCAGGGCCGCGTCGAGCGCCTGCTCGCGCTTGGGCTCCATGGTCACGTGCGCCGCGATCTCGGCGCCTTCCTTGTCCGCTCTCTTCGTCGCCTTTGCCATCTGTTGTCTCCTGGCTCTTGCCTTGGTTGCGGGTAGCGTATGGCGTCTGTTTGGAGAATGCAAGGAGAAAAGGGGAGGAAACGGCGCGCAGCCCAAGAAGCCGATGGCAACGCCTACCGAGCCGCCTTCAGGCGATCAAGGGGAAGGCAGGCAACCTGCTCCGGATGAAACCCGCAGGTCCGCGCCATCAACCACTGACTGATGTGGCGGGCCCTGTGCCGGCCCTACGGGCCTTGGTCCTGTTGGGGGTACATCCTTTTCCCCGCCCTCACGGGCGGGGCTATCCGATGTCGGCCCGCCGGGCCTTCACCCGAGCTACACCGTTTGCAGTCATGGAGTTCCCTTCGCGATTGCGGAAGCCCGGCGGGCCTCCCTTGGCAGCGGATGATCAATCGCAGCACCTGGCGGACCTGCGGCACGGGGGCCAGGATTCGCGAGATCTGACGACGAATCGCATCCTCGCGTCTGCGACGCGTGGCTTCTTTCAGCGACTGCCCAAGCCGGCCCAACCCCGACATCACCGGTCCGAGCTGCTGGCTCAGGCCTCGCATCTGCCCGTCGCGAAGGGTCGGGCTGTCCAGCACGATCACCGTCCGCTGGCGGCCGGCGATCACCGCCTGGCCGCACAGCAGTTTCATCGGCCCGACATCCGGCACTTCGCATTCGTTGAAGTCCTCGATCGGCCGATGCGCCCAATCCGGATAATGTCCCGGCGTCAGCGACACCACGTGCCCGATCCGCGAGGCATCCAGGAGTTCCCAATTGGCCTTGGAGATGTTGCCCTTGTCGGCCGCCAGCGTCACCTGCCGCGGCTCAATTCCCAGCGTGCGGCACTGCCGGGCGATGACTTCCAACGCCACCGGGAAGGTCGTCAGGTCGTTGCGAGGCTGCTTGTTCTTGCCCCGCTGGGGCAGGTCGCAACGACGGTTGCGGGAATCGATGAACGTGAAGAAGTTGGTCACGTCGTAGAACAGGCTGTCGGTGGAGAGGCCGATCTGCCGCCGCACCCGCCCTGCCAGTTCCGCCTGGAGAGCCTCCAGTTCGTCCGCCGGCAGACGGTTTATCTGGTCCCAGAAGAATTGGCTGGTGATCTTGGCGGGGTCGAAGCCCCACAGCTTGCCCACCGTCGTGCCGGCCGCCCAACCGGCCCAACCTTGCTTGCTGGTGGGGTGCAAGGTTTGCCCGATGGCCGCCAGCAGGAGCGTCCGGCCGACCGAAAGGAGTTGCCGCTGGCCATTTAGGCGCTACGCATCTCTGGCGCATAACACCAGTCAGTTCCGTCACTTATCTGGCTTCCCCTCTACAATCCAAGTAAACTCACGCTAGATCCTCGACGCCCCTGCGGGGCTAAGGGGGAGGAAGGCCGCTTCCGCGGTTCTTTCACAACCTCTCACTTCCCCGGCTGGGTGGTCGGCGCGGGCGCTTCGCGGACGGACTGCTCGCTGATCGCGCGGAAGTACGCCTCGACCTGCGCGCGGTACTCCGGCGAGACGCTCTTGGCCCGCTGTTCGTACAGCCTGCGGACCTGGTCGGGC
>CAYWTX010000149.1:0-6698 GCA_964461295.1 uncultured Planctomycetaceae bacterium | reverse complement strand
ACGGCAACGTGGATATTTCGACTCGCTGGATCGGCACGATGAGCGTCACCGGGCGCCTGGCAACGGCGACCGTGCCGCCGATCGCCGGCAACTTCCAGGCGGACATGGCGCTGTCGGGCCTCGGCGCGCCGATCGGCAAGGTCATCGGCGCCGCCACCATCAAGGGCGCCGTCTCCGGCGACTGGATGCTCACGACCGGCAACACGGGGCTCATCACGGCCGGGGCCACAACCGCCGACTTCGCCATGCAGGCGGCGGGGCTCGTCGCCGGCGTTGACGTCGCGACCGACCTCCTGGGCAGCCTGACGGCCGACAAGTTCACGAAGATCGCCGCCAAGGGCAACCTTGGCGCGAACATTCACGTCGTGGGCAACCCGGCCCGGCAGGACGCCACCATCGGCACGCTGACGGCGGGCACGATCCGCAACCTCGTGCTGAACATTGCCGGAAGCATCGGCACGCTGACGGCCGGCGTCGTCACGGACGTATCGCTGACGCTTTCGGGCGGCATCACCACGATGACCGTCACCGAATGGGACAACGCCGACGGCCTGGCCGACCAGGTCGCCGCCGGGTGGATTGGCACGATGACGGTGCGCAAGGACGCCAAGCTTCCGGCCGTCAGGGGCGACTTCGAGGCCTCGTTGGTCCTGACGGGCGTCGGCGCTCCAGCGGGCAAGGGACTGGGCACAGCCACGATCGCCGGGAGCGTCCGGAGCACGAACGCCGACTCCAGCAGGCTCGCATGGAGCCTTGCCGGTCAGACCGGCGCCGTCACCATCGGCGGGGCCGTGGACGCCCTGACGGCCCACGCGAGCAGGATGACCAGTTTCCGGGCCGGAGCGGTCAACGACGCCGAACTGACGGTCGATGACGCGCTCGGTTCGGCCACTGCCTTCCGCTGGGGCGCCGGGAAGATCGTGGCCAACACCCTCGGCACGCTCTCCATCACCGGCAGCACGGCCGTCGGGGCGCCCGTGACGGGCGACTTCGGCGCCGATCTGACGATCCAGGGCCTCAACGTCGCCAAGGGGCCGCTTCTCGGCACGGCCACGATCGCTCACGACGTCATCGGCGGGGCATGGACTATCGGCAGCGCCGCCGCGGCCCTGGCGGGCAACACAGTCAACACCGTCACCGTCAACCACGACGTGACGGGCAGCACGTGGAAGGTCATGGGCAGCGCCGGAACGCTGGACATCAAGGGCACCGCTGCCGGCAGCCTGGTCTGCGCGTCGGGCACCATCAGCACGCTGAACCTCGGGGCCACCGACGGCAGCGAGTTCCAGGCGGGCGTCACGGTGGAGAAAGCCTCCGCCGACATGCTGGTCGCCGACGTCGCCGACCTGGCCGCGATCAAGATCATCAATGTTCGCGGCTGGGCGGTCCCAGCCGGCCAACCGCAGCAGTTCTTCGTTCGGAACAGTTGCTTCCTGGCCGGGCAGGTCGGCACGGTGAGTTTCACCAACGCCGCCGGGATGAACTCGTTCGCCATCTACGTTCCTGACCCGGCAACGGACGTCAAGAGCGTCCGGAACACCGACAACCGCACGCCGACCAATAGTTGGACCTGGCCGAGCGCCAACTGGGTCGGCTCCTCGCCGATCACCGCCATCGGCGCCGCCGGAGGGCCCTGACGCCTTTGCCGGCCCGTGGGCGCCCGCCGCCTTACGGCGGCGCTACAGACGAATCCGCCGCGCGGCCCTGGCTGCCGAAAAGACCCCGCGCACGCTGCTGCCTTCCTCCTGCCGCTTCCGCGCGGCCGATGGCGTTGGCACCCGCGGGCCGAGGTGCTACAGTATCCTGTCTATGCCGCCGGAAACGGAACTAACGGTCGCCTTTTCTCCCTGCCCCAACGACACGTTCATGTTCTGCGACCTGGCCCTGGGGCGCCTGGCCGGACGCCGCTGGCGAGTCGCCTGCCATCTGCACGACGTGGAAACGCTGAACCGCCTGGCCCTGGCCGGCACGTACGACGTGACGAAGGTGTCGTTCGCCGCGTATCTGCAAGTCCGCCGGGAGTATGAGTTGCTGGACGTCGGGGCGGCCCTGGGATCCGGCTGCGGACCGCTGGTCGTTGCCCGCGACGCGGCGGGCGGCGACGTGCTGCTGGGCCGCGTGGCCGTTCCGGGCGAGCACACCACGGCTCACCTGCTGCTGCGCCTGTGGGCGCCGCGGGCGCGGAACCGCCTCTTCGTCCCCTATGATCACGTGATGCCCATGGTCGCCGACGGATCGGCCGACTGCGGCGTGATCATCCACGAGGGGCGCTTCACATACGCCAACTGGAACCTGCGTTGTCTGGCCGACCTGGGCGAGTGGTGGCAAGGCCGGACCGGCCTGCCCACGCCGTTGGGCGGGATCGTCGCCCGCCGCAGCCTCGGCCGCGCGGCGATCGATGAGTTCCAGGAGTTGCTTCGTCGCTCGATTCAGCATTCCGTGGCCCAACCGGAGGCCTGCCGCGACTACGTGCGGCGACACGCCCAGGAGATGGACGAGCAGGTCTTGGACCGGCACGTGAAGACGTATGTCAATGAATACAGCCTCGGAGTGGGTCCACGAGGCCGCGAGGCGGTCGCGGTCCTGGAACGCCTGGCCAGGCAGGCGGGGGTGATCGAGTGATCGCCCTGCTGCTGGCGACGCTGGCGGAGGCGCGCCCGCTGCTGGAGCGTCTCCAGGCGGCGAGACTGCCCGACCGCCCGTTCGAGACGTATCGTTTTGCGGGCGCCGGCGCCCGGCCGGAAGGGATCGTCGTCCTCAGCGGCATGGGCTCGGCGGCGGCGGGCGAGGCGGCGGAGTATCTGCTGGCGCAGCCGGGCGTCGAGGCGATCGTGAACGTGGGCCTGTGCGGCTCGCTGGGTGAGGCGGCCGTCGGGGCGATCTACTGCGCCAGCCACGTCTGGGACGGCGATGCACTGCTGTCGGGCGGCGCGGCCGCCAAGCTCGCCCCCGCACCCGGCGCGGCGTGGCGCGGCGTACCGGCGGCGGCCTTGGCGTCGGTGAGCCGGCCGGTGTTCGAGCCGGCGCGGCGCGCGGAGCTTGGGCGCTGGGCCGAACTGGTGGACATGGAGGGGTATGCCGCGGCCCGCGCGTGCCTGGCCCACAACAGGCCGTGCTACATGCTCAAGGGCGTCAGCGACCTGGCCGACGGCGGCGGCAGGCAAGCCATCCAGCGCAACCTGCGCGCGGTGTGCGAGCGCCTGGCCGAACGCGTCGTCACGGGCCTGGGGCCTTCGCCCGGGGCGGCGCGGGAGAGCCTGGCCCGCAGGCTGGCGCGGTTCATCCGCGTGGAGCACACCCTCTTCAGCCTGCCGCTGATCGTGGCGGGCGCGTACCTGGCCGCCAGGGCCTGGCCCCCCTGGCCGGTGCTGGCGCTGGTCCTGCTGTGCGGCGCGGGCGCGCGCGTCGTCGCGATGTCCGTCAACCGCATCCTGGATCGGCGGCTGGACGCGATGAACCCGCGCACGGCCAGGCGGGAGATCCCCAGCGGACAGCTTTCGATCACGGCGGCCTGGGCGGTGGCCGGGGCGGGCCTGGCCGTCTACCTGCTGTCGTGCGCGGGCCTGGGCAAGCTGGTGATGGCGCTCTCGCCGCTGCCGCTGGCTGTGCTCGTGAGCTATCCCCTGTTGAAGCGGTTCACCAGCCTGTGTCATTTCGGCGTGGGGCTGTGCATCGGCATGTCGCCGATCGCGGCGTTCGTCGCGGCGTCGGGCACGTTGGCCTTCACGGCCGAGGTGCTGCTGCTGGGCGGCTTCGCGTTTCTGTGGATCAGCGGGTTCGACATCATCTACGCTTTGCAGGACCTGGAATCCGACCGCAGGACCGGCGTCCGGAGCATTCCAGCCGCCCTGGGCGCCGTCGGCGCGCAAGGCGTGTCGGCGCTCTGCCACGCGATCGCCCTGGCGGCGCTGGCGTCGCTGTGGTGGCGACTGGGCGCCGGAGCGGCCGCGGGCGGGGCCGCGTTCGTGGCGGCGGCGGCATTCGCGACGGCGTACATGCCGTGGGTGCCGCTGCCGGCGAGGTTCTTCCCGGTCTCGGCGATCGCGGGCATTGGCGGGGCGATGGTGCCCCTGTTGGGAGGTATGCCGTGAACCTGATCCTGGCCGTCACGGGCGCCACGGGCGCCTACGCCGCCGAACTGCTGACCCGCATGTCGCCCTGGCCGATCACGCTGCTGTGCAGCCACTGGGGGCGCACCGTGTACGAGCGCGAGTGCGGACCCTTCGACGCCCTGCGGAAACTCGCCCACACCTGCTACGACAACGCCGACCTGTCGGCCCCGATCTCCTCCGGCTCGACGCCCACTCGCGGCATGGTGATTCTCCCCTGCTCGGCCAACGCGATGGCAAAGGTCGCCGCGGGCATTGGCGATTCGCTGATCGCGCGGGCCGCCCACTGCCACCTCAAGGAGCGCCGGCGGCTGATCCTCTGCTCGCGAGAGAGCCCTTGGGGACTCATCGACCTGGACAACGCCCGCACCATCGCGGCCGCCGGCGGCATCGTCATGCCGATGTGCCCGCCGTTCTACATGGCCGGCAACCGCCGGGCCGACGACGTCACCGCGGCCGAACTGCTGAAGGCCTACGTGGAGCGCGTGCTGGCGCTGCTGGGCCGCCCGGCGGAGGAAACCTGGGAGAGCGCGCGGTGAGCTTCGCGGATCTTAGATCGTTCCTGCGGGCGCTGGAGGCGCAGGGCGAGCTTGCTCGCGTCGCCGCCGAGGTCGACCCCGACCAGGAGGTGACGATCATTCAGCACCGCGTGCAGGCCGCCGGCGGACCGGCGCTGCTGTTCCAGCGAGTGAAGGGTTCGCCGTATCGACTCGTGTCGAACCTCTTCGGCACGCCGCGGCGCGTCGAGCTTGCCTTCGGGCGCCCCGCGGCCGAGATCGGCCACCTGGCGGCCGACCTGGCCCAGCGTATCATGCCGCCGACCCTCGGCCGGTTGTGGGCAGCGCGGAAGGACCTGCGCCGGTTGCTTCGCGCCCGGCTGCGCGCCGTGCGGGACGGCCCCGTGCTGGAGGAATGCCTCGCCCCGCCGCAACTGAATCGCCTGCCGGTGCTGAAGTGCTGGCCGTTGGACGGCGGGCACTTCTTCACGCTGCCGCTGGTACACACCGTCGATCCTCTTACGGGCGCGGGCAACCTGGGCATCTACCGCCTGCAACGGTTCGACGACGCGACGACCGGCATGCACTGGCAGATCGAGAAGGGCGGCGGGTTCCACCTTGGCCGCGCGTGCGAACTCGGCAAGCCGCTGGCGGTGAGCGTCTTCCTGGGCGGCCCGCCGGCGCTGACGCTCGCGGCCATCGCTCCGCTGCCGGAAGGCTTTGACGAGCGCCTCCTGGCCGCGCTGATCCTGGGGCAGCCGCTGGACGTTATCGACCGTCCCACGACGGGACACCGCATTCCCGCCCAGGCGGAGTTCGTGCTGGAGGGTTCGGTGCGGCCGGGCGACGTGCGGCGCGAGGGTCCGTTCGGCGACCACCTGGGGCACTACTCGCACAGCGCCGACTTCCCGGTCTTCCGCGTGGACCGCGTGCTCGCGCGACGCGACGCAATCTACCCCGCCACGGTCGTCGGCAAGCCGCCGCAGGAGGACTACTTCATCGGCGAGGCCATCCAGGAGATGATGCTGCCGCTGCTGAAGATGGCCCACCCCGGCGTGGCCGACCTGTGGGCGTACCCGGAGAGCGGCTTTCATCCGCTGGCCGTGGCGGCCGTGCGGCAGCGATACCCGCGCGAGGCCCTCAAGCACGCCCTGGCGATCCTGGGCCAGGGGCAGTTGTCGCTCACCAAGGTGCTCGTCGTCGTCGACGAGGGCGTTAACGTGCGGGACTTCCGCCAGGTCAGCCGGGCGATGTGGCAGCGACTGAACTTCGAGGAGGGGCTGCACCTGCTCGCCCCCACGGCCCAGGACACGCTGGACTTCACCGGCCCGGCCATGAACACCGGCAGCCGCCTGATCCTGCTGGCGGTGGGCGCCGAGCAGCGTCCGCCGCGAACCCAGCCGCCGCCGCCCCCGCCGCCGGCCGGCCACGTGCATCCGCAGATCCGGGCGATGGCGGCGCTGGGCGAGGCCGTGCTCGTGGCGCAGGTGGGCGAAGGGTTCGACCTCGCGGCCGTGCGGCAGGCCCTGGCCGAGCATCCGGCCACGCGGCAGTATCTCTTCCACGTGCTGGTCTGGCCGGACGTGCCGATGGACGACACGCGGCTGATGCTGTGGGGCTGGTTCACGCGGTTCGACCCGCTGGCGGACCTGCATCCGGCGCGGCGCGAGCCGGCCGGAAATCGCATGATCCTGCACCCGCCGATCCTGATCGACGCGACGTGGAAGCCCGGCTACCGCCGTCCGGTGGCCTTCGACGAGGCCCGCGCCCGCCAGGTGGACGCCCGCTGGGGGCAGTACGGCATCGGGGCGTAACCATTCCGATGTACGTCGGGATCGATTCGGCGCGGACAACAGCGCCCAATCCACCGTTTGGTGCCGTGCCCTCTCTCCCCGGCCGAACGCGGTTGCGAGCCTGCCAGACCCCCTGGCCGCGTTACCAGGACTGGCTCTGTATGGCATCGGCAGGTGGAACGGTGCCGCTCGCCGGAAAGGGGCAAGGTCGTGCGGCAGGAACCCCGCTTTCGTTCCGCCGGTCCTGGGAACTCAATACACCTCGTCGTGAGTTCCCACGGTCTCCAGGAGGACCGCCG
>CAYWTX010000148.1:0-12657 GCA_964461295.1 uncultured Planctomycetaceae bacterium | reverse complement strand
CGCCATGAAGATTCGTCGCACCCTTCGAACCGCAATGAAGGCCCTGCTGCGGAACCCGCTGCGGGCCATGCTCACGACGTTGGGCATCATCATCGGCGTCGGCGCCGTCATCGCCATGATGGAGATCGGGCAGGGCTCCTCGGCGGCCGTGCAGAAGAGCATCGCCAGCATGGGCGCCAACGTGCTGCTGGTGTTCCCCGGCTCGGCCAGCACCGGCGGCGTGGCGTTCGGGGCCGGCAGCGTCAACACGCTCACCCCGGGCGACGCCGACGCCATCCTGCGCGAGTGCCCGTCGGTCCGCTCGGCCGCCCCGGTGGTGCGCACGCGGGCGCAGATCGTCTATGCCGGCAAGAACTGGGTGCCGGGGTCGATCTACGGCTCGACGCCCGAGTTCCTCGACGTGCGCGAATGGCCGGTGTCGGAGGGCGAGTCGTTCAACCGGTTCCACCTCCAATCGGCCGCCCGGGTGTGCCTGATCGGCCAGACGCTCGTCACCGAGTTGTTCGACGGCGCCTCGCCCATCGGCAAGGAGCTCCGGCTCAAGAACGTGTCGTTCAAGGTGATCGGCGTGCTGGCGCGCAAGGGCGCCAACATGATGGGCATGGACCAGGACGATTTCGTCCTGGCGCCGTGGACTACCATCAAGTACCGCGTGTCCAGCCAGGGGTTTTCCAGCGGCAACGTCAGCGACTCCAGCGGCGCCGCCGGCAGTCTCAACACGCTGAGCAACCTGTACCCCGGCGGCGCGCCCAGCCTCTACCCTGACAAGTCCGACGTGCAGGCGATGGACAACCCCATGCCCATCCGCTTCGCCAACGTCGACCAGATCCTCGCCGCCGCCCAGAGCTCCGCCGAGGTTCCATCGGCCATCAGCGAGATGACCGGTCTGCTGCGCGAGCGACACCGGCTGACCGTCGACGAACTGGAAGACTTCAACATCCGCGACATGACCGAGATGACCAAGACGCTCTCGGCAACGACCGAGTTGATGACCCGCCTGCTGCTGGTCGTCGCCGCCATCTCGCTGATCGTGGGCGGCGTGGGCATCATGAACATCATGCTCGTGTCGGTGACCGAGCGGACGCGGGAGATCGGGCTTCGCATGGCCGTCGGCGCCGCGGGGCGCGACATTCTGCGGCAGTTCCTCGTCGAGGCGGTCGTGCTGTGCCTGCTGGGCGGCGGCCTGGGCATCGCCCTGGGCCACGGCGGGTCCATGCTCGTCCGCAAGTTCGCGAACTGGCCCGTGCAGACCTCGCCGGGGGCGATCGCAGCCGCGGTGATCGTCTCGGCCACGGTGGGCATCGTGTTCGGCTTCTACCCGGCGTGGAAGGCGTCGCGACTGGACCCCATCGAGGCTTTGCGGTATGAGTAGCGTCACGGCCGCAGCCCAACGGGGCCCGGTGGGGAGGCACAGAGGAAGGGAGATCGCAGGAAGGAGCGACTTGTATGCATCACCCGAACACGGGTTCCACACAGAGGACTGCGACATCGCAGGCGGAACCAACGGAGCCGGGGCGTGCCGCCCCGGTCGGGTCCGAGGAAGGGACCGTTCCCGCACGCGAACGCTTCGCACGCGAACGCTCCGCACGCGGACGCTCCGTTGTGTTGTTTCCGCACGCGGAACCAACGGAGCCGGGGCGTGTCGCCCCGGTCGGGTCCGAGGAAGGGACCGTTCCCGCACGCGAACGCTTCGCACGCGGACGCTTCGAACGCGGACGCTCCGCACGCGGACGCTTCGAACGCGAACGCTTCGAACGCGAACGCTTCGCACGCGGACGCTTCGCACGCGAACACTTCGAACGCTTCGCACGCCTCGCACGCGGTCCCTCATTCGTAACCAACCGGGCCGACACGGCCCGGCTCCGTTGGTTCCGCAACTGGGCGCTCTTCTCGTTGGCGGCAATCGTCGCCGGCTGCACCGTGGGCCCCGACTACACGCCGCCGGCCGTCGACGTGCCTGACAGGTACGTCGCCCCCGCCACGCAGCCCGCCAGCGCCCCGGCCACGCAGCCGGCCACGCGGCCGGCGGCCTCGCTCGCCCAGTGGTGGACCGTCTTCAACGACCCCAATCTCTCCTCGCTGATCGGCAAGGTCGTCGAGAGCAATTACGACGTTCGGTCTGCCGTCGCGCGGCTCCGCCAGAGCCGCGCCGTCCGCGGCATGGCGGCTTCCGGCATGGGCCCCACTGTCGATGCGGCCGGGTCGTACACGCGCAGTTTCACCCCCGGCGTCACCGGCGGGCGCAGGACCACCAACAGCCTCCAGGCCGGCCTCAGCGCCGGGTGGGAAATCGACGCTTTCGGCGGCGTTCGCCGCGGCGTCGAGGCCGCCGACGCCGACGTTCGCGCCGACGTGGAGGACCTCCGCTTCGTGCTGGTCTCGCTGGCGGCCGAGGCGGCCACCAACTACGCCGACCTGCGGTCGTACCAGCAGCGGATCGTCATCGCCCGGGAGAACCTCGACACCCAGAAGCGATCGGCCGAACTGACCCGCAAGCGCCGCGGCGCGGGGCTCGCCAACGCGCTGGACGTCGCCTTTGCCGATGCGCAGGTCGCCTCCACTTCCTCGCAGATCCCCCTGCTGGAAAGCGCCGCCCGGCAGACCATCCACAACCTCAGCGTCCTGGCCGGGCGACCGCCGGGCGACCTGCTGGCCGATCTGTCCCCCGCCGGGCCCCTGCCAGCCGGTCCCCCGGCCGTGCCGACCGGCCTGCCCTCCGAACTGCTCCGCCGCCGACCCGACATCCGCCGTGCCGAGGCCGGCCTCCACGCCGCCACCGCACGCATCGGCGTCGCCACGGCCGATCTGTACCCGCGATTCTCCATCTCCGGGGCGCTGTCGTTCTCCGCGGCCGACTGCTCCAACTGGCTCAACTGGGCCAACCGCGCCATGTCGTTCGGCCCAGCCGTGAGCTGGCGGCTCTTCGACACCTGCCGCAACGCGTATAACATCGAGGCGGCGCGGGCCCTCCAGGAGCAGGCCCTGCTCGCCTACCGCCAGAGCATCCTGCTGGCCCTTCAGGAAGTGGAGAACGCCCTGGTCGCCTCGGCCAAGGAACAGGAACGACGCAAGGCCCTCCAGGAGGCGGTGGCCGCAAACGTCAAGGCCGTGGAACTGGCCACCAGACTGTACAGCGAGGGGGAGACCGATTTCCTGAACGTGCTGGACGCCCAGCGCTCGCTGTTTGGCTCGCAGGACGCCTTGGCGCAGAGCAACCGCGCCCTGGCGATCAACCTGATCGCCCTGTACCGCGCCCTGGGCGGCGGCTGGCAGGACTACAAGGTCCCCCCGGCGACCCAGCCGGCGTGCCCGGCCGCTGGTTGCCTGCCTCTCGGCGCCGCCGGCCCGGCGACGGTGGATCCCTGACCGCGACGCGCCCGCCAACGCCGGGGGCATCTCCCGCGCCAAGGCGCCCACCGGGCGTTTGGCGGCGGTTGAGGACTGGCGCCGAGGGCACTACAATGCCCGCGTCGCCGTCGGGAACAAGGACGGTCCCCCCCCGCCGGCGGCGAACCCGGTTGTCGTGCAGGTGACCAAGTTCCATGGGCAGCATCCAGGATGTGGCGGCCTCGCGGGCCCCGGCGGCGGTCGAGGCGCACCTGGCCGCCTTCAGCGTGCTGGTTCATCGTTATACGGGCGAGGAGGAAATCGCCGTTGACGTGGCGCTGCACTGGCTCGGCGCGACGGCCGTCAAGCCCGCGACCTTGCGGCTGGCATGGGCCGGCGGTATCGCGGCGGGCGAGTGTCTCGCGCGATGCGCCGAGGCGCTTGTCGCGGCCGGAGTGGCCGGGGCGACCCCCGGCAGCGCGGTCGAGGGAATCGCTTTCACATGGCGGGGGCGGCAGGAGGGCGGCTCGCCCGCTCCGGGCACGAAGGCGGCGCCATTCGCGGCCACCATTCGCGTGGAAGCCGGCGGCCGCTACCGCGTTCAACTGGCGGGCTTGCCTGCGCTCTGTCCGGCCACGACGGCATGGCGGGTCGAGGGGCATTACCGGCGGCTGCTGGCGGGCATCGTCGGCGACGCTGGCGCCGCGGTCGGCGCTCTGCCCTGGCTGAGCAGCGAGGAGCGGGAGGTGATTCTCGGCCGCTGGAGCGGTCCGCCGCACGACGACTCGCTGACGCGCCCTGAACTGCTGCACCAGCTCTTCGAGGCCCAGGCGGACGCGAACCCCGGCAACGTCGCCGTCCGTTGCGGCTCGACGGAGATGACCTACGCCGACCTCGAGCGGCGGGCCAACCAGCTCGCTCGCTACCTGCGCGGGCGCGGGGCCGGGCGCGGGCGAGCGGCGGCCTTGCTGCTGCGGCGGGGCGTCGAGGTATACGTCGGCATCCTCGGCATCCTCAAGAGCGGCTCGTGCTACGTGCCCATCGACGCGGAGTACCCCAGCGATCGCGTGATGCACATCGTGCGCGATTGCAGCCTGGTGGTGACCACGTCGGAGATGGCGCGGCGGCACGGGCTGTCCGGCGCGCACGTGGTGCTGCTGGACCAGTGTCGCGTCGCCCTGGAGGATCCCAGGCCCCTGCCGGCCGACGCGCTGGCGCCCGGGCCCGGCGACCTGTGCTACGTGATCTACACGTCGGGCTCGACGGGCCGGCCCAAGGGCGTGCAGATTCAGCACCGCGCCGCGTGCACGCTGGTGCGAGCCGAGGGCCGGCTGTTCCAGGTGACAGCCCGCGACCGCGTGTACCAGGGCTTCTCGGTGGCCTTCGACGCGTCGGTGGAGGAGATCTGGCTGGCGCTGGCCTCGGGGGCGGCCCTGGTGGCGGGCACCGACGAGATGGTCCGCAGCGGCCCGGCGCTGCCCGAGCTGCTCGGCCGCGCCGGCGTGACGGTGCTGTCCTGCGTGCCGACGCTGCTTTCGACGGTGCAGGAGGACATCCCAACCGTGCGCCTGCTGATCCTGGGCGGCGAGAGCTGCCCGCAGGACCTCGTCGATCGCTGGGCCAGTCCGACGCGCCGCGTCTTCAACACCTACGAGCCCACCGAGGCGACGGTGATCGCGACCTGCGGCGAGTGCCAACCCGGCAAGAGGGTCACGATCGGCCGGCCGGTGCCCAACTACCGCGTCTACATCCTGGACGGCAAGCTCCAGCCGGTGCCCGCGGGCGTGCCCGGCGAGATCTGCATCGGCGGGCCGTGCGTGTCCATCGGCTACGCGGGCAGGCCCGACCTGACGGCCGAGCGGTTCGTCCGCGACCCGTTCGCGCCCGGCGGCGCCGAGGGCGAGGGGCGGCTGTATCGGACCGGCGACCTGGGGCGATTCACTCCCGACGGCGAGATCGAGTACGTCGGTCGCATCGACACGCAGGTGAAGATCCGCGGCTTCCGCGTGGAACTGGCGGAGATCGAGTCGGTCCTGATGCAGCACCGCGACGTCCTGTCCGCCGTCGCAGCCGTGCACGTTGACGCGGCGGGCGTGCAGCACCTGGCGGCGTACCTGGTGGCCCGCGGCGTCTCGATCGACGAGGAATCGCTGAAGGCGCATGCCCGCGCGGCGCTGCCGGGCTACATGGTGCCGGCCTGCTACCAACGCCTGCCCAGCCTGCCCGTGCTTCCCAGCGGCAAGGTGGACCGCAAGCGGCTTCCGGCGCCCCGACTGGAGGCTCGCCCGGCGGAGGCGGGGGGCCACGAGCCGCCGCGAACGGAGATCGAGACCCAGATCGCCGAGCAGTGGCAAGGAGCCTTCAGCGGCCGCGAGATCGGGCGGGGCGACGACTTCTTCCTCGACCTGGGCGGGCATTCGCTGCTGGCGGCGGGCGTGGTTTCGCGGATGCGTAAGCTGCGCGATTTCGCGAGCCTGTCGGTGACGGACATCTACAGCTTCCCGACGGTGGAGAAGCTGGCGGCGGAGATGGAAGGGCGAGCGCGAAGCTCTGCCGGCGCCTCGCCCACGGCGGCCGAAGGCGATGGCGTGCCCGCCCCGCCGCGGGCGTCGACGGCGAGCTACGCGGCCTGCGCCCTGGGGCAATTGGCGGTCATGCCCGTGCTGCTGGGACTGGCGTCGCTGCGATGGCTGGCCCCGTTCTTCCTCTACAACATGCTGGCCGACGACGGTTGCGACATGCTCCAGTCAGCGGCGGGGGCCGTTGCCATCGTCCTGGCGGCGCATCCGGCGCTGCTGGTGCTGGGCCTGGCCGTGAAATGGCTGGCCATCGGGCGCTACCGGGCGGGCACGTACCGCCTCTGGGGCTGGTACTACTGGCGGTGGTGGCTGGTCAACCAGGTGCTGTCGATCGTGCCGTTGGACGAACTGGCGGGCACGCCCCTGCTGCGCTGGTACTACCGCCTGCTCGGGGCTCGCGTGGGCGCCAACGCCTTCCTCGGCAGCGACAACGTCCGCACGTTCGACCTGCTGAGCGTGGGCAACGATGCGTCCATCGGCGCCGAGACCAGCCTGCTGGGCTACACCGTCCACAACGGGCTGCTGCACCTGGGGCCCATCACGATCGGGCGCGGGTGCGTCGTCGGCAACCGGGCGATCCTGCGGCCGGGCGCGACCATGGAGGACGGCTCGCGCCTGGGCGAGTTGAGCCTGCTGCCGGCCGGGGCGACGATCCCATCGGGGCGGGAGTGGGTAGGTTCGCCTCCGCGCCCGCTGGGCGGGCCGGTGCACCCGCCGGAGGCGCATCGCCCGGGGCGGGCGCGACTGGCGCTGTTCGCGGTGCTGCACGCATTGGGCGCATTCCTGCTTCCGGCGGTGAACCTGCTGGCGCTGCTGCCGGGCGTGGCGGCGATGCGCGAGTACTGCCTGGCGTGGGGCGGGTACTACTACCTGCTGCTGGCGCCGCTGGCGGCCATCTCGTTCATCCTGCTCATGTGCGTCGAGATCGCGCTGGCCAAGTGGTTGCTGCTCGGGCGCGTCAAGCCCGGACGCTACCGGCTGGACGGTTTCTTCTACCTCCGCAAATGGTGGGTCGACGGCCTGATGGACATGAGCCTGAGCCTGCTGGGCCCGCTGTACGCCACGCTGTACCTGGCGCCGTGGTACCGGCTGCTGGGCGCCCGCCTGGGGCATCTGACGGAGATCTCGACGGCGTGCGAGACCTCGCCGGACCTGCTGGACATCGACGACGAGAGTTTCGTGGCCGACGGCGTGTCGCTGGGCCCGCCGCGGGTGGAAGCGGGATGGATGACGATCGAGCCGACGCGGATCGGCAAGCGGGCGTTCGTTGGCAACAGCGCCGCCGTGCCCGGCGGCACGGTCATCGGCGACGGCTCGCTCATCGGCTGCCTGTCGGCGCCGCCGCTGACGCGCCCGGGCGCCGAGCAGCCGCACACGTCGTGGCTGGGTTCGCCCGCGATCTACCTGCCGCAGCGCCAGGCCAGCGGCGCGTTCCCGGTGGAGCAGACGTTCCGCCCGACGCGACGCCTGTACGCGACGCGGCTGCTCATCGAGTTCTTCCGCGTGACGGGGCCGACAACCGTCTTCGTCGGCCTGGCCAGCTTGATGATCGACGTGCTGCCCATCCGCTCGGAAATGCCCTGGCCGGCCTTCGTGGCGCTGATGCTGCTGCTGTACGCCGGGTGCGGCATCACCGCGGCCGTGCTGGTGGCCTGGCTGAAGTGGCTGGTGATCGGCAAGTACAAGCCTTGCGAGAACCCGCTGTGGAGCACGTTCGTCTGGCGGACGGAGTTCATCACGGCCATGCACGAGAGCCTGGCCGACCCGTTCGTGGCGGCGATGCTGGCGGGCACGCCGTTTCTGCCGTGGTTCTTCCGGCTGATGGGCAGCCGCATCGGGCGGCGGGTGTACATGGAGACGACATACCTGACCGAGTATGACCTGATCAGCATCGGCGACGACGTGGCCCTCAACGACGAGTGCACGATCCAGACGCACCTGTTCGAGGACCGCGTGATGAAGATGTCCACGATCGACATCCAGCGCGCGTGCTCGGTCGGCTGCGGGTCGATCGTGCTCTATGACACGCGGATGGAAGCCGGCGCCGTGCTGAGCGACCTGTCCCTGCTGATGAAGGGCGAAACGCTGCCGGCCGGCACGCGATGGGAAGGCACGCCGGCACGGTCCACTCCGGCGGGCGCCGGCGGCGCGAGCGGCCCGGCGAGCCCGGCGCCCGCGCCGGTACTGGCGATCCGCGTCCTCCACCGCCCCGAGGAGTTGCGATGCCAGGGCCCTGGGCCGTTCGTCTGGGCCTTCGACCTCGACTCGCCCGCGTTCGCCCCCGCGCCCGACGGCGACGGCCCGCTTGCCCACGGCGACGGCCCCCTGCGGCGACGGCGGACCTTTGCCGGCCGCCAAACGCTTCGCCGGCTGGTGGCCCAGTGCCTCCACGTGCGGGCGGAGGACGTGCAGATCGACTCGGACACCTTCGGGCGGCCCCGACTGGCGGCCGGGCGCATGACGTCCTGCCCTGCCGCGGCGGACCTGGACTTCAGCGCGGCCCATTCGGCGAACGTCGGCGTGGTGGGTCTGGCTCGCAGCGGACGCATCGGCGTGGACGTGGAAGTGGTCGACCCCGCCGTGGACATCGACGAGGTGATCCGGACGCACTTCGCGCCGCCCGAGCGGGAGCGGATCGAGGCGATGCCCGACAGCCGGCGGCAGGAGGCGTTCTACCGCTGCTGGACGACCAAGGAGGCGTTGGTGAAGGGGCTCGGGCTGGGGGTCTCGTTCGGGCTGGACCAGGTGGAGACGGCGGTCGCTCCCGACGGGTCGGTGAGTCTGTCGAAGGTCAACGGCAACGGCACCCTCGCGGCCGGGTGGACGATCACGCACCACGAGGTGGCCGTGGGCGGCCTGCGGGCGGTCGTGGCCGTAGCGATCGCCCCGCCGGCGCGATGAACGAGCAGCCGCCCGGGCTACCCGGCGTCCCACAACGAACGGCGAGTTTCTTTCGGCCGCGGCTTGCCGTTGCCGAACAGCGGCTCCTCCTGCACGCGGATCGCCTCCTCGTGGATGATCTGGTAGATCTGCGAAACGAAGTCCTGGTTCAGGCCCTTCTTCTCGCCGTCGGCAGTGCGGCTGGCGAGGATCTCCTGCCAGCGGCTGGGCTGGAGCGTCGAGAGCTTGAACGACCGCTTCAGGTCGCCCATGTCGCGGGCGATCTGCATGCGCCGGGCGAGCAACTCGACCAGCTCGCCGTCCACCTCGTCGATGCTCCCGCGAAGGCGGTGCATCTGCGTTTCGTAGGACGGGCTGTCGCCCGTCTCCCTGCGCACCACCAGCTTCGAGACCATCTCGCCGAACGCACCCGGCGAAAGCTGCTGGGCCGCGTCGGACCGCGCGGAGGCCGGATCATGGTGCACCTCCACCATCAGGCCGTCGAAGAGCAGGTCCAGCGCCTCCTGGGCGGTGGGCGGCACGAGCTCGGCCCTTCCGGCCATGTGGCTGGGGTCGCAGATCAGGGGCAGGTCCGGAAGGCGGCGTTTGAGCTCGATGGGGATCCGCCACAACGGGGCGTTGCGGTACCGCGTGTCATTGAACGTGGTGAAGCCGCGGTGAATCGCCCCCAGGCGGCGGATGCCCGCGTTGTACACGCGCTCCAGCCCGCCCAGCCAGAGTTCCAGGTCGGGGCTCACCGGGTTCTTCACCAGCACGGGAATGTCGGCGCCTCTCAACGCGTCGGCAATCGCCTGCACCGCGAACGGATCCACCGACGTGCGGGCGCCGATCCACACCAAGTCCAGCTCGTGCGCCAACGCAGCCTCCACGTGCTGCGGCATGGCCACCTCGCAACCCACCGGAAAGCCGAACTGCTCGCGCACGTGCACCAGCCACGGAATGGCCTTCAGGCCGATGCCGCTGAACGTCCCCGGCCGCGTGCGCGGCTTCCAGATGCCCGCACGGAACACGGTGATCGCCGTGCCGCTCAGGCCGGCGGCGGTTTGCAGGAGCTGCTCGCGGCTCTCGGCGCTGCAAGGCCCGGCGCACAGGAACATGCCAGGCAACGGCAGACCCCACTGAGCCAGCGGCTTGATGTCATCGATCGCGATTGGACTCATGCACGACGTTCCTTGGCGGCCCCGCGAGGCCCACCACTATCGTAACCCCAAAGGGGCGATTGCGGATTGCCGATTGCGTAGTGCTCCCGCCAGGTTGATCGGCAATCGGTAACGGACAATCGGCAATCGGCAATCGGCAATGGGCAATCGGCAATGGGCAATGGGCAATGGGCAAACGGGTCGCGAGGCTCAGAAGCCCCACGACCCGTTCGCTTCGCGCATCGTGACGGAACCTACTTCGGCTTCCTGGGCGCCGGCTTGCGCAGTTCGCCCGCCTTGGCCCGCAGGTCCTTCGCCTTGTCGTCCAGGGCCTTGATTTCCTTCAGCACGGCCTGGCCGTCGGCGCTCTCGGCCACCACGGCGTCCACTTCAGTGGCCGGTTCCCGGTCCTTCTTCTTCCTGCTGCCTACTTCGCCGCCTTCTTCGCGGCCGGCGCCTTGGCCTTGTCGGCGGCTTCCTTCATCTTCGCCTTCTGCTCAGCCGTCAGAACCTGCTCTTCCACCGCCTTGGCCAGGCTCTCCCCGGCGGCCTTGTCCTTCGCCTTCAGGGCTTCCAGTTCCTTGGTCAGTTCGGCCGCCTTGGCCAGCGCGGCCTTGCGTTCGGCGAGCGCCGCCTCGGCCATCGCCTTGACCTTCGCTTCCTGATCGGCCGTCAGCTTCACGCCGCGGACGTTGCGCATCGCCGCGCCCTGCACCGCCGCCAGTTCAGCGGCCTTGCGGTCGGCGTCGGTCATCACGGCCGCCATGACGGTCTTCGACATCTCTTCCTGCACCTGGCGATCGTCGAGTTTCTTGCCGGCCGCCTCGGCCTTCTTGATTTCCTCGGCCACCACCGTCTGGGCCTTGGCCATCTGCTCATCGCTCAGTCTGCCGCCCCTGCCGACCACCATCTGCGCCATGGTGTACACCTTCCAGTTCTGCCTCTGCTGGTCGCTCAGCACCGCGTCGATCTCGCCGCGGCTGGCGGCGGCGATCTTCGCCCGGTCGGCGGCCAGGCTCGACTCCTGCTTGCGCAGTTCGGCCAACTGGTCGTTCAGCGGCTTGGTCTTCTCGGCGATTTCCTTGCTCTTCGCATCCGACGTCTTCGCGAACTCCACCATCTTGTCCTTCTCGCTCTTCAGCACCGCGGCGATCTTCTCGGCCTGTTCCTTGCTCAGGCCCAGCGTCTTCTCCATCGTCGCGTACGTCCCCGACAGGATGCTCTTGGGTTCGGCGGGCTTCTTCGCCTTCTTGGGCGCATCCTGCGCCAGGCCCGACCCGCCAGCCAACGCCAGTGCCACGAAACCGCACAGCAACCAATTGAGAGTCGTCATGCGTCTGTCTCCGCGATGGGCCTTCTTGGATTGGAGTGCCTGCCCCGGCCCACGAAGGGGCAAGTTCTCCCGTCTGCCTTGAGATCTGAACTGCATGAACTGTAACGCCGCCCGCGCCGAGAAGTTCCTCTGGATCCAACCGCGGAACACCGAGCGGCGGAGCCGACTCCCCCTGGCCGCCCTCATCGCACCGGGTCGTACCCGCCCTTGCAGAGGGGATTGCACCGCAGGATCCGCCAGATGCCCAGCAGCGTCCCCCGTACGGGGCCGCGTGCGCGAACCGCCTCGATGAAGTAGTTGCTGCACGTGGGAACGAACCGGCACTGTCCGCCCAACCAGCGCCCCGCCGTCGCCTGGTACAGCCGCACCAGCAGCACCAGCGCCTCGCCGATCCGGCGGGATGCCGCACGCGCCGCCTTCCTGATGGTCCGCGATTCGCCCATGGTCGGCAGTCCATCGGTTACCGGCCGCACAGAGCCCGACCCACGGAGCCGGGCCGTGCCGGCCAGGCCGCTTTCTTCCAGGCGCCGCGTCCGCCCGCACGCGGAGTGGTCCCCAGAAGGAACCAACCGGGGCGACACGCCCCCCGCTGTGTCACTCCCCGGAACAGGCGCACGCAACGCAACGGTTCACCCCGTCAGCTTCCCCGCCAGCCGCACCACCGTCTGCCGCAGCGCCGCCAGCGTCATCGCCGCGGCCGGGCGAGGCAGCAGCAAGTAATCGTAGCCCGGCGCCAGATCGCCGCGCGACAGGCGGAACGCCTCGCGGCAGAGCCGCTTGACGCGGTTCCGCCGCACGGCGTTGCCGTGCCGCTTGGACACCGACACCGTCCACCGCGGGCGGTCCAGCGTGTTGGCCAGCACGATCATCCGCGCACGCTCGTCGCCGGCGCCGCGCCCGGCCTCGAAGATGCGACGCACCTCCGTCGCCTTGCTCACTCGTTGTCCTCTGCCGGCACGCTGGTCCATCTGCTTGCGTCCATGCCCCGCCTTCGCGCGGGCCATCTCTTCCTGGGCGCCGGCCCCGCGATGTCCGCGGCCGCGGCGGCCGGCAAAGACCCGGCGCCGCGCATTGTACCAGTCCCGGCGCCCGCGCGCACCCATCGCAATTCCGCGCCGGTCTTGACCAGGCGGCGGCCAGATGAATAAATGGTGTCCTGGCCGCCATGGATGGCGGCGCGGCCGCGCCGGACCCCTTACCTGAAGGCGATGTATGCGGAGAATCTGGGTCTCCATCCTGCTTCTGTCGGCGGGCGCCTGGACCGCCGGTTGCGCCCACCCGTTCCAGGACAGAGTCGCGGTCGACCACTTCGTGAAGGGCCAGCTCCTGGCCGAGCAGGGCAAGATCGACGAAGCCCTCCACGAGCTGGCCCGGGCCG
>CAYWTX010000147.1:0-2663 GCA_964461295.1 uncultured Planctomycetaceae bacterium | reverse complement strand
ACCGCGTCGAACTCGACGTGGTAGTCGCCCGGGGTCAGCCCGCTGAAGAGGTAATACCCGCTGCCGCCGGTCGTGGTCGAACCCACCAGGTTGTTGCCTGCGTCGTACAGGCGGACGCCCACGTTGGCGATGCCCGGTTCGCCGGCGTCCTGCTGGCCGTCGGCGTCCAGGTCCTCCCACACGAAGTCGCCGATGGCCGCGGGCTCGGCGGACACCGTGCCTCGGCCAAGATCGCCCTTGGCTCCCCCGCCGAAGTCCACGGCGAAGTTGCCGACGAAGGTCGAGACCTCGCTGGTCAGCTTGACGCCAACCAGCGAGCCGGCATACAGGTAGGCCAGGGAGCCGCCGGTGGGTTCGAACAGGAAGAGGAAGTCGTCCGTACCTGGCGTGGCGGGGCCGCTGCTGTTGAGTGCGCCGAAGCTGATGATCTCTCCCGACAACAGCGTTCCCGACTTGGCCCCTCCGCCGGGGCCGTCGGCGGTCACCTTGCCGACCACGAGGAGGTCGTCGCCAGCCACTCCGCCGACGAGGTCGCCGGCGTCATCGACCTTGATATGTATCTGGAACGATCGTACCCCCGCGATGGGGTCCGCCGTGACCGTCCGAGGCGGGTATGACGGCGACGCCCTGAGCGTCAGGGGGGTCGCGTTCACGTCCAGGGAGTCCTGGGCGGCGTTGTAGGCCAGCACCCCGGTGCTGTCGAAGGCGAGCAGCGGGTAGGCCAGCGCCAGGTCGGTCAGGGAGAGCAACAGCCGCTGTTCCAGCGGCTCGAATCGCGCTGGCGCCTCATCGCGTTCGTCCGGGGTAGGCGCTTCGGTAGGAAGCCCGATGGTGAGCAATCTGCTGATCAGCGACATCTGTGTCCTCTCCTTTGTCAACCGCGCGGGTCGCCCGACCCTCAGCCGCCTCAAGCGAGCTGGCTGCAACCGAACATGGCCATCCTGTCGGCTGGGTTACCGGCAAGCGGGTCCTGTATGGATCACGTGGCCAGAACACACCGACCTCCGGGGCCCGCCGCCACAAGGCGCGAAGCCCACCGGGCCTGCCGGCATCCCTCCGGCTGAGACAATCCTCCGTAAGCGCGAGAACGCCGTCAAGGCGATCAGTCTGCCTGGTTGGCGCGGCGAGGGCGTCTCACCCGCCGAATGACGTACGCGCCGGCCGCGAGCAGGCCGGACATCAGGCTCATCGCCGTAACGGGCTCGGGCACGGCCGCATAGGCGTCCGCACTTCCTTCCCCGATGCTGTTGGCGAAGTCTTCCTTGAACCCCTTTGACACCTTGTAGCCCGCATGGTTCAGGATCACCTCGATGCCTAGGGGGTAATAGGATGCGAGGTCGCCGCTAGTCGGGGTGAAGATGAACTCAAGACGGTCGGTCGTCTCCCAGTACCCGAAGTCGGCCAGCGTCCCGGCAAGCATCTCGCCTGAAAGGCCCATGACATCTCCGTGGACGTCGATGCTTCCCCCGGAGGCCTTGCCGTTTCCGTCAACCGTTGCCGTGATCTGGAACCACCAGTCCGACGCCGTGTCCGAGAAGTCGTATACGGCAACACCGTTTGGGGTGAACGTGATCGGATATCCGGTGGCGACAAGCGACTTGGTGGCGCTCGTGTATGTGACGTCGATGTAAGAAGAGAAGATGTCCGGGACGAAGGGCGAATACTTGTTCAGGTTGAGCGGCATGGCATTTGCCGCGGTTGCCGCCCACAGCACAACCCCGGCCGCCAGCAGCCCTCGCTTTCCGGTTCCTCTCATCATGTCCAAGCCTTTCCAGCTCTCGCGGCGCCCGCATCGCAGTCGGACCGGGCGCCTCCTTCAGCGGTACTCGCTCTGCTCCAGACGGGCATCCGGACCCTCAGGAACCTGCCGCAGACCCGCCGGGACGACCACTCGTCCTCAAGCCAGCAGGCGCCGGCAGCGCCGAGGCTCCCAGCCGGACCATAAACCATCGGTAGCCAGGCCGGATGCGCGATCCCTCGCGAGTGCAGCTTTCCCGTTGCCTCCAGATCCCAAGCGAGCGTCCAAACGCAGTATAAGTATACCACCATGCCCTTGCGTGTCAAGGGGATTTCTGGCCGGAAGTTACGCATGGGTCGGGCCGGCTGCCGTAGGGGACTGCCGCCTGCGGCGAGAAGTCGCCGCGGGAGCCGATGCCGGGGCAGGCACAGCACTCCCCGTGTAAGGTGCGGCGGCGCGCCGCCTGGCCGTGCGTGCAGGTGTTCACGGCAGCCGACAGGGGGGCGAGGTGTTTCCATGGGGCATGCTGGCCCTTGGGCTCCCGACTGCCGATAAGGTGTCCGGGGCGCGAAGGGCAAAGGGCCTCCAGGTTCGTCGGGCGAGTTGACTGGCTGGGAGACGGCAGATGAAAGCGATGAAGATCGCGGTGTTGGGCGCGGGCAACGTGGGGGCGGCCAGTGCGGCCGCCATCGCGGCTTCGAACCTGGGGCGTGTCTGCCTCCACGATCAGGAGGACGGCCTGGCGGCCGGGAAGGCCATCGACATCAACGAGGCGTCCCCGCTCCTGGCCCCGTGCCAGGAGGTGGTGGCGTGCGAAGGACTGGAGGAGATCGCCGGATCGGACGTCGTCGTGATAGCGGCCGGCGCTCCGCGCCGCGCCGGCATGAAGCGTAGCGACCTGCTCCAGGAGAACGTCCAGGTTGTG
>CAYWTX010000146.1:0-11650 GCA_964461295.1 uncultured Planctomycetaceae bacterium | reverse complement strand
CCACCTTCCGCAGCAACTCCACCTCCACCTCCGTCCCGCCGTACCCGCGGTGCGTCACGAACGCCGACAGCGAGATGTTCGTCCCCTTGCGAACCTCCGTCGGCCCCTGGAGCTGCGCCACCACGATGTTCCGCGGCGGCGTCGGATCCCCCACCGCCACCGCATACAACGGCACGCCCCGCTCGCCCAGCATCGTTCGCGTCGCGGCCGTTCGCGCCTCCTCCGCCGCCGTCGTGTTCTGCCCGTCCGACACCAGCACCACCGCCGCCAAACGCCGCCCGGCCGCCTTGTCCAGCGCCTCGCGCAGCGCCCGGTTGATGTTCGTCTCGAACCCCTCGGCCTTGAGCCGCCCCGCCGCTGCCGCCAACTCGCGCAGCGCCAGGCTCCGCTCGCCGGGCGCCCGCCGAGGCGCCGCCACTCCCGCCGGCGCCGTGTCGTCAATGTCCGCCAGCAGTTCCACGTACGCCCCCGCGGCCGTGCCGCTCGGACTGAACCGGTAGATCGCCAACGGGTGCTCGCGGGCCAGCTTCTCCAACGCCCCGCCCTGCCGAGACAACGCCTCCTTCACCACCTCCACACGCTTCGTGCGCTTCTGCCCGTCGCGGTCCGCCCAACTCATCGACAGCGAATCGTCCACCAGCACCAGCACCATCGTCGACACCGGCCGGCGGTACTCCAGCACCGCCGCCGGCTGAAGGAGAACCAACGCCAGCAACACAAACGCCGTCAGCCGGATCCCCGCCAGCACGAGTTGCAGCCGCAGCCGCCGCTGCCCCTCCCGCAGGTACGTCCGCACCGACAGCCACGCCACGAAACCCAGCGCGACCACCAGCGCCATCAGCACCCACAGGTCGTCCGGCACGCCCAGAAAGCGAGCCGACACCGACGTCGCGCCTTGCAGCGCCTCGCGCGGGAAACCAAATATGAACCGCAACAGTTCCATTCGTCCAACCGTCTCGTCTCTCGAAGCCCAGGAACCTGAGTCCCTGGACCTCCTTCCCCCGACACGCGACACGCGACGCCCGACACTTCTTCTCACTTCTTCGTCGTGTAATGCCCGAATCGTTGCGCCAGGAATGTCTCCAGCGCCAGCACCGCCGCCGCCAGCGCCAGCAGCAGCCGCCAGAAGTCCTTCTTCGGCGCCGTCTCCACGGCCCGGTCCTTGGCCGCCGCCAGGTTGCCTCGATAGTCCAGCCCCTCGCGGTCCAGGCTGCGCTTCAGGTCGCCCTCGCCCACCTTCTCCAACTCCGACTCCTCAGGATCGATATGCCGCGAGAACAGCAGCCGCTTGCGCCCGCCGTCGCTCAGCGTCAATTCCATCTCGTAAACGCCCGCCTGCGCCGCCGCGGGATACTCCACCACCTTCGTCCGCCGCTTCTCGTCCACGCGGGCCTGTAGCGTCCGCACGTCGTCGTTGGGGTACAGCGGCGTCTTGAGGCTGATCGCCGCCGCGCTCGCCAGCGCCGACGGCAACTCGTATACGATCGGCTGACCCACCTGGCCGTCCACCTCCTGGCTGCCCGAGGCCGCCAGCGACCACGCCATCTCGTTCATCACCGCCAGGAACGAGGGGTCCTTCGGCCAGTCCGTCCACGTGCGGTCCGGGCGGTCCTGGTGCATCTCCAACCCCGCGTACCACATCAGCACCGTCCCCTTGCCCATCGCCCGCCTCACCACGGCCGGGCAGAACCCGCCGCCGTCAAACTCCGCCAGCACCTGCGGCGCCCGTACGCCCGCCTGGAGCACCGGCGGCTCCTTGGCCTGCTCCACCGGCTGGCAGGCGTAGAACCGCACGAGCTGGCTGAACTTCTCCGTCCGCCCCTTGAAAATCCGCAGCATGGGGTCGGGGGCAATGCTGTCGGGACGCAGGCGCACGAACTGTTTGCCGTCCGGGCGCGGCGGCGTCAGCCCCGCCAGCGGAAGCGGCGACAGCCCGCTGCCCTTGGCATACATCGGTCCGTTGTAGAACGGCACGTTCACCCGATCGCCGGCGAAGATCACCAGCCCGCCGCCCTCCCGGACGTACCGCTCCAACGCCGCCACCAGGGGGTGACTCGACACGCCGTTGGCGTCCGCGCCCGCCGGCAGGTCCCGCACGTTGTTCAGGATCACCAGGTCGTGCCCGCCCAGGTCCGCCTCGCCGAACCCGCCCGGCGACACCACGTCCACCTTCTGGCGGAACATCGCCTTTCCGCCCGACGGGTCCAGCGCGTGCAGCAGGAAGAACCCGCCGCTGCCCGGCCCGCCCGCTTCCTCGCTGCCATCCACCACCAGCACCCGCAGCGACTCGCGGATCGGCACGGCCAGGCTCACCGCGTTGTCGGCCGCCAGCATGTCCTGCGGCAGCGCCACGCGAACCGACGCCATCCCCGCCGTCGCGAACACCTGCCGGAAATTCACCTTCGCCGACTGCCCCGGCTCCAACGCCTCCACGAATACGTCGTGCTTCTCCAACCGGTCCGCCGGCCCGCCCCGCTCGCCCAACTGCTCGACCACCCGCCCCATCGCGACCCGCTGCGTCGCCGCCGTCCCGGTGTTCTTCACCTCCGCCTCGAACTCCACCGGAATTCCCGTCACGGCGATGTTGCCCACCATCCGAAGCCGCTGCACGCTCAGGTCGTGCCCGCACGGCAGGCCGTAATCCAGCAGCGTCAACTCCGCCGGCGTGTCGCCGGCGCTGGCTCCGTCGGTCAGGCGCTTGAACGCGTCGCGCACGGCCGCCTGCGTCTGGCGGCTGTCCCAGTCGATCCGCCGGAAGTCGCTGATCACGTACACGCGGGCCTGCATGTTCCCCTTGGGCGGGATCAGCTTGCGAGCCTGCGACGCCGCGGCCACGAAGTCGGCCGGCTGGTCCGTCGCCTTGCCCGCGCGGAGCTGGCGAAGGAACGGCTCGTCGCGCTGGAGCTCCCGCACGCTGGTCAGCCTGCCCAGCGGGCGCTCGCTCCGCGGCTCGCTGCCCGACAAGATCGCCACATGGTCCTGCTCGTGCAGCTTGGCGATCCGCTCGGCCAGGTCGTCCTGCGCCCTTCCCAGCAGCGTGCCGTCGCCGTAACGCTGGCCCATCGAGGGGCTGTCGTCCAACACGAAAATGTGCGCCGTCGGCGTGTGCGAACCGGGCAGCACCTCGCTGGAAGACAGCCGCAGGTTCGCCAGCGTCATCCCGATCAGCACGCACGCCAGCACCCGCAACGCGATGATGATGATCTCCTCAATCAACAGCCGCTGCTTGTGCTTCTTCAAAGCCTCCAGCAGGAACCGCATCTCGGGAAACTCGACCACCTTGTACCGGAAGCGGAAAATGATGTGGATGAGGATCGGCCCGGCCGCTAGGGCCGCGCCGGCTGCCGCCAGCCAGGGCATCGAAAATGGCAACCAACCCAGCATCTACTTCCTCAATCCCGTCATCCGCGGCGGAGTTCGCTCCGCACGCCTTGCGTCTGGACTACCTCTTCCCCACCGTCCGCCCCATCGCGGCCCGCGCCGTCAGGAAATCGCCCAGCACCGCCCCCAAGTGGTCGGCCGTGCTGTACCGGGCGTACAGGATCCGGTTGGCGATGCACTGCTGCTTCATCTTGTCCAGGAAGCGGTTGATCGCCTCCAGGTAGCCGTCGCGCAGGAACCGCGCCTGCACCACCGCCGTCCCGCTGGCCTCCATTCCGCGGAACCGCAACTGCCCGTCGAACGGGAAGCTCAACTCGTCCTCGTCCAGCACCTGGAGCACCATCACGTCGTGCCCCCGGTGCACCAGTTGCCGCAAGCCCCGGATCGTCCCCTCCTCCGGCGCCATCAGATCGCTGATCACGCACACCATGCCGCGCCTGCCCATCTTCTCCGCCGCCTTCAGGCACACGCTCTCCAGCGACGTCTTGGCCTTCAGCGTCCCCTCGGCCGTCTCCAGCGCGTTCACGATACTCTTGATCGTGTTGGGGTTCGTCGAGGGCGCCAGCGACACGCGCAGATCATCGTCGAACGTCGTCAGCCCGGCCGCGTCCTGCTGGCGAAGCAGCAGCAGCGCCAGCGACGCCGCCGCGCACGCCGCGTAATGGAACTTGCTGAGCCCCTCGCCCGTCCGCCCGGCCGCGCCGGCGTAGCGCATCGACTCCGACACGTCCAGCAGGAACATGCAGCGCAGGTTGGTCTCTTCCTCGTACTGCTTGATGTAGTAGCGGTCCGAACGCGCGTAGACCTTCCAGTCCAGGTGCTTGAGGTCGTCGCCCGGGGCGTACTCGCGGTGCTGGGCGAACTCGACCGACTGCCCCCGATAGGGGCTGCGGTGCAGCCCGCTGATGAACCCCTCGACGACCAGGCGAGTGCGAATCTCCAGACGCTGAATCCGCGCCAGCACCTTCGGGTCGAGATACCGCTCAAGGTCTTCGCCGCGTTGTTGGTCCAGTTGCGTCATAGGGCGAAAAACTCTCAGCTACCAGCGTCCAGCTACGGCACGGAACCAGGTCGCGGCCTGCCTCCTTCTTGCTGACCGCTGGAAGCTGGCGGCTGGCAGCTTCGTTTATTTCTTCAGCATCGCGGCCGTGTGCGGGTTGGCCGACACCGGCCCATCGTGGGGGGCGATCTCGGCGATCAACTTGTCCACCAGCACGTCCGGCGTGACGCCCTCGGCGTCGGCGTTGAAATTCGTCAGTATGCGGTGGCGCAGCACGGGCTTGGCCACGGCGAGGATGTCCTCCGTCGCGACGTGATACCGCCCGTGCAGCACGGCCCGCGCCTTGGCGCCCAGGATCAGGTACTGCGCCGCGCGGGGCCCCGCCCCCCAACTCACGTAGCGGCGAATGAATTCCGGCACCAGGTCCGGCTTCAGCACGCGCGTCGCACGCACCAGCTTCAGGGCGTACTCCGCCACATGCGCCGCCACCGGCACGCGACGCACCAGCCGCTGCAACCGCCCCACCGCCTCGCCGTCCAGCACCGCGGACAGTTCCACGACCTCGTCGGCCGTCGTCCGCCAGATGATGTCCATCTCCTCGTCCCACTCCGGATACTCCACCAGGATCTTGAACATGAAGCGGTCCTGCTGGGCTTCCGGCAGCGGATACGTGCCTTCCTGCTCGATGGGGTTCTGCGTGGCCAGCACGAAGAACGGGTCCTTCATCGGGTGGCGCCGTCCCCCGGCCGACACCTGCCGCTCCTGCATCGCCTCCAGCAGGGCCGCCTGCGTCTTGGGCGGGGTGCGGTTGATCTCGTCGGCCAGGACGATGTTGGCGAAGATCGGCCCGTGCAGGAACTTGAACTGGCGGCTGCCCGTCGCCTTGTCTTCCTGGATCACCTCCGTGCCGGTGATGTCCGAGGGCATCAGGTCGGGCGTGAACTGGATGCGCGTGAAGTCCAGCTTCATGCACCGGGCCAGCGAGCTGACCAGCAGCGTCTTGGCCAGGCCCGGCACGCCCTCGAGGATGGCGTGCCCGCGGGCGAAGATGCACAGGAGCAGTTGCTCGACGACGGCGTCCTGCCCGACGATCACCTTGCCCAGTTCCTTGCACAGCGAGTCGCGCGCCGCCTTGAGGTCGTTGATCGCCTGCACGTCGCTCTGTGTCAGTTCCGCGCTCATCGTGTTGCTCCTATGCTCGTTGCCGCACTCGTTGCCGTACTCGCCCCCGCTCCCGCCGCCCCGCCTTCATCCGCGAAGCAACCCCCCCCCAGCCTGCTTCGCGTCGCTGTTTCTATCGTTCGCAAATGGGCAAGTACGCATACGGCAGTTGCAGGATGATCGATCCCAGCGCCGTCGCGTACACGGGCCCCACGTCGTCGCCGATCCAGCTTCCGTTCTTCTGCTGCGTGCTCGCCAGTTCCTTGGCGATCTCGTGGTAGTACGCTTCCCAGTCCTTGCCGCCGCGGCGGTACATGGCCTGCGAGAGGAAATAGTGGTGATAGAAGTAGAACCCCTTGATGTCCTCGGAGTTCTTCCCCACCGAGTTGATGTACCGCCACAGCTTGTCGACCATGATCGTCTCGGCGTTGATCATCCCGCCCTTGGTCGCGTCGCGATCGTAGATGCCCGCCGCGTAGAAGCACGCCAGCGCCTGCGCCGCCAGCGCCGGGCGGCTGGCGCCGCGAAACGCCGCCGAATAGGCGATCCCGCCGTCAGGGTTCTGCGTGAACCGCAAGTACCCCACCGCCTTGTCGATCATCTCCTTGGGCACCTTGATCCCGGCGTTGCGGGCCGCACGCAGACCCGTGAGCACCACGCCCGTGGTGCTCCCCTCGTCGCCGCCGCTGGTGGGCGTGTACAGCCAGCCGCCCGCCCCCTCGCCGCCGCTGCTCGCGCGCCCGCTCTGCCCGCGGTACAAGATGCCGATCGCCTTGTCCAGCACCTCGCGAATCCGCTTCTCGTTCTCCGTCCCCTGCTCGGCTCCGTAGCAGTTGGCCAGGAACTGGATCGCGAACCCGTGCCCGTACGTGTTGCGCTTCTCGTCCTTGCCGGCGATCAGCCCGTCCTCACGCGCCAGGCCCAGCAGGTACAGCATCGCCTTCTTCACGTTCTCCGAGTACGGACCGTCCTCCGGCGTCGAGCCGCCCGCCATGAACGCCATCCCCGCCAGCGAGGTCATCGCCGCCGAGTAGTTCGACGCGTTCCACATGGCCGAGTAACTGCCGTCGGGCTGCTGGTTCTTGGCCAGGAACGCCAGACCCTTGTCGATCGCGTCCTGGTATTCGGTCTTCATCACGGCCGGCAGGACCGGCCCCGGGCCGGTGCCCGCCCGCGCCGGCACGGCCGACCATGCGGCCATCGCCGCGGCCACCGCTCCGATCACCGACATCACCCAGTGCGCCCGTCTCATAGCTCGCTCCTCAGCAGCGCGAAGCCGTCTTCGAGCTCCACCACCACCCGCCCGTTGAGCACCACGCCCGGATTGCCCGCCGGCCGAATCTTCGGCCCGCCCGCCCCGCCCATCGCCGCCGTCACGTCGATGCTCCCGCCCGTCGCCAAGTCCACCACGTGCAGCGCCGGCGGGCGCCGGCTATCCAGCGGCCGGAGCAGCACGCCCATCGTGCATCCCGCAATCCGCGCCGCCGACACCAGGCAGGCCCCCGCCGACGGCGGGGCCAGTTCCCGCGTCCACAGCGTCTTGCCGCCCGGCAACTCGATCGCCTGCACGGTCACGCCCGCCCATGGCTCGCCCGACGCGCCCATGCCAGGCGGCTCCGCGCCCGTCAACAGCAAGTACCCGCGGCCGCCAACAAGTTCCGCGCTTCTTGGCAGCATCCGGGCGCCGCCCTCGCGCCGAGGCAAGTCCAGCACCAGCCCCTTGCCCACCCGGCTGAACGCGCCGTGAACCACCGGCGCACCCGCGCCAGGCCGCGGCGCTCTGCCCGCCTTGCCCGCCTTCGCGGCCGCCGGAGGCGGGCCCGACTCGCACGGATCCAGCGCCGCCTCCATGCCCACCAGCAGCGCGTTGCCGTCCGCCGTCCGCGCCGCCACCAGTCCCTCCCCGCCGCCTAACAGGCGGCTGTGCCCGGGCGGCAGCGGCGCGCTCCACAGTTCCACGCCGCGCCGCGGATCGCTCAGCCCCACCCGCGCCGAACCGATCCACGCCACCGACCCGTCCGCCGTCACCAGCATGTCGATGGTCCGCAACCGCGACGAGGCCGACCCCGCCTCCGCCGCCGTGCCGCTCCGCAGGTCCAACGCCGTCCAACTCGAGTGATACCCCTCCACCGCCTTCCCCTCGCCCAGCAGCAGCGTCTCGTCGCGGCTGCGCAACGTCACCGCGGCCGTGTTCCCGCGAACCGTCGGCCGCTCCCACAGCACTTTCCCCTGCGCGAAGTCCACGCCCGTCACCACCCCGCGCCACTGGAGGAACGCCAGCACGTCGCCCGCGCCGGTCAGCTTCACCCAGTTGTCGATGCCCAACTGCCCAAACGTCCGCCGGTGCACCACGCGACCCGTCCGCGTCTCCAGCACGGTGATCTGCGGCATGTCCACGATCGCCATCAGCCGAAGGTCGGCGCTGAGCTGCCCCGTCCGCCCGCGGAAATCCTGCACCTGCGGCAGGTCCGCCTTCCACACCACCGCCGCGTCGTCGTCGTCGATCTCCGCGTCGATGCACAGCAGCCCGCTGGAGTGGGTGAAGAACACCCGGCTGCCCAGCACGACCGGATCGCCGCGAGTGTCGCGAAGCAGCGTCAGGCCGCCCATCGGCATGCGGTACACCTCGCGCAGCGCCGGGCCCAGATGCGCCAGACCCACGCCCGATGCGATCACCCCCGCCTGCCCCCTGGGCAACCGCTGGGCCACGCCCCCCGCCGGCCCCTGGTAGTCGCCGAACTTCACCGTGCCCCCGGCCGGCGCGGCCGCCAGGTCCGCCGCCATTGCCGTGCCCAACGCCGCGTTCGCCCGCGACGTGATCATCGCCTGGCCCGCCCGGGCCGACAGCGCCGCCTGCTCCGACGGGAAGTTCCTCACCTCGCCCAGCACACGGTGCGCCCGGGCCAGCAGTTCCCGGTCGCCCGGCGCCGTCGTCGCCTTGCGGTACAGCGCCTCCGCCGCCGTCAGCAGCAGTTGCTCCGCCGCGGCCGCTCGCGGCCAGCGACGCTGCACCGCCAGCATCGCCTCCACGTCCCCCTTGGCGATCGCGCCCTTGGCGGCCTGATCGGCCTGTCGGTCCGCCGCCCCGTACGCCGCACGCCCGTGCTTGCGGATCAGCCGGGCGATCTCCCGCTGCCCTGCCGCGTATCCTGTCACCGGGCTTTCGCCGGGACCGGTCTCCGTCACCACGACCTTCTCGTACTTCTCCGCCAGCGCCTGGGCCGCGCCGGCCGCGTCCGCGGCTCGCCCGAACGCCTCGTGATACGCCACCGTCCGCAGCAGCACGTTGGCTTCCTCGCCCGCGCCGGCCGCGTACTTCCGCGCGTCGGCCAGCAGCCGCCCCGCCGCCGCGTCGTCCTTCGCCGTCTCCACCTGCGACATCGCCAGCCGGTACAGCCACGGGCGAACCTGCGCCGCCGCATCGGGCCCCGCCCGGGCCGCCTCGCCCTCGGCCGCGCGAAACTCCGCCGCCGCCACGCCCACCTTCCCCGCCGCCAGCGCGAACCGCCCTCGCAGCAACCGCACGTCCAGCCGCTGCGCCGCCGTATCCGCCGCCGCCAGGCGCTTCGTCGTCGACTGCCATGCGTCGTCGAAACCAAAGTACGCCCCCACGCCCGATGGGCCCGCCACCACCAGCCGGCCCCCAGCGCTGATCAACTGCCCAAGCTGCGCCTGCTCGTCCATCAGCGGCACCTCCACCGCCGAGTACGACCGCAAGTCCACCTGCATCACCTTCCCCGCCCCCGAAGCCAGCACCGCCTCCGCCGTCACCGCCGGCCGGCCGCTCACCTCCCCCGGAACCGACTTGATCACCCCGCCGTCGCCGGCTCGCACGAACGTCACGTCCGGCCCGCTCAACAGCACGCGCCCGCCGTCCACCGCCGAGAGGTCCTCCTGGTGATCCCGGCTCCTCTGCCACAGCAACGCCCCGTCCTCGGCGCTGAACGCCAGCACCGATGCGCTGTCGGCTGGCAGGCAGATCACACGCCCCGCCGACACGATCAACGGGTTCGCCGGCAGCAGCGGCCGCTTCAGGCTCACGATCGCGTACGCCCGGTCCGACACCGTCGGCAGTTCGCCCGCTCCGCTCACCCCCGCCACGCTGCTGTCGTACTGGTAGCCCCACGCCGGCTGGCCCGTCTCCGCCGACAACGCCGCCACCAGCCCCGCGTTGGTCGTCACGTACACCCGCCCGTCGGCCACGGCCGGCGGGCTGCCGCGCTCCGTGAGCACCTCCACCGTGTAGCTCGCCTGCCACGAGCCGCCCCCGCCCGTCAGCGGCATGCCCCCCACCTGCGTCTCCCACATCGATTCGCCCGTCTTGGCGTTCAGACACGCCGCCCAATAGCTGTTGGCGTACTTGGCCAGCACGTACAACATCCCGCCCGCGTACGTCGGCGCCGTCAGGAACTTCCCATTCCGCAGCAACTCCGTGCCCCCCTTGCCGTTGCCCACCTCCCACACGACCTGGCCACCGCCCTCGCCGGCCGACAACGCCGCCATCGTCGCGCTGTCCGGCTCGCCGTCGGTCCCGTAGCGGCGGAAGCTCCCCTGGTCCAGGAACCGCATCCGGCACACCGTGTACACCATGTCCCCGCCGTAGCTCAGCGCGAACCGGCCCATGTCGCCCGCCAGCGGCGCCAGCGCGTTGGGGGTCTCCTCGGCCTGTACGTCCCGGTACACCGGCAGACGCTTTGTCCGCCACACCAGCTTGCCCGTGCTGAGCCGGTACGCCGCCACCTCCTCCGGCACCCGGCAGATCACCAGGTCGCCCACCACCAACGGGTGAATCACCGCCGGCAGCACAAACGCGCGCTTGGCCTGGCCCGCCAGGGCCAGCGTCAGCACCGCGCGGCCCTTCTCGATCACCACCTGAAGACCCGCCCGCGAACGCTCCGCCTGCCCGCCCGTCAAACCCGCCACCTGCCACGCCTGCGCCTGCCTGGCGGCCGCGCCGTCCGGCTGGCTCCACAGCGGAAACACGCCCGCCTCCACCGGCGGCATCACCGCCGTGCCCGCCGCCGTGCCCGCCAGGCACGTCCAGTCGCTCACCACGGCCCCCCGCCCGCTCGCCGGCTGCGCCGTCGCCAAAGCCTCGGCCACGAACCCCGCGGCCGACACGTCACGCCCCGCGATGCGAATCCGCTCCTGGCCGTGGGCGTCCTTGATCTGCTGACCCAGCGCCCGCGCACGCACGCTGTCGCCCCCGAGGTGATACGCCACGGCCGCCTTCGCCAGCAGCATCGCCCGGTCCAGTTCGCCTGTCCGGTGGCTGCGGTACAGCCGCTGCCACGCGTCGCCCGCCGCCAGAAACGCGCTGCCGTCGAACGCCAGCGACGCCAACTCGTTGACGGCCTCGGCGCCGGTGCGGGTGTGGAAATACTCCTCCGCCACGCGGCGAAGCTGCGCCGTCTCGCCGGTCAGCATCGCCTGCTCCAGCAGCTTCCGCGCCGGCGGAAGAACCGCCGAGCGTAGCGGTCCAACGCCTCCCGCGGCAGGTGCCCGATCATCTCGCGGGCCAGCTCGCGCGCGCCCACGAACCGGTGAACGTCCCCCTTGCGCTGCGCGAAGCACCGCTTGTCCATGCCCAGCACGCTCTCGAGCAGGTCGGCCGCCTTGTCAAACCCCTCGGCCGCCAAGGCCGCCTCCGCCTGGCTGAGAAACTCGCCCACCTCGCGGTCAACGTTGGCGATCGCCACGCCGGCGGGCGCTTCGTCGCCCGCCCTGGCCGTGGTCGGCGCAGCCGAGGCGACGCACGCCGCCAGCGCAAACCCCCCGACCGCCAGGAGCATCGGCGCGATGGACCTCCCTTGCCTCGCATGGTCCGCGCCGCGTTGGAAGTAGGCAGTCAGCATCGTCCGCACCTTCAACCCGCCCCACGCGCGGGAAGTGTCGATAGACGCTTCCCTCAGAAGTCGCCGGGAGGCGTCTCTCCATCGCTCTTCGCCCGGAAGGGGCGATCAGGGCTATAGGGGTAGGAGGGACCGGTTTGCGTCCCGGCCCCTCCCCCCTCCGAACCGGACGGGCGGTTTTCCCGCATCCGGCTCTCCGGTCAGTGGTTTTACCCCGAAGGGGGTTGACGGGCCGCCTGATGGGCTGCGACGAGGG
>CAYWTX010000145.1:0-2655 GCA_964461295.1 uncultured Planctomycetaceae bacterium | reverse complement strand
AGGCCGTCGCCACGGCGGCCGGAAAACTGCGCGAACTGCTGTTCTTCGTGGAGGGAAGGTGATGCCTGCCGCCCAACGGCCCCGCTGCCCCGTCTGCCAGGCGCGATTCCGCCGGGATCGCACCTGCACACGATGCGGGGCCGACCTGACGATCCTCATGCGCCTCGTGGGACAATCCTGGTCGGCCCGCCGTGCCGCTCAGACCGCCTTGCGGGCCGGCGACTTGGACGCCGCCGGGCGCCTCGCCGACCGCGCTCAGCAGTTCTGCGACACCCCCGCCGGGCGATCGCTGCTGGCCTTCACCAGGTGCGCCGAGCGCGTCGTCGGCGTCCTGGGCGCCCTGCGGCCCGAGTGACGAGGCCAGGCCGGGCGTCGCGGCGGCAGCGGGCGTCGGCGCGTCGGTTGAGGCAGGCCCTCACTTCGCCTCTGGCGCTGTTTTCTTCATCTCGGCCGGCGTTTCCTCGTCGGGCTCCTCGCCCTTCCCGCGAGAGCGGACTTCGCCGAAGACCTGGGCAACCAGCCCCAGCAGCAGGAGCACGCCGAAGCAGACTGCCACCGCCACCGGGTGCTGCTGGAGGGACAGACCGAAATGGAAGACAACCGCCGCGCCAACCGCCGCGCAGGTCAACGCGGCGCCGATCAGCGAGGTGAGCACGACCACTGTGGCCCGAGGCAGGAACCAGCCGACTGCCATCGCCGCCAGCGCCGCCGCCGCGGCCGACGCCAACGCCGTCGTGGACCGCTTCTGCCAAGCCGACTCGCCCGCCGCCTGCACGGCCTGCCCGGCGTCGCGCACGGCCTGCACGGCGCCCCTGTCGGCCGAGGCGGCCAACGCCGGATGCTTCTCCAACTCGGTCCGCATCTGTTCGCCGTAGGTGGCGCCGGCGACCAGGCTGGCGGCCAGTGCGGCCGCGACGACGGCCCAGAAGACGCGGGCGAGCACGACTCCCAGGATGCCCAGCGCGATGGCGAGAACGGCGCCCCCCAGCAGCGGATGGAAGTTGAGCTGCTTCGCCAGCCCCCCGCCCAGCACCAGGCCCGCGGCCGCGCCGACCAGTCCCAGAACCGCCCGGTGGACGACCCGCCCCAGCAGCAGCATCGCCAGGCCCAGCATCGCCGCCGCCACCAGGGCCAGCAGCGGCAGCCACGAAGCCAATCCGGCAACGGTTGGCATGGTTGTCGGCACGTGTTTGTTCCTTATCCGAGCCGCCCGCGCAGCACCTGCAATTCCTCCTCGGCCTGTCGCACCTTGCGAGGATCGCGCAGATGCCCGGCCGCGGCGCAAAGGAACTCCTCAGCCTGCTCGTATTGGTGGAGATATCGGCTGTAGATGAGCCCGAGCATAAGCTCGATGTCGCCGGTGTGCTCGTACCCCCCGTAGTGGCGGAGGAATCGCTTGTACGCCTCGGCCGCGGACTCGTATTGGTCAGTGGACATGAGGTGATTGGCGATGTCAAGCTGCTGCGTGCGGCTGACGACGGCGTCGTCGGACAGCCGCATCATCTCGACGTACCTGGAGGCCGCCGCGGCGAGGTCGCCGCCGGCCGCCGCCGAAGCGATCTCGCGTCGCAGGGCCAGTTCGCGGGCCGGCGCCGAATCCGGCGGCGGCGCCGAACTGGCCTTCGTCTCCACCCATCGCGAGTACGGGGAGCCGGTCAGCGGCGGCCGCCCCGGCTGGGCCGGGCCTTGGCCCGGGTAGGCGCCATGGCTTTGAGCGACCATGCCCTGGAAGGACGTGCGGCGGAAGCGGCGGCCGATCAGGTTCAGCAGGTCGTGGGGGTCGCGCGGCAGCAGACGCAGGGCAAGCACCGCCGCCGCGACGCCAACGCCAAACACGTAGCCGCTGCTGTGAGCGGCGTAGGCGACCCCCCCGCCGCCCCGGCCGGCAATGTCCGTCATGGTCATCAGGCCGTTCCATACCACCTGGAAGCCCACGAAGACCAGGCTGGAGAGCTCCATCGTCGTGATGAAGTAGAAGACCACCAGCACCGTGATCCGCACCCGAGGCAGCAGGACGAGATAGGCGCCCGTGACGGCCGAGATCGCACCCGAAGCGCCCAGCACGGGCCCGTGCCCGCTCAGCAGCAGATAGCCGATGCCGGCCAGGACGCCGCCGGCCAGGTAGAACGCCAGGTACGCGACGTGGCCGAAGCGGTCGTTGACGGCGTTGCCGAACACCCACAGGAACAGCATGTTCCCCGCGATGTGCAGGAAGCCCGCGTGCAGGAACACCGAGGTGAAGAACTGGTACACCTGCGGGTCCTTCGGCTCCAGCAGCCAGGTTGCCACACCCGGGTTGCCCCCGCTGTATCCGGCAACGTACAGCAGGACGTTCGCCGCGATGATGGCGTAGTTCGCCCAAGGCCGGCGGGTCGGTCGATAGTCTGTGCGTATCGGCAGGAACATCGCGACATTCTACGTAAGCGGCGGCGGAATGAACAGAGGAGGCGAGAGTTCTGCGTCCACAGCGGCGACAATCCGGAGTCCAACAGAGCCGTGCCGTGTCGGCACGGTTGGGTGCGGATAAGGGACCGATCCCGTTGGCGGACGCGATGGGACGCGGTCACCGGTTCGGCGGCGACCGGGCCGACACGGCACGGTCGCCTCCGAACCGGTGACCGCTTCCCATCGCGAAGGGCGACAGTCAGTCGTACC
>CAYWTX010000144.1:0-8390 GCA_964461295.1 uncultured Planctomycetaceae bacterium | reverse complement strand
CTCTTCCCACTTCAGCACGGCCAGCCGCACGGCCGCCCCTCGCTCGGGCGCCGCCTGCTTCAGCGGGCCGTTGATCCATTGTTCCTGCTTGTTGGTCAGGCGATTGAGCGCGGCCTCGCAGTCGCGCAGCAGCAGGCTGGCCCGCGAGAAAGCCAGTTCCGCCCCGTCGCCCATGCCCGCCAGCGCCTTGGGATCCACCTTCAGCTTCGCGGCCAGTTCCGCCACCGCCGCCGCTTTCTTCTTCGCGTCGGCCTTGAGGCCCTCATCGGCGCCGTCGGCCGCCGCCTTGCCGGCCGCGGCCGCCGCCTCGCGTGCCAAGGCCGAGGCCGGCAGAATCTGCTCGGCGCGGTCGTACGCCGCGCCGGCCGCCCAAGCGGCGTTCAGCGCCAGTTGCAGAGCCGTCGTCCGCATCTCGTCGCCGCCCAGGCCGTCGTTGATCGGCAGCACGGCGCGCACGCCGCGCTGGCAGGCCTCGCACATGGCCGAGTCGCCTTCCAGCACGGCCTTGCACAGGCGGCTCCAGTTGGCTTCCAGCGCCTTGACGAACTCCTTCTGTGCGTCGCTGTACGCGCCCGCGAGGATGCCTTCCTCGGGCTTGGGCGCCATGACCATCGCGCCGATCATCTCCGCGGCGACCATGCCGTCGGTCTCCGTGGCCGCCCCTTTCCGCATCGCCTCGAACATCACCCTGGCCGGCGGCGGCTTGGGCGGCGCCGCCGACGCCGCCAGGATCGTCGCGCGGGTCCGGGCGTATCCCTGCCAGGCGAGCAGCCGCACGCCCGGGTTGGAGTCAGCGACCATCTTCTCCAGCAGCGGCTGGATGGGCAACTGGGTCATCCGCGACGCCGCTATCGCCAGGTTCACCTCCTTCAGACCTTTGAGCGGATCGTCCGCGCGCAGGGCCTGGCCGAGGCACTTTTCCCCGAACGTGCTGGTGTACTCCGCCATGGTGTTCTGGAACTCGCGGGCGTCGGCGGTGTACCCGGTGTAGTCCTTCAGCAGGCCCTTACGCACGGCCACCACGTCGTCGGCACTGCCGGCCGCGGCAAGTTCCTTCATCCAGTACCCCACCCGGGCCTTGACCTGGTCCTTGTGCTCGGCCAGCATGCCCTTCTGGCGCGCGTCGGCCGGTATGTCGAGGTTCGGCGGCCCGGCCGCAACGGCGGCGCCGGCCAAGACCAAGATCAGTTCGCAGGCCCACCAGACAGCTACACGGTCCATCTAGAACCTCCCAGGCGTCCCTCTGGCGCCGTAAGACTTCGCATGATGCTAGAGAACCACGGCAAGCAAGTCAAGGTCCGGGAATCGGGGGTCGGGCAAACCCCGGGTCTTCCGCCTGGCGTGGCGCCGCTGTATCATCGTCTCGTGTCGTTGGCGCCGAGGCAGTTCACCATCCTGGCCGTTGCCGGATGGATGGACCGGCGACGGCAGGAGCCATCGCGTGCTTGCCGCGGACAAGCCGCGTTCCACGGGAGAACCGGTCCATCGAATCGATGCACCGCGCGGAACCTCATCACGCTTGACCAGGAGAAGAAGATGAAGCCCCACTATCGGCGCGCGATGGCCGCCGCGATGGCGATGGCCCTGTCGCTGCCGGCGATGGCCGACCCCGCCCGCCCCAGCCGCGAGCTGGAGGTCCGCCTGTACAACTGCATCGTTCGCGGCGCGGCGCCGGCCGAACCGGCGTCGCTCATCATGGTCGTCCGCCAACACGGCGACAAGTGGGACAAGGCCTGGGGCGTCGCCCGCGACATCGGCGTGTGGGTCAACGAGGCGGCCCTGTCGGATGTGAGGTTCTCCGACAAGCAGTTCGATTTCACGGCCGAGGTCGTCTACGAGACCGGCCGGGGAACCTACCAGGTCAAGCTCGCCCGAGAAGGCGACCTGTACAAGGGCACGTACAGCGGCACGTTCGGCGGCCGGGAAGTCAAAGGCGGGGCCGACGCCACCGTCGCGCCGCCGCACCATCAGCCGGCGGCGGACTTCCGACCCGCCGCCCCGGGCGAGCACCCGCGTATCCTCTTCCGCAAGAGCGACATCCCGCGCCTTCAGCAGCGTGCCCAGACGCCCATGGGCAAGGCCGCAATGGCCAAACTCGCCGGGCCCATCGGCCTGGGCGTGACCTACCAGCTCACGGGCGACAAGGAACTGCCGGCCTCGGCCATGAAGGAAGTCGAGGTCCTGATGGCCAAGGGCCACCAATGCGATCAGTTCGGCAACAATCTCGGCGACCGCCTGGAGAAGGTGTCGCTGGCCTATGACCTTTTCCACGGCGTCTGGCCGGAGGACTTCAAGCGGCGCGTCGAGGCGTACATGGCGTGGGCGGCCAACTGTGCGTTTCAGGGCCGGCGCGACATGGGCAGCGGCATCAACTGGAACATCGTCAGCAACTGGTCGTCGCCCATCTACACCGGCGCCGCCTTCGCGGGCCTGGCGCTATGGGGCGAGAAGGGCCCCGAGCCGGCCAGGCCGGCCGCTCCGTGCGGAGGCGGCGAGGTCGCGCCGGCGAAGGACTACAAGCCCGGCAAGGAGGTGCCCGTGACCCGGTTCGTCAGCGGCAGAATGCCCGACGATTGGGTCTGCGTCGCGGGCCTGAAACTCGATGCCGGCCAGGACGGGCTCCAGTCGATCGGCGGCGCCGCCGCAGCACGGCCGGAAGTCGGCACGGTCGTCAAGTCCGGCGGCAAGGAGTTCACGTTCGCCTTGCTGTCGCACGAGAAAGGCAGAGGCTACTACGCCACGACGGACAAGGACGGCATTCCCACCGCCCCCGAGCAGATCGACATGACCGCCGCCAGCAACAAGGCATGGTTCACCACCGGCTACTACTACACGGTCATCGACAACGACCACCCGCGATGGGTGCGGCTGGACCTCGGCGGCAACGGCGCGGCGTATCTGGCCGGAACGCGGCTGACCGACGGCGAATGCGTGCACCTTGCCGGCGGGATGTGCCCTCTGATGGTCGAGGGAAGCATCGACTGGACGGCCCCGTGGGGCCGGCACCTCCTGCACCCGCGCCTGACCGAAGTGACGGCCGACGAAGCCCAGGCCGCGACGGCCGCCACGAAACAGCGGCACGACGCGGAGCTTCGCCGCTGGCAGCGCGACGCGGACCAGTGGAAGGCGGAGGGCGGACAGAGCGTCGCCTTCAAGGACATCTACGAGCGCGGGCGGCACAACATGTACGTATTCGCCCGCGAGGCCGTCGGCACCGGCGGCATGCAGGGCGAGGTGTCGCACTATTCGCAGATCGCCACGCACCCGCCCATGCGGTACAACGCCGCGCACCGGCAGATGTTCGGATACGACTGCTCATCGCGCGAGGACCTCACGATGGTCGTGCCGCGCAAGATGATGGCGTACCTGTTCCGCGAGGGCCGGCCGCTGGTGCAGGAGACCAACGGCTACCCCGAGCTGGACTGCGCGTACTTCAGCA
Source organism: uncultured Planctomycetaceae bacterium (assembly GCA_964461295.1). Lineage (GTDB taxonomy): Bacteria > Planctomycetota > Phycisphaerae > SM23-33 > SM23-33 > CAYWTX01. The sequence goes on along the minus strand of CAYWTX010000144.1, from coordinate 4,951 downwards.
GCGGCTACCCGGTGGCCAAGGAGCAGTGGAAGCCCGCGCTGCTGTGGGCGTGGAACTACATCGCCCTGCTGGGCAAGGGCGGCAAGGGCGGCAAGGGCAGCGGGGACGCGACCGACCCCGCGGCCGCGGCGGCCGAAGCCGACCCGCTGGGCACGCTGCTGGCGTATCCGCTGGAGACCGCGCCGCGGGAGCCCAAGGGCATCATGCCGTTGACGTGGCAGGCCGTGGACATGGGCCAGTACGTCTTCCGCAACGGTTGGACGAACAGGGATGACTGCATCGTGCAGGTGTTCCTCAAGGCGCACACCATCAGCGGCTGGAACGGCCCCAACGCCGGCACGTTCCGCGTGCAGGCCTTCGGCACCGAGTGGGCCGTCGGGCCGCATGACCGCTCCCGCTGTCGATGGGAAGAGTGCGTGGTGATGCTGCCGGAGAACCCCGAAATCAACCAGGGAGCTTGCAGCCGGGCGACGTACTACAAGGCCGAGGACGACGGCTCCGGCAGCCTCAGCATCGACATGGACGACGTGTACTCCGCGCGCAGCGGCGAGCGAGCGCGGCTGTACGAACGCTACGGCAACATCCGCCAGGGAGGCTGGGTCAACAGCGGCATCAAGGGCATGCGGGCGATCGCGGTTGATTACAGCGGCAAGAGCGGCGCCCCGTGCCTGCTGGCGATTGCCGACAAGATCTCCGGCGGCAAGAGCAGGATATGGACCTGGCAGCTTGCCCGCCCAAGCGCCGGCGACCGCGGCGGCGCCGGCGCCGACCCCGGCGACCTGTCGCGAACGAAGGTCGATGACGCCACGTTCACGATCGCCAAGAACGGCGGCTACACGCTGAAAGGCACGTTCGTCACAAGGCATTCGCTGTCGGCCAAGGTTCGCGAGGAAAGCATGATCGGCGCGGCCGCCGGCGTCGCGGGCAAGGAGATCAAGAAGCCCATCCACGGCGTGTTCGCCGAGGGCGGCGACGACTTCTTCGTCATCGTGACAATCCAGAAAGGCGACGCCCCGCGGGTGAAGGTCGAGGGCAGCGGCCTCGATGCCGAAGTAACCATCGGCAGCCGGAAAGTGAAGTTCGACGGCCAGAAAATCCTGTTGGGGCAATAGGCCCGAGCGATTCGGAACGCCAGGAAGCCGCGCACGTTGCATCGTCACGATGCGGTGGAGATATGACAGAGAAGGGACTTCCCGCCTTCGCGCCGGACCATCCCGTCCTGAACACGCCGGCGGTGTGGCACGGCGACGCAGGCGTGCCGCGCGACGGCTGGGCCGTCGTGCTGATGCGGCGGGCATTCGAGCTGCCCGCCGCGATGAAGTCCGCGGCCCTGTGGGTCAGCGCGAGCCAACGGTTCATCCTGTACCTGGATGGCCGGGTGATCGCGCGCGGGCCGTCGCGGTCGGACCCGATGCGCTGGGGCGTGGCGCGGGTGACGTTGCCGCCCCTGTCGGCCGGGCCGCATGTCCTGGCGGCCGAGGTAGTTCACTTCGGCCGCTACGGCGGGATCGGGCAACTCGGCGGGCCGGGGTTCTTCCTGGTATGCCCGGAACACGCGGCCAGGACGCGCGGAGCAGGCTCCGCCGCCACGTTGGGCGCCCTCGCCACCGGGCCGGGGTGGCGCTGCGTGCACGATGTCTCCCGCGCGCCGCTGGAGGAGACGGCCTGGGGCGAGCACCGGCCCTACTTCGTCGTCGGCGCCGGCCAGCGGACCGACGCCGCGAAGGCCGTCCGCGACTGGGCGGCGGCGGGCTTCGACGATTCGTCCTGGCCGGAGGCGAAGGTCCTCTGCCGGGGCGTGGCGAACGAGTGGGGCAACTTCCCGCTGGGCTGCTGGCTCCGCCCCGACCCGCTGCCGGCCATGGAAGAGCGCGAGGAGCACTTCGCCCGCGTGGCGGAGGCGGACGCCTCGCTTGCGGACGCCGCATCCGAGTGGGTGAAGAACCAACAGAGCCGCGGCGTGTCGCCCCGGTCGGGCCCAACCGAGGGACCGTTTGCTTCGCTGTCCCCGCTCACCATCGCCCCCAACTCCCAGGTCCGCATCCTGCTGGACCGAGGCGAGCTTACCAACGCCTACCCCGTGCTCACCGTCAGCGGGGGGCGCGGAGCCGTCATCCGCCTCGTCTACGCCGAAGCGCCGATCGTCGACCGCACGTGGCTCAAGGGCAACCGCGACGAGACCGCGGGCAAGCACATCTGGGGCCAACTTGACGAGTTCCTCCCCGATGGCCGCGACGAATGCACGTTCACCCCGCTGTGGTTCCGGGCATTCCGCTACGTCGAACTACGCGTCGCGACGGCGGCCGAGCCGCTCGCGCTGGACCGCTTCACGTGCGTCGCGACGGCCTACCCGTTGCGGCTGCGGGCCAGGTTCGCCGCCGATGCCGCCCGCCGCGAGGCGTTCGACAGCCTCTGGGACATCAGCTTCCGCACGGCGCGGCTGTGCGCGCACGAGACGTTCTTCGACTGCCCGCATTACGAGCAGGCGCAGTTCCCCGGCGACATCCGCGTGCAGGCAGTGTACCACTACCTCGTCGCCGGCGACGACCGCCTCGCCCGCAAGGCCATCGACGACTTCCACGCCTCGCGCCTGCCCGAGGGCCTCACGCAGTGCCGCTACCCCTCCAAGGCCGTGCAGGTCCTTCCGACGTTCTCGCTGTACTGGATCGGCATGATGCACGACTTCCGCGTCTACCGCGGCGACGGCAAGTTCCTGGAGCCGTACCTGCCGTTCGCCCGCGAGGTGCTGGGCTGGTTCCTGCGGCGCCTGCGCCCCGACGGCCTGCTGGGGCGCGTCGGCCACGCCCCGTTCGTCGATTGGACGCCGGCGTTCAAGGCGGGCAACGCCCCGCAGGACCCCGACGGCGGCTCGGCCATCCTCACGCTGCTGCTGGCGCGGGCGTGCCGGTGGCAGGCGGACCTGGAACGCGCCGGCGGCTTTGCCGAACTGGCGCCGCGCTGGCGGCGCCAGGCTGCCCGGCTTGCCCGGACCGTGCTGCGAACCTGCTGGGACGCCGGCCGCGCCCTGCTCGCCGACACGCCCGCCCACGCTTCGTACAGCCAGCACGCGCAAGTGGAAGCGATCCTGGCCGGCGCCTGGCCGGCCGCGAAGGCGGGCAAGGTCCTGGCCCGCGCGCTGCATACGGAGGGCGCCGACATCGCCGGCCCCGGCACGTTCTACTACCGCTACTACGTGATGCAGGCGCTCAAGGCGGCCGGGATGCGGGCAGAATTCTTCGCGCAGTTGGGCCGCTGGGAGCGCCTGCTGGACGGCACGGCTCTAACGACCTGGCCGGAGAGCGACAGCCCCACGTCGCGCAGCGACTGCCACGCATGGTCGGTCGCCCCGGCCATCGAATTCCTTCAGACGGTGTTGGGCGTGGAACCCGATCCGGGCGTGGACGGCTTCGCCCGCGTGCGCTTCGCGCCGGAGCTTGGCCCGCTGCGGGAGGCGTCCGGCACGGTGCCGACGCCGCACGGCGAGATCCGCGTACGCCTGCGCCGCACCAGGAGCGGCGGAACCCAAGCCGACCTTGACTCGCCCGTGCCGGTTATTCCGGACGGGCGCAAGGCCCCGCTGAAAGCGGGGAAACACAGGCTGGTGATCTAGGGAACCGAAGACCGGGATGCCCCGGCCACGCCGGGCCGGGGCTTGGAAGTGCAGGAGCCCCGGGGGTGGGAAGTACAAGGAGTCGGGGCTTGGAAGTGCAGGAGCCCCCGGGGTGGGAAGTACAAGGAGTCGGGGCTTGGAGGTGCAGGAGCCCCCGGGGTGGGAAGTACAAGGAGTCGGGGGTGGGATGGGCATGTCGGCGGGGGCAACGCAACGCCCGGCGCAAACCGCGCGTACAAGCGCCTCTTCCTGGCACGGACGACCCGAACGCGTCCGGACCCGCCCAGGCTGCGTTACCCGGGAAAAGCGCACGTGAACGCACAGTCTACGTCGGCCCCGAGCCCGCCAGAGGCATGGGCGACGCCGCCTCACCCCAGGGCGAAAAACCGCACGGCGTTGGCGGTGGTCAGTTCGGCCAGGCGGGCGGAGGTCGTGCCGCGAAGCCCGGCCAGGCACGCGGCGACGTGGAGCACGTTGGCGGGCTCGTTGGTCTTCATCTTCCGCATCGGCTCGGGCGAGCAGAACGGAGCGTCGGTCTCGATCAGCAGGCGGTCGTCGGGCACGATCAAGGCGGCCTGGCGCAGGTGGCCGCTGTTGCGGAACGTCACGATCCCCGAGAAGCTGACCGTTGTGCCCAGGTCCAGGGCGCGGCGGACGTTCGGGGCCGGCTCGGTGCAGCAGTGCAGCAGGACGCGCGCGCCGTCGATGCGCGACTCGGCCAGGATGGCCAGCGTGTCGTCGAACGCCTCGCGCGTGTGGAGGACCACGGGTTTTCGCAGCCGCACGGCCAGGGCGAGCTGTTCGGCGAAGACCTGTCGCTGCGTTGCGCGGGGGGACAAGTCATAGTGGTAGTCCAGGCCGATCTCGCCGACGGCGACGTTCTGCGGCTCGGCGGCGAGTTGGGCGATGGAGGCGACGCAACGCACTGCCTTCTCCGGCCCGCGCCCAGCCCGCTCTTCGGCTTGGGGGTCGGCGTCTGGCGATGCGACACCGGCGGAGGAGCCGGCGACGTCCTTCGCCCCGTGGGGATGCACGCCGGCGGTGAACCAGACGCCGTCGTTGGCGGCCGCGATGGCGGCGGCAGCGCGAGATTCCTGGAGGTCGCCGGCGGCGCAGATGATCCGCGTCACGCCGGCCTGGCGGGCGCGCAGCAGCACGCCGGGCAGATCCTGCCGCAATCGGCCGTGGGCGAGATGGCAGTGGGAGTCACAGAACACCGACGGAGTGTCGAGGGCCGGGTGTCGGGTGTCAAGGGATTCGCGATCGGGAGGCTGGCCCGCTCCAGCGGCGTCGGTCTTGGATCGGAGGTCGGAGAACAGCCGAGAGTTTGTGAAAGAATCG
>CAYWTX010000143.1:0-7878 GCA_964461295.1 uncultured Planctomycetaceae bacterium | reverse complement strand
GGAGGCGTATCCCTTGCGTCGGCCAGCGACAGCGTATCCATCGCGTCCTTCTGCGAAAGCGGTCCCTCATTGGCACCCGACCGCGTCGGCACGACGCGGCTGTGTTGGGTTGCGGACCTCCCCTCCGCATTCGGAATGTCGTCCGTCGGCGTCAGGTCTTCTTCCGCCCGATCCATCCCCACCTCCTCATGGCGATCCACAGGGCCGCCCCCACATGCACGGCCAGCACCGCCAGCAGCACCTCGTCCAGTTCGTAGTGGAGCACCTCCGAAACACGCTTGCCGATCAACTCCGTGCAGCCGTACTTGCCCGTCAGGCCGTAGCCGGTCACGGTGAACACGATCATCAGCACCAGCAGCACCCAGCCGGAGAGCCTCACGGCCTTCACGACGAACCAGCCAAACGGCTTGCCAGTCTCCTGCTTCATTGTAGCATTTCCGGGTCAGTTGCCCGCTATCGACGCAGCAGCAAAGCTGCCGCGCCCGCGTTCACCGCTGCAATGATACCACACGCCGCCGGCACGCCCAGCAGCGGGATCAGCAGCGTGCTCACCAGCACGGCGCCCACGCAGCCGCCGACGTAGTCGGCCGCGTAGATCCGCCCGGCCGTTGCCGTCGTCGCCGCGCCGCTCGTCGCGGACGCGGCGACCGCCAGCGGGAACGCGGCCCCGACCAGGGCGCCCAGCACGCCCGTCAGCAGCGGGAACGCCCCGTACGCCGACAGCGCCGCCGCGGCAGGACCCACCGGCCGCGTCAACGCCCACACGCCTGCCGGCAACGCGACGGCAAACCCCGCCACGGCCGCCGTTACCAGCGCCAGCGCCCGCCGCGGGCGCTGCGCCGGCCGCCGGTTGGCCAGCACCACTCCCGCCGCCAAGCCCGCCATGAACGCCGTGACAATCAGCCCCAGCCCTTCGTACAGGCTGCCGTGCGCGATCTGGTAGCCCAGCAGCACCACCACCTCCAACGCCGACGCCGCGAAGCCGGTCGTGAACACGACCGTGCCCACCCGCCCGCCGCGAACCAGCAACACGACCACGCCCAGCACCACTGCGACCAGCACGGCCGCCTCGCCAACCGTGACCCGCGCCCCGTGGCGGCTGAGCCACTGCCGCAGGTGCAGGAAGTACAGGCTCGGCGTGAAGTCGCGGTTCACGGCACCGCCCGCGCCGCCCGCGGCGCGCAGGTCGGCCAGGCGCTCGGGAGTCAGCGTGCTGAAGGCGTACTGCGGCGTGACCCATCGGGTCTCCACGCCCGCCTGCCGCATCGCGGGCGCCACCTCGGCCGTCAGCGGTCCGTCGGACGCCAGCAGCACGACGCGCCCGGCCGGGAGGATCAGCACGTTGGCGAACGCCGTCTTGAGCGTCCGCTGCATGGTGGCGAGCATCGCGCCGGTCTCGGGGCTGATGAAGTTGGCGTAGCTGCCCAGCGACACGGCCAGCACGCCGCCGGCCCGCAGGCGGGCTTTCGCCTCGGCGGCGAACTCGGCCGTGAAAAACCGGTTGATCTGCGATGTGGACGGGTCGGGCGCGTCGGAGAGGATCACGTCGAACAACTCGCCGCCGCGGCGGAGCAGCCGCCGCCCGTCAGTCGGCTCCAGGCGGATCCGCCCGTCGGCAAGGTTGCCGGGCACGAACCGCCGCGCCGCCTCGATCACCCGCGGGTTGATCTCCGCGGCCACAACCTTCCCCATGGCCGGGTATTTCATCGCCTCGGCCGCCGTGCCGGACACCCCGCCGCACAAAATGAGCGCGCTGCTGGCCGCCGGACGCTGGGCCATCGCCAGATGCACCGTCTCCTCGATGCGCTCGGTGTCGTTCGTGGTGAACAGCGGCACGCCGCTGTGGAAGAAGGTGTGCTGCTCGCCGCCGCGCGTCACCACCACCCGGCCATACGGCCCGGCCGAGTCGTACACGACTTCCTGGCCGGAAAACGCCGCCCGCGTGGACAGGGCGCCCCAATCGACGGCCGCAACCGCCACGGCCGCGCCGGCCGCGACCACGCCCGCCGCGGCAGCCCACGCCCATCGCCGCAGCCGCAACGACAGCGCCGCCGCCAGGGCGAGGTTCGCCGCGGCCGGAACGTACAGCGCCGCCAGGTCGCTCATCACGTGCACCAGCAGGAACGTGAACGCCAGGCCCCCGGCGATCCCGCCCAGCACGTCCCAGGCGTACACGCGCCCAATGGCCTGAACGCCCCAGGCGCCGCTTGCGGCTCGCCGAACGCCGTCCGCTCGCCCCAGGTCCTGCCTGCCGCAAGCGGCATTGCCCCCTCCCGCGATCCCGCACGCCAGCGTCAGCACATAGCCCGACACCACGCAGTACGGCCCCAACAGCGCCAACGACGCCACCGCGCTTCCGGCTGGGCCGATCTCCGAACCCCGGATGAACAGCGAGTCGCGCAGCATCCGCAACGCCACTACGCTGGCGGCCGGGAGAAGCGCCACCAGCACCTGCGCGGCCGTCAGCACGCCCAGCGGCCGGCGCAGGGTTCCGGCGGTGCGGCCCAGGGCAGCCCCCAGCCCGGTGAGCAGGAACCAGTTGCCGAGGATGACGCCGAGGATCAGCTCGTTGCCGGCCAGGACGCACAGCAACTCGCGCATCAGCACGAGTTGGGTGATCGTGGCGGAGAAGCCGATGGCGCCGACGGACGCCATGATGAGGCGCGGCGAAGCCGGGCCGCAATCCCCATCAACGCCAAGAGGCAAGCCGTTCGACGAATCGCGCGGCAATTCGGCGACCTGCTTGCCTCTTGGCGATGTCACGCCTGAAGTTTCCTATCCCTTCGCCGCCGGTTGCGTCGCCGCCGCCGCCGGCTGCGAAGCCGCCGCCGATTCCTTGAACTCCTCAGCCTGGAAGATCAACACCTGGGCCGAGGGGTGCCGCCAGGCGTCGGCCGGCAAGCCCGCCTTGCGGGCCAGGCTGTCCATGAACTTGTCGGGCTCGGGAACTTCCTTCCACACAGCCGGCAGGTACACCCCCTGGCGGTTGTCCACCTGCAACACCACGCCGTCGATGTTGGGGCGCAGCTTCTTCAGCAGGTCGGAAGGCTCGTTGTAGTAGATGCCCTTGGGCGTGGTCAGAACGGAGATGTCCACCTCGCACTTGGCCAGTTCTTCCGGCGTGACCGGCTTGAACCGGTTGTCGTTCACGGTCGCCAGGGCGGCCGTCTCCATCACCGCCTGGCACAGCGGCTTGACCGGCAGCGTATAGCCGACGCAGCCGCGGAGCTTGCCGTCAAGGTTCAGGGTGGTGAAGGCGCCGCGCGGCACGAGCAGCTTTCGCGGCATGCTCGATCGGTTCAGCCCGGGCAGGGGCTTCTTCTCGGCGGCCGCCGTGGCGGCGATCCGCGCGGCCTTCAGCAGGAACGCCTTCTCCTGCTCGTCCAGCGGCTCGTCCTTGGCCTGCCCCTCCTCGACGAACGCGAAGGCCATGTAGCCCACCACGCGGCTCTTGTCGCCGTTCTTCACGTCGCCGCTGTTGGAGTAGCCCAGGAAGATCGGCTTCCAGTTGCGGGCCTTGGCGATGTGCATCAGCGTCAGGATCGGGCCCTTCCCGCACGCCTCCTGCTGGGCCATCGCCTTGACGTCCATCTCGCGCACGGCCTGGACGCAGCAGCCGTCCACCGCCCGGGCCACTTCGTCCGTCTTGTAGTGGCTCAGGTCCGACGAAACGACGATCACGGTCTTGTCGTCCAGAACCGGCAGCAGGGCCTCGGCCACGGCCGCGGGATCCACCTCCCCGAACAGGATCGGGATGATCTGGAAGTCCTTCAGCGTCCGCTGCAGGAACGGCAGTTGCACCTCGATGGTGTGGTCCCACGTGTGCGGCGTGTCCTTCCCGACCGCGGGCGCGGCCTTGGGCGCGGTCTCCCAGCCGCCGGGGCGCTGCACGTCCGCCTTGGGGGTGGACGAGAACGGGGGCTTGTCGGCAAGCGCAGCCGCCTTGGGCGACAGCAGCACCGGCCCCAGCGGCGTGCGGAACGCCTTCACCGCCGGTATGGCCGCGCCGCTATACGTGGCCGTGTGCGACGAGGCCAGGAGGATCACCGTCTGCACGTCGGCGCCCATGAGCTGCTTGTGCCCGACCGCGGCGGTCAGCCCGGAGAAGACGTAGCCCGCGTGCGGACAGATCAACCCGCGCACCGGACCCGGGGCGGCGGCGACGGACTGGGCGAGCAACTGGTCGACCCCGCGAGCGAGCTGGTTGGCGTCGCTGGCGTAGAAGGCCCCCGAGACAGCCGCTTCGCGGACGACGCCGTCGGCGGGCTTGTCGAGGCCGATGCTGACGGCGCCGCCGCCGCCGCTGTGGCTCGCCGGTCGCGCCACGCCGCCCTTGGAGTTGGCGTCGCGGTTGGCGTCGCTCGTGCCCGCGCCCCCACCGCATCCCACGATCCACAACCCCGCCGCCAGCAGCACTGCCACTCGCTTCATGGACGCTACCTTTCCTGTGTGTTGACTTCGCCGGCGCCGCCTCGCGCCCGACTGGGCGCTATCGGCCGCATGTACACCCAAGGCGCCTCGCCGGCGTTACTACTGCACTCGCCCGCCGCAGGTTCTGATTATAGCGATTCGCCGACCTCAACGGTTTATCGGCCTCCCTCAACGCCACCATTAAGCGCAAACTGGAATTCGCGGCCTGGCTCAGCCGAGGGCGCCGCCCGCGGCGAGAGGACAGGACAGTCCCAGGTTCCTCGCTCCCTGCGCCCCCTGTATCGATTTTGCCGTCTTTGCTGTTTAAGTGGCCCACGCCGCCTGCCGAAGTAACCACTGCGTACGGAACACCGGCACCCTTTAGCCGCCCCAGAGGCAGCGAGAGAGCACAGCGATGTACATCGAGTTCTACCGCCTACGCGAAGAACCCTTCAACATCACCCCGGATCCCCGGTTCCTCTACATGACCGCCCAGCACCGCGAGGCGCTCAACCACGTGCTCTACGGCATCCAGCAGCGGAAGGGATTCAGTTGCCTCACCGGCGAAGTCGGGGCCGGCAAAAGCACGCTCTGCCGGGTGCTGCTCCGCCAACTGCCCTCCAGCTTCCACACCGCCTTGATCCTCAACCCCATGCTCAGCGACACCCAGCTCCTGCGGGCCGTCGTCGAGGAGTTCGGCATCAGCAGTTCGGCCCGCGACCGCTTGGGGTATCTCAAGGTCCTCAACGAATTCCTCCTGCGAATCAACTCCACAGGCCAGGACGCCGTGCTCATCATCGACGAGGCGCAGGTCATGTCCATCTCCGGGCTCGAAACGGTTCGCATGCTCAGCAACCTCGAGACCGAACGCCAGAAGCTGCTCCAGATCGTCCTCGTCGGCCAGCCCGAACTCCGCGACAAGCTCAACAACCCCGCCCTTCGCCAACTTGCCCAACGCATCGTCGTCCGCTACCACCTCAAGAACATGACCGAGGAGGACACCGCCGAGTATCTGCGCCACCGGCTCAAGGTGGCCGGACAGGAGGAGGCCGAGCAGAACGCGGTCCGGTTCGACTTCGCGGCCGTGCGGGAAATCTTCCGCTTCTCGCACGGCACGCCGCGCCTGGTGAACGCCCTGAGCGACAAGGCGCTGCTGGCCGGGTACGTCTACCGCACCAACACGATCGACAGGCGGATCGTCCTGGCGGCCGTCGACGAACTGAAGGAGGCCTGCTGATGAGCCTGATCAACGAGGCCCTGAAACGAGCCGAAGCCGACAAGCTCAACCGCTCGTCCTACTTCGACAACCTCACGGTGCTGCCCGCTTCGCCCGACGCCGGCCCGCCCCCCCCGCCGCTGCCGCCCGAGCTGCCGCCCGAAAGCATGATCCACCCGCAGCAGAAGCCTCACAGCCGCGCCGTCACGACCCTGATGCTCGCCGGCGGCTTCCTCGCCTGTCTGGCCGCGTCAGCGTGGTACGTCTGGCACGAGGGCGGATCGCCCACGACGCCCCGGAACGCCGTCGCCGAGAACGACCACGACGCACAAACGGCCTCCGGCGCTTCCTCCCGAAGCCCAGGAACTCAAGGCCCTGGAACTCCGGGCGTTCCCGCCTCCGCGGCGCCGTCGCCAGGACCGCCCAGCAAGGAAACCGAAGCCGCCCTCGCCAGGACGATGCTGGCGGTCAATACGGTCGGCCCCCGCGTCCTCAACCCGTCGCATGCACCTCGCCAGGACCCCAATGAAGCGAGCACCCCCGCCCGGCATGGCGGGCGCCTGGACGCCAACCAACCGACCACGACGCCCGCGCCCAGACCATCCCAGCCCCCCGCCGCCTACGTCGACATCTCCCAGTTCAAGCTCAGCGGAATCGTCTGCGGGCCTGACGAGAACGTCGCCATCATCAATGACCGCCCCGTGCGAACGGGCAACCTCGTCAACGGCGCGCGAATCCTCAGGATCGAGCGCGACCGAGTTGACCTCAAGATCGCCGGGCGCGAGTTCAGCCTGCAACTGTAATACGGTCCGCCACGGGGCCGCCCTACTTCAGCGGGTTCGCGTGCAAGTCCAGCCAGGCGTCGGCCTGTTCCTTGTCGGCCACCCAGAACATCCGGGCACGCTTCTCCTTGGGCACGTCCACGGCCTTGTGGATCGGCACCTTCGGGGCCTGGACGCCCCTTGCTTTGATCGCCGCTTCCTCGGCCGCCCGCTTGTCCTCCTCCGCCTGCATCTGCCTGGCCATCGCCACCTCGGCCTCGGTCGCCTCCGCCAGCGATGGCTCGATGCGATCCCAATATACGCCCATCCGCACCACCACCAGCATCGGGTACTTGCCCGGCTGCAACTCCAGCACCTGCTTGTGCCGCACCGGCACGCCCCCCAGGATGATCTGTATCCTCGTGGCGGCCGTGAACCCCTGCTGAACCTTGACGAATCTCTTCTCCGGAATGTCGACGACCGTGAAGGCCATCATCGTGTTCCGGCCGCTCGCCATCGCGATCCCCCCGTTCTTGCCGACCTGCTTGGGCGTGATGGGCGTGAAGGTCGCCGTCTTGTCGTCGATCGTCACCTGGTCGCCGGGCTTGGGCATGATCCTGGCGAACCCGCCCGCCTCGTTGATGGGGTCGGCCTTCATGATGTACTTCAGGCTCTCGGTCAGAATCCACTGCCTTGGGCTCTTGCCGGGCTCGAACTTCACCACCGGCACGCCCTCGGGCGCCGTGTAGTCCTTTGGCGCCGCCAACGCGGCGAAACCGCTCACCGGCACGGCGTCGCCGGGGTTGCTCAGGTACACGCCGTTCTCCTCGCGCAGCGGCAGGCGGGGCACGCCGAAGAGATCCTCCACCGCGAACGGGTCGATCAGGTACCCCCCGGCCTCGTCGACCTGCCTAAGCTCGATGGGGCCGTCCGTCGGATACTTGTCCTTGGGCACGCGCAGTTCCAACGCCTTATCGACGAACAAGGCCAGATACTCCCAGATCCGCACACGCCTCATTCGCGGCGTCGGGTCGCCCTTGCCCGACGTTTCGTCGGGATAGTCGCCGTGCCCCACGCCTTTGGCCACCACCTGATGCGCCAGCCAGCCCTTCTGACCACGATAGTTCAGCAGCGACGGCCGGACGTGGTTGAACCACGTGCCGCCCCACTCGGTCTCGCCGTTGGCGTTGACTTCGAGGATCGTCTGGCCCTTGAAATTCACCCAGTCGGGCACCGGCCAGGTGGGCGTTTCCCCGTGGTAGGAGATCGTCGCGATGGTGCGTTCGGGGAAGTGCCAGGCCGCGCGAAACGGGAAGCTTCCGCGCGACGACTTGCCGAAGGTGATCCACGGCGCGTGGGCGAACTCGGCCACGCCGGACTCCTTGGCGACGAACTTCATCAGGTCGGGCATGCGCGTCGTGTCCGGCGGGCCCTTGCGTTCCCACTCGATGCCGGTGTCGTAATGGCGCATGTAGACCACGCCCATCTCGT
>CAYWTX010000142.1:0-3217 GCA_964461295.1 uncultured Planctomycetaceae bacterium | reverse complement strand
CAAAGGGTTAGAGTACAAGACAGTCTGCATCTGTTGCAACACACAGTCAACAAAAACTTTAGTCATGGGCAAGGTTGCGTGTGACGGGACTAAATTGTGTCTGCAAATGGCGTCATCAATGATGACAAGATAGAGGGTTCTTCCTGTGCGTTATGCGAGTCATGCCGTTGCTCAACTTCGACACGGCCTGTGCCGAAACAATAAGTACTTGAATTAGGCGACTTATTCCGGTATAGATAGGCTATGAAGATCGTTTCCTCAGTTGAAGAAGCTGTAAACTCGTCAGTACTAAGACCGGGGAGTGTGATTTACACTTCCGGCAATGCCGCTGCCCCGCAGGTTCTGTTGGGACAAATCGCGAAGGACACCTCCATTAAGGGTGTTTCCATTTATGGTGTGCTGCTTCTGGGGGAAGGGCTTCACCCGCTGTTCACGGAGGAACGCTGCCGTGATATCACTCATCGCGTCATTTTTGCCAGCTACCTGACACGTGAAGCGGTCAACAACGGCTGGGCTTTTTATCATCCGATGCATCTGTCGGAGATTCCGAAATACATGAAGCTGCGAATGAAGCCGAATGTCGCAGTTATCTCAGTTGCCGGTCCCGACATTGGCGGCCGCTACAGTTTGGGTACAACCATCGAGGGAGTACTGTCGGCGGTGGAATACTGCAACGCCACCGGTGGTATCGTCATAGCTGAACGCAATAGGCAGATGCCGTTTGTCCTTGGTACAACAATCGCTGAAAATAATATTGACTATATCGTGGAAACCGATTATCCGCTGCCTACCAGCCCGATCAAAAAGCCGGATGATGTCGCCACGCGTATCGGTGAGATTATCACCGCGCTTTACATTGAGGACGGCTCAGGCGATGAGCCGGGTTCAACGCTGCAATATGGCATCGGCGAAGTTCCGGAGGCTGTCACGACGGCGATTCTCAATAAGGGTGTGCGTGATCTAGGAATTCACACGGAATTGTTTGCCGGGGCGTTAGCACGGTTGGTCGTAGCGGGCGCAGTGAGCAACAAGTGGAAGAAGCATCTCAATTTTTCGGTGTCGTCGATCTTTCTGGCATCAAATCAGACGGACTACGACTGGATGAGCAAAAACAGCGCGATTCAGAGCCGGCCCAGTAACTATACCAACAGTGTTTTCAAGATTGCCGAACACCCCAAAATCGTCGCGATCAACAGCGCTATCGGAGTTGATCTGCACGGCAATATCTGGGCAGATTCGCTCGACGCCCGCAAGATCTATTCCGGTGTCGGCGGTCAAAGCGATTTTATCCGGGGCGCGCAATACTCCGATGGCGGTGTGGCAATCATTGCGCTGAAATCGAGCACCAAGAACGGTATCTCCAAAATCGTTGATCGTTCACCGGCAGGCATCACGACGACGGCAATTCCGGCGGATCAGGTGATTCTGGTGACGGAAAATGGCGCCTTTGATCGTCGCGGCCTGAGCCTGGGTGAGCGTGCAATTGGTATCGCCCATCTGGCGCAACCGGAGCACCGAGAGCGCCTGCTCAAGATTATCGCCGACGATCCAGCCTTCCACAAACCGGCACACGTTTTCACGAAAGGAATCGTCGGCTTCACTCCATACGAAGAAGCAGTCAAGCGTTTATAGTACCTGTTTTCCCATAACGTGACACGGTCGCAAAGATCGCTTTCTTGGCGTACAGAGTTAACGTGATTCCGCGCACTGCCATGAAGCTGGTCATCGCCAGCCAGAGACTGTGATTGCCAAGCGATCCGCTGGTGAGATAGTAAACTGGCAGGAAGAATACCAGGGTGGCCAGCACCATCGAAAGCAGCATGGCGCGTGTTGCGGTAGCGCCGATAAACACACCATCCCAAATAAAACAGACAGCATTGACCACCGGTGCGGCAATTGTCCAGCCAAAGAAGGCCATTGCCACGAGAATGATATCCTGCTTGTCCGTAAACAGTCTCAGGATCGGTTCGCCAAACAGCCAGTAAGTCAGTGAAGTCAGCAGACTCAGCCCCATTCCCCATGCGAACAAATGCCAGATCGCTTTCTTAAGACTCACGAGATCGCGTGCCCCGAAAAACTTGCCTACGAGACTTTCGGCAGCATAGGCAAAGCCATCGACACCGTAAGAGACAATCATCCATAGTTGCATCAGAATAGAGTTGGCGGCCAGCACACTATCGCCACCGGCGGCTGATTTGGCGGTAAAGAAAGAATAGGAAACGATCAACAGCAACGTTCGCAGGAAGATGTCGCGGTTCACACTGAAAAATCGCCGGGTTTCTGAAAGTTCCAGCAGTCGCCGTCGGACAATCTTACCGAGATAATCACGATAGGTGTGCAGAAAGAGAAAGAGAGCCAGAAGTACGCCGAAGTAGTTGGCGATCACTGAACCAAGAGCCACGCCTGCGGTTTTCATACCGAGCACGCGCAGGAATATGATGTCGAGAACAATTGCTATGCTGTTCACGGCAATCGCCACGATCATCGGGTAACGGGCGTTTTGCACACCGAGAAACCAACCCTGAAAGGCATAGATGGCCAGCACTGCAGGTGCGCTCCAGATGCGGATATGGTAGTAGATTTCTGCCTGTGTTTTCACCTCCGGGGTAGAGGTGACGAGTTGAAAGGCCGTCCAGGAGATCAGTCCTTGGAATGCAACCAGCGCCACACCGCCAATGATCGCGACGAGTAGCGCTCGCGCCAGTGTGAGAATGCTCTCAGATTGATCCCCTTTGCCAAAGGCTTGCGCGGTGATTCCGGTGGTTCCCATGCGCAGGAAGCCGAACCCCCAGAAAAGGAAATTGAAGATCATGGCGCCAACTGCCACGCCGCCGAGATAGTAGGTTTGGTCAAGATGTCCTACGAGCGCGGTGTCAATCGAGCTAAGGAGGGGAATACTTATGTTGCTGATGATGCTGGGGATCGCGAGTTTGAGGATGTTTTTGTTCACACCGGCTACCAGCTCAGATATTGTTTTGTCTTGGCTGAAGCCCTTTGCCAATTGGCCTCTTCCTTTTGAAATATCTCCTCGAACCGTTCGTACTCAAATGACATTCCGATCTTGATTCCCAAATCCAGGAGAGCATCTCTGATGTCTCGGGCCTGAGCGAGTGTCCTGATTGATTCGGAATACGGTCTTGCGATGGTGCGCAGATATTTCGACTCAGGAACCGCGCCAACTTCCAAGTGGTAGAAAGGCCATTTTTCCATGTACGGT
>CAYWTX010000141.1:0-2501 GCA_964461295.1 uncultured Planctomycetaceae bacterium | reverse complement strand
ACATCCCGCTGGGCGGCAACCGCAAGGGGACGGCTCGCACGTACGTCAACCTGGCCCTGGTCATGCTGCTGGGGGGCCTGTGGCACGGCGCCGCCTGGACGTTCGTCATCTGGGGCGCCATCCATGGGGCCATGCTGGCCTTCGAGCGGGCCCAGGGCAAGGACAGCCTCTACCGCCGCCTGCCCGCGCCCGCCAAGGTCCTCCTGACCTACTTCATCCTCTGCATCACCTGGGTGTTCTTCCGGGCCAGCAGCCTCCCGGCCGCTGTGTCCTACCTGGGCGCCATGTTCGGCCTGGGCCACACCCAGGCAGGGGCCGGCATGCTGGATGGGCTGCTCCACCAACCCTACTACCTGGCGTGCTTCGCCCTGGCGGCGACGGTGGTCTGGGCCGCCCCGCAGACCTGGGCCTGGACCCATCGCCTGACCTGGCCCAAGGCCCTCGCCTGCGCGGGCCTGCTGGGCCTGTCCCTGCTCGTCCTGGCCACCCAGGAATACAACCCGTTTATCTACTTCATATTCTGAGGCCACCTTGTCCACCGGCGAATACAAACTCTATGAGAAGGGCAGCCGCGAGGAAGAGGCGGAACTGTCCCTCAAGTCCACCGTCCTGTCCAGGTCGGTCGGCTGGTTCCTCTGCGCCGTTCTGCTGGCCGCCATCTCCTGCGAGGCCGTCGTCCAGCACCTGACCGAAATCCCGCGGAACCTCCGCCGCCGCCAGGCCGAGGGCGCCGGCCACATCCTCCCGGCCTGCTACGACGTGACCGCCCTCCTGCCCAGCCTCCGGCGAAGCCAGGGCCGGCACGGCCTGGGGCGTCTCTGGCAGTCCCTGGCCACCACGGCGGAGATCGAGGCCTTCGCCGACGAACTGGTGAAAGGCTCGGTGATCTCCAACGCCGTCCGCCCGCAACTCCAGGCCGCGCTGTGCCGAGCGGGGGCCGGCAACGAGAAGGCTTACATGGGCCGAGACGGATGGGTATTCTATCGCCCGGACGTCGACTACCTCACCCAACGCGGGTTCCTCGATCCCGACGTGCTGCGGGCCAGGTCCCGCTGGGGGACAACCCAGATCCAGGCCGACCCACGAACGGCCATCCTGCATTTCCGCGATCAACTGAAAGCCCGCAGCATCGAACTGATCGTCCTGCCCGTGCCCTGCAAGCCTGTGATCCACCCGGAGAAGTTCAGCCGGCGCTACGACGGCTCATCCGTCGTGCAGAACGCCTCGTACGGGCAGTTCCTCCGCGACCTGGAATCCGGCGGCGTCCGCGTCGTCGACGTCACCCCGGCCCTGATCCAGGCCAAGCGAGACACCCGTCAGGCGCAGTACCTGGCCACCGACACCCACTGGACGCCCCAGGCGATGGAACTCGTCGCCGCCGGGCTCGCCGAGGCCGTCCGCGAGGCCGCCGGCGTGCCCCGTGCCGCCGCGCCCGCCTATGCCCGGGGCGAGGCCGCCGTCACCTCCCAGGGCGACGTCGCCCGCATGCTCCGCTTGCCGCCGGACTCCGACCTGCTGCCCGCCGAGACGGCCACGCTGCGCCCCGTGCGGGCCGCCGACGGCTCGCCTTGGCAGCCGTCGCCCCAAGCCGCCGTCCTGCTCCTGGGCGACAGCTTCACCAACATCTACTCCCTCGGCGAGATGGGCTGGGGCAGCGCCGCCGGACTGGCCGAACAACTCAGCTACCAGCTCCAGGCCCCCGTGGACCTGCTGGCCCGCAACGACGCCGGCGCCTACGCCACACGCGAGATGCTCCGCCAACGCATGACGACCGGCCCGGACGTCCTGGCCGGCAAGAAGGTCGTCATCTGGCAGTTCGTCACCCGCGAACTGGCCGTCGGCGACTGGAAAATCATCGACCTGCCCCCCGCCTCGCCCGTCACCAAGCCCGTCACCACCGCCACATCAGCGCCGGCCGACAAGCTGGTCGTCCGCGGCGTCGTCAAAGCCATGTCCTCCGTGCCCCGCCCGGGCGCCGTGCCCTACAAGGACCACATCTTCTGCCTCCACCTCACGAGCGTCCGCCCTCTCCACGGCCGCGTGAGCGAGGACGACGCCGTCGTCTTCCTGTGGAGCATGAGGGACAACCGCTTGACGGGCGAGACCCGCCTGCGCGCGGGCGACGCCGTGACGCTGCGCCTGACGCCGTGGGCGGCGATGCCGCAAGATCTGCTGAGATTCAATCGCAGCGAACTGGACGACGCCGAACTCCAACTCAAACCGCTGTGGTGGGGCGAACCCGTCAAGGGGCAGTAGAAGCTGGTCACCAGCCGCCCTTGACCGGCACGGCGCTGTTCATCACGCCGCGCTTGGGATCGGCCAGATGGGCCTCGATGACGGCTCGCACCTGGGCATCCGTCTTGCCCGCGATCTCCGCCGGTTCCACGAACCGCACGCCGTCGTAGATCACGGTGTACGCCCGCAGCCGATCGGCGAGACCTTCGTAGGCCACGTCCGGAACCCCGGCCGCGTTCGGCGCCAGCACCAGCACGACCCCGATG
>CAYWTX010000140.1:0-6872 GCA_964461295.1 uncultured Planctomycetaceae bacterium | reverse complement strand
CGGATTTCAGCGGGCGTTGGAAGAAGATGGCGTGGCTCGCCTGTTCCTTGAGTTCGGGGGTCATGGTTTGGGAGTGGTGGGGGGCCTGGGCGTTCCAGATGGCGTCGAATTCATCGCGGAACATGCCGCGGGCGGTCCAGTTGCCGCGAATGCGAAGCTGCTCGGGGTTAAGCGTGGCGAAGTACTCGCCGAGGGTGCGGGAATGGGTCGCGCCCATGCCCTTGCGGATTTCGGCGATGCCGTCATCGACGACGCCCGGTTTCTCATCGCGTTTCTTGGGGGCCTTGCGGTTGGAGAGGAACCCGCGGCGTTGCGAGAGGTGGTAGAGGGCGCGGCCGACTTCGTGCGGGTCGAGTTTGCGGTCGAGGGCCTCCTTGCGCAACCAGTAAGGCAGGACGTGGGCGAGGTGCAACCGGCGCGGGTCTCCGGGGGGGAGCGAGTTGAGGTACTTCTGGCGCAGCGCGTCGTCCAGTGCGCGGAGCGACTCGGTGATCAGGCCGGGGGGCAGCAGGCCGGCGGATTGGAGAAGGTGGAAGAGTTTGCCTTTGCGCCCGGCGCGGCGGGCGAGCCGGCGGCGGGCGCCGCGGGCCTCGCGACGCTTCAGGTTGCGCGGTTCGCCCTTGCCGGCGGAGATGTCGGCGGCGGTGGCGTCGAGACCTGGGTCGAAGATGCGGCTGCCCATGCCGAGAAGCGCCGTTGGTTTGCCGTTGTCGGCGGCGAAGAGGCACCAACCGACGGAGGCGGTGCCCAGGTCGAGGGCGAGGATCGTTTCTTTCGGCGATGGCGTGCTGGCGGCAGGAATCATTCATTTCCCCTTGACAAGGTCGGTTAGTGGTGTAACAATGTGAGCAAGTGTATCCGAGCGACGGTTCCTTTCAAGTCACAGTAAGAAAGTGCTGAAAAGAACTTTCGCAGGCAACGCTCTTCGGAGCGACCTTCGACGCCTCCAGAGGCGTCGGTTTTTTTGCGCTGAATCTGTGCTGATCCGCGCAATCTGTGGATGACCATCCCCCCTCCAGCACCCTTGGGCGTCTAGACAAAGAAAAGAGCGACATCTTTTATCGCTATCTGGCGGTGAACGTCGTCGCCCAAAACGGGAACTTAACGTACGGCTTGGGGCAAAATGGGGTTGCGGTGGAATGTGGGCATCGGCCGGCGAAATCGAGGTGGTGCGCGAAGTGCACAGGTCGGGGTGGCGGGGAAGTGCGGCATCGTGTATGTTGCGGGCGAGGTGGGGTCGCCATGGGCCGGCGTCGCGGCCGGGGCGGGTGTGGAAACGTTTGGCGGCAGGGGGGGGTGGGCGCGAGAAAGGCGCGAGGCGGAATCATGTCGTTGTACATCGGGTTGGACATCGGCGGCACGAAGTTCATGGCTGCGTGCGGGGATGGTCAAGGCGTGGTGGAGAATCGGCTTCGCAGGGAGACTCCCGAGGATTTGCAGGAGGGGTTGGACTGTCTTGATGGGATGGTGGAGGAGTTGGCGGGCGGCCGGGCGATCGGCGGGATCGGGGCGGCGATCGGCGGGCCGCTGGATTGGGAGTCGGGCGTGGTCTCTCCGCTGCACCAGAAGCAGTGGCGGTCGGTGCCGCTGAAGGAGCACATGCGTCGGCGTTGGAAGTGTGCGTTCCACGTGGACGTGGACACCAACGTGGCGGCGGTGGGCGAGTACGTGTTGACCGGGCAGACGGCGGGGCGGTTTCTGTACCTGACGATGAGCACGGGCATGGGCGGGGGGTTTCTCGTGGACGGCGGGGTGTATCGAGGCGCGGGGGGCGCGCATCCGGAGGTGGCGCACCAGGCGATTCCGTTCGTGTGCTCGCATCCGGGCAACGTGGCGTGCGAGTGCGGCAGCGGGGACTGCCTGGAGGCGCTGGTGAGCGGGAACGGCATCCGTCGCGTGTACGGCAAGCGGGCCGAGGAACTCAGCGAGGCCGAGTGGGGCGAAGTGGCGCACAACCTTGGGCAGGGGCTGCGGAATCTCGCGGCCATCTATGCCCCGGACGTGATCGTGATCGGGGGTGGCATTGCGCACGGGCGTGGGATGTCGCTGCTGGCCCCGGCGGCGGAGGTGATGAGGCAGCGGCTTCACATTGTGCCGCATCCGCAGGTGCGCGTGTCGCGGCTGGGGTACGACACGGCGCTGCTGGGGGCGTTGGTGGTTGCCCGGCGCGGGCTGTGAGGGGGCAGGTCGGGCGGCGGGGATCGCCGCGGCCGCCTTGGGGCGCTTGGCGGGCTGGATGGGCCGCGGCACTGCCACATCGCAGCGGGTCTGCGGCAAGCCCAACTGCCGCTGTACCAAGGACGCATTCCCACGCCGGCCATTGTGCGCGCGGTCATGGCGATGTGCTTCTGCCGCCTGGGCAGCCTCAACGCCCTCGGCCTTGCGGAATCGCTGGTCGAACGTTCGACGTCTTCTCTTTTTCTCCGGCTCTGCTATCATGTCCCGATGCCCGAGGAAATCACGCTCTATCATTGCCTGATCGCCGGGTTGATCGTGGCGCACCTTCTGCTGTCCGTCCGCGTGGCGTTGCGCATGCGGACCACCGGGCGGAACTTCTGGAAATGGTTGGTCATCACCGCTTTCTGCACGGGCGTGCCGTCCGGGATCGTTCTCAGCCGCGATCGGAGGCGCCGCAAACAGGCGCGCGTCCAGGGCGGTGGGAAGGACAATCGGCATCTCGACACCCAAGGCGAGACGTTCCGCTGCCCGCACTGCAATCGACCCGTTGCACGCGAGGACCTCGACGCGGCAAAGGGCCTGGCCGTCTGCCCGCACTGCGGACTGCCCATCGACGCGAATACGCGGATCGCGTAGGAGGGCAGCAGGCAGCAGGGGAGGCGGCTGTAGCGATTGAGGCGGATCCAGGAGCATTGATGAAGGCGTTCATCCTTTCCATCGGCGATGAGTTGATCAACGGCGAGACGGTGGACACCAACAGCGCGCACCTTTCGCGGCGGCTGCGGGAACTGGGCATCGTGACGGCGGGCCACGCGACGGTGGGCGACGACCGCGCAGCGGTGGCGGGCGCGATCGCCGACGCGGCGAGTCGGGCGGAACTGGTGCTGGTGACGGGCGGGCTGGGTCCGACGGCCGACGACGTGACGCGCGAGGGCCTGGCCGACGCGATGGGCGGCGTGCCGCTGCGGCTGGACGAGTCGTCGCTGCGGCGGATCGAGGAGTTCTTCCGGCAGCGCGGGCGGCAGATGCACGAGACCAACCGCGTGCAGGCGATGATGCCCGAGGGGGCGGAGGCGATGGAGAACGTCTGCGGGACGGCACCGGGCCTGGCGGCGGCGGTGGGGCGGTCGCGGGTGTTCGTGATGCCCGGCGTGCCGCAGGAGATGCGGGAGATGTTCGAGCGGCACGTGGCGCCGCGGCTGCCGGCGGCCGAGGGAACCATCGTGCAGCGCGTGCTGCACTGTTTCGGGGTGGGCGAGTCGGACATCGGCGCGAGCATCGCCGACCTGATGCGGCGCGGGGCCAACCCCGCCGTCGGCACGACGGTCAGCGCGGGCGTGATCTCGGTGCGGATCGTGGCCGGCGGCGGGACGCCCGCGGCCGCCGCCGCCATGGCGGGCGCGACGGCCGAGGAGGTGCGCCGGCGACTGGGCAGCCTGGTATACGGGCAGGATGGCGAGACGCTGGCGGCGGCGACGGGCCGGCTGCTGCGCCGGCGCGGGGGCAAGCTCGCGACGGCTGAAAGCTGCACCGGCGGGATGATCGGCGAGTTGGTGACGGGCGTGGCGGGTTCCAGCGACTACTACGCCGGCGGGGTGGTGAGCTACGCAAACGAGGTGAAACGCGGTGTGCTGGGCGTGGCGGAGAACCTGCTGAGGCAGCACGGCGCGGTGAGCGAGCCCGTCGCGGCCGCGATGGCGGATGGGTGCCGGCGGCGGCTGGGTACGGACTGGGCGCTGGCGGTGACGGGGATCGCCGGGCCTGGCGGCGGCTCGGCCGAGAAGCCGGTGGGCCTGGTGTACATTGCCTTGGCGGGGCCGAAGGGGACGGAGGTGGCGCGGCACGTCTTCGCGGGCGACCGGGCGACGATCCGTCTGCGGTCGAGCCTGTCGGCCCTGAACATGCTGCGGCTGGCGCTGGAGAAGGGAACCGGCAGCCGGTAGGCGGGCGCACGGAAGTCGTCCGTACACGCGCACTTTGTTCGTCAGACGCGGATGGGACGACCTGGGGTACGTCCGAACGACGCTCGCGATCAAGGCGTGAGTACACGCGCTTTTCTCGGAATCCTTCTGTTTCTGTTCGAAGGCTGGAAGCCGGTGGCGGGTAGCTGGTAGCCTACGGGTCATGGCGAAGGTGCATTTCATTCTCGGCTGCACGGCGAGCGGCAAGGGGTCGGTGGCCCGGGCGGTGGCCGCGGACGTGGGCGGGCAGATCGTCAGCGTCGACTCGATGAAGGTTTACCGGCGCATGGACATCGGCACGGCCAAGCCATCGGCCGAGGCGCGGGCGGCCATCGCGCACCACTGCATCGACCTCGTCGAGCCGTCGGAGGGGTTCTCCGTGGCGGAGTACGTGCGGCGCGCCGACGCGGCCATCGCGGGCATTCACGCCCGCCGATGCGCGGCAATCGCCGTCGGGGGCACCAGCCTCTACCTCAAGGCGCTCACCGAAGGGCTGTTCGAGGGCCCCTCGGCCGAGCCGGAACTGCGGACTGAGTTGATCGCCCGCGCCGCCCGCGAGGGCCTTGGCGTCCTGCACGCGGAGTTGGCGGCCGTCGATGCCGACTCGGCCGCGAGAATCCACCCCAACGACGAGAAGCGCATCGTGCGGGCGTTGGAGGTGTGGCGTTCGACGGGCGTGCGGATCGGCGAGTTGCAGCGGCAGTGGGACAGCGGCCCGCGGAGATACGATTGCGTGCTGGTCGGCCTGCGGCGTGAGAAGGACGACCAGGCGCGGCGGATCAACCTTCGCGTGAGAAGGATGGTGGACGCGGGCCTGCGCGAGGAGGTCGCGGCGTTGCTGGAAGAGCCCGCGGGCCTGAGCCCGCAGGCGGCACAGGCCGTTGGCTACGCCGAGGTGATCGAGCACCTGCGCGGGCGGTGCACGCTGGAGGAGGCCGTCGAGCAAATCAAGATCAACACGCGGCGACTGGCCAGGAAGCAGCGCACGTGGCACCGGCGATTCGACGGCGTGGTCTGGCTCGACGTGCGGCCGGATGAACCGGTTGACGAAACGGCGGGCCGTGTGCGTGCGGTGATGGGAGTATAGGACTCGTGCGCCCTGTTGCACCAATGAACGGTTACGAGGACTACATGGCTGCGGCGATCGAGCAGGCCGCCAAGGCGCAGGCCGAGGGCGACGTGCCCATCGGCGCGGTGATCGTGCGCGAGGAGCGGATCATCGCCGCCGCGTACAACCGCCGCATCATCGACCGCGACCCGACGGCGCACGCGGAAATGTTGGCCATCCGCAAGGCGGCCGAGAGGCTGGGCGATTGGCGGCTGACCGGTTGCACGATGGTGGTCACGTTGGAGCCCTGCTGCATGTGCGCCGGGGCGATCGTGCTGTCGCGGCTGGACCGGCTGGTCTACGGGGCGAGCGACCCCAAGGCCGGCGCGGTGGATTCGCTCTACCGCCTGTGCAGCGACGGCCGGCTGAACCACCGCGTGGAGGTGACAGCCGGTATGCGGGCGGAGGAGTGCGGGCGGATGCTGACGGAGTTCTTTCGAGCGCAGAGAGCACTTGGCAAGAAGTAGACGCGAACGAACACTTGACCTTGCTCGAGAAGGGGGAAAGGGACTATGGGGGTTGAGGGGACCATGGATTGGGTCAGGGCAATCAGGGAAGGACTCTCTTCATGCCGACAATCCCGCCAGTCCCAGGAATCCCATTCCTCTTCACACGTCGATGCGGGGCGTTTCATTCCGAGAACTTCTCCGACGTGAACAGGAACACCTTCGCCGTCGGCAGGCGCCAGGCGTCTGCCGGCAGGCCCGCCTTGCCGCGGCAGCATTCCGTCAGGAATGTCTCGGCGTCCCAGCCTTGGTCCGTGGCGACCTCGGGCAGGAAGCAGCCCGCCTGCCGGCCGCAAATGACGTAGATGCCGTGCGTGCCCACTTCCAGGCTCAACGGGTTCTTGGTTTCCTGCAGCGGCGAGAGGACCGAGACCTGCACGGTGATCTCCGGCAATTCCTCGGGCTTGATCGGGCGGTAGTAGAGGAACCGCGGGTCGCGGGCGGCCGCGCGGCCCATCTCCACGATGGTCGGGCCCAGCGGCTGATTGGGCTGGAACGTGCCGATGCACCCGCGCAGGCTGCCCTTGTTGGTGAGCGTGACGAAGCAGCCGCGGAGTTCGCCGAGTATGCCGTCTTGCGGGGCGCGCCGCGGAAGCGGCCTGCCGGCGACCTCGGCCTCGACGGCCGAGCGAGCCAGCGCCAGAAGCTCCCTGCGGTCGTGCTCGGAAATGCTCATGGGAAGTCTCCGTGTGATGAGGAGATTGTACTGCCAGGCCTTCCTCGCTGCCAGCGTGTCGTGGGACCTGGGACCGAGAAGACCCACGCCGCTGAAGCGGGTAGGCCGCGCCGAGTCGTGATCCGCTCGTGATCGTGAACGGTTGTTCCTTGACGGCCCCGGTCCCCGGTCCTCAGAGCTTGTGAAAGAATCGAAACTCGCGGGTCTGCCCGCTCTGGACGCTTTCTGTCGCCCCTTCAGGGCTTCTCGCCTAATCCATTGTCTACCGGTGGCTTACGACAATACGGTTCAGTTAAGGAAAACAGGACGAAAAACGAGACTGTAGCGTCATCATTGCAGTTTCGAGACAGGTGGAGCACTGTTCTTCAGCCTGAAAGGCTGACGGAATACAGCCCAGGGCAACGCCCTGGGTACCCATGGCCCCCAAGATCAAGCCCTGAAAG
>CAYWTX010000139.1:0-2296 GCA_964461295.1 uncultured Planctomycetaceae bacterium | reverse complement strand
GGACCGGGCGGCCGGGAGGGGGTGGGGGGTTAGGGGGGGGGCGTCCAGCCCGCCACCGCGGGGCTTCCCGATACCGCAAAACGCTCTGCTTGCCACGACTCCGCTCCTTTGCGGCAGTTCCGATGGCCGTTCCGGTTAGTTCACGCGATCCGAAGAGACAAACCGCCACCGCGAGGGCGCAATGTTACCCACGGACCGCCCTTGCGCCAAGAAGAGGATCACGCAAATGCGGATGGCGGCTGGCTCAGAACTCCAACGGGATGTCGAGCTTCCGCACCGATTCGGCGGTCTCGCGGCGGGCGCACTCCAGGAAGTCGCCGTCAGGGTCGTGGGTCTGCCCGCAGGCCGTTGCTTGACATGCCTCGACAGTGGACAGCATGTCCATCGGCAGCGTCAACCAGTACGTGCGGGCGGTGGTCGAGACGCCGGCTTCTCGGCCTGGCTCAGGGCAGACGTCCGGGCCGTTGGAGGCCGCGGAGGCGCCGCATTCCACGGAAGCATCCCCCGCCGCACCGACCGCCTCAGACGCCGAGCGCGTGGCTCGATGGCGCGTCTGCCTGCACGAGGCAGGGCACGCCGTTGCGGCTCGACGCCTGCTCAGACGCAACGCCACGCCCGTAGTCTTCGACAGCGAGTATGGGGCCGCTTACCAGGAGGGCTTCACCGGCGATCTCGACACGCGGGAAGACGCTATGATGATCGCGGCCGGCAAGCTCTGCGAAAGGTGGGCCAGGCAGCTCCCGCCGCCGAACACGCCTCCAGCGCGCCCGCTGGTGGTGTCGTATCCTGAGGCAGGCCGACACGATCATCGGCATGGCGAAGGAGAAGGGGCTGTCGCAGGCGGCGGCGAAGCGGCTGTTGTCCCAGGCCATGGACTCGGGCAGGATTCACCGTTGGGCGTTCGGCGCGAACAGGCCCGTGCGATACTCGCTCCAGCCCCAACTTCTCATTGAGAAATCGAAGCGCTGAGTCTGTGTGTGTGTGTGCGCGCGCGCCCCCCCATACCCCCCGAGGGTGCGCAAACGCACCTCGGGGTGGGGTATGAGCGGCATACAGACGCACAGAGGTTAGGTCTGGCCATGGGCAAGTTGACTTTCAATCCGGTCGAGTTGGGCACGGATGCCGGCGATGTCCTTCTGCAACGCTACCAGGACTGGCAGGGCTATGTCTCTGACGGCCCGGCGAGCGTTGAGACTGTTGGCGAGGATGTCCTGAAAGCGAGTGCGGGTCTCGTTGTTGATGTCACTCAGTTCCGCCCCCGATTCCAGATGCCCCATGCAGATGCCGTCCTCGTCGATCCTCAGGTTGTCCCGCTTGATGACGTGGGGCGTCGGCTTCCGCACAGGCATCGAGGCAAGGACCGTACCGTCGTAGAGTCTGATAGCACAGTAGTGCATGGGCCGCTGCCGTGGTCTTCGCATGGCTTGTCTCCGTTGCAGTGGTTTCATCCGCCACAGTCTGCCGCGCGCGTGCGTCGGCGACGCCAGGGCCGGCGTAAGGTACTTCGGCCAGCCTCGTGTGCGAAACCCCTCAGCGGGAACACCTCCGCACCAAACTACTCTTTCTTCTCTGAGAAAGGACCGAGCAGATGAGTCGTAAGAGCTTGGAGGCACAGGATGTTGCGTGGGAGAGGGCTCTGCGGAGAGAGCTTCGTCGCCTGAAGGCTAGGGACCGTGCCGCCAAACGGGCGAGGAAGGAGCCCGAGACCAGGGCGGAGCCGACGATGACATGGGAAGAGTGGGCCGCCCGGGCGTCCGATCAGTGCCAGCGATAGGCCGCCACTGCCTTGAGTTCCCGCACGAAGACCTCGTCGCCACAGACAGCGACGTGAGCCCAGGTCTGCTCTGTGGCGACCCGGCGGGCATCAAGCAGTTCGAACTTCTCCGGGTTCGCCCGCAGAAGAAGCAACTCGCCACGCTGGTCGAGCGCGAGTATCCGCTTGCCGTCGGTCGCGAGCGACCAGTACTGGCCATATCGGTCAGGGCTGGTCCATTTCTCCTTGCCGGCAGCCAGGTCAACGCAACTGAATCGACCGTCGCGGCGGTGGAGGTAGGCGTGTCCATCGATGACCACCGGCGTGGACATGTACCCCTGCATGCCGATCTGCCAAGCCGGGCGGGCGGACCATCCATTGGCATCTTCCCGCACGTCGAACGCCAGGCTGCTGCCGCCGTAGGACGACGTGAAAACCAGATCGCCGAAGGCGGTGGGATTCAGGATGTTCATGCCCCGGAATGCCTGCACGGCCGTGGTCCAGAGCACTCGGCCGTTCTGGGGATCGACGCCGGCGAGGTCG
>CAYWTX010000138.1:0-11534 GCA_964461295.1 uncultured Planctomycetaceae bacterium | reverse complement strand
AAGGCGCCGTCACGAAATAACTTGTTCACGTTTCCCAGGTGGCACAGGTCTCCGACCTGTGCTGCACAGCTTGGAAAGCTGTGCCACCAAGACTGGCTTGCTCAGGTTATTCCGTGACGGACCCTAAGACGGGCGGCCCGTTGGGCAGCCTCGGGTCGCGGACAAAGCCCGCGCCGCGTGGTGTTGCTTTCGCACCGCAAGCGTGTACGATCTTCCCGCAGCGCGGCCGAGGCCGCAGCCGAAGGGACAAGTGCCTTCATCGCGGAGAGCGCGGAGGCCGCAGAGCCGGTTCTCTTGTAAATCGTCTTCTCCGCGTTCTTTGCGTACTTCGCGATGGAAATCATGTTCGCCTGCAAAGGAAAGCATCAGTAGCAGCGCAAAGGAGTCCTGCCTTGCCCAAGCCCAACCTTCTCTTCCTCTACACCGACGAGCAGCGATACGACACCCTGGCCGCGGCCGGGAACACCCGCATCGAGATGCCCAACCTCAACCGCCTGGCTGCGCAGTCCACCGTGTTCGAGCGCACGTACGTCAGCCAGCCGGTATGCACGCCCTCGCGCTGCACGCTGCTGACGGGTCTGACGCCGCACACCAGCGGCATGACGCACAACAACCTCATCCTGCGCGGCGACGTGCCGTGCCTGCCGGAGATGCTCGCCGACGCCGACTACCTCTGCGCCCACCACGGCAAGTGGCACCTGGGCGACGAGATCTTCGCCCAGCACGGCTTCCGCGAGTGGGTTGCCACCGAGGACACCTACCACAACTGGTATCTGCCCCATCGCGACCAGGCCGAACGCTCCGCCTACCACCATTTCCTCGTCGCCAACGGCGTGACGCCCGAGCCGCATCCCGAGCTGCCGCCCGACATCGCCAGCCGCTTCTTCCGCGGCCAGATCCACCAGCTCCCCGAGCCGCTCAGCCGCCCGGCGTTTCTGGGCAACGAGGCGTCGCGGTTCATCCGCGACAGCCGCGGCCGACCGTGGGCGCTCTACGTCAACTTCCTCGAGCCGCACATGCCGTTCCACAGTTGCCGCGACACCCAGTACGATCCCGCCGACGTCACGCTGCCGTCCAACTTCGACGACCGCCTCACCGGCGGGCAGTCGCTGCGCTACCGCATCTCCGCCGCCCACGCCGCCGCCAAGGGCTTCGAAGGCCAACCCCTTTCCGACGAGCCCGGCTGGCGCGAACTCATCGCACGCTACTGGGGCATGTGCAGCCTCGTGGACACGCACGTCGGACGCATCCTCGCCGCCCTCGACGAGACCGGGCAGGCCGACAACACCCTCGTGGTGTTCACGTCCGACCACGGCGACATGATGGGCAGCCACCGCATGGTCGGCAAAGGGTATATGTTCGAGGAGTCCACGCGCGTGCCGCTGCTGCTCCGTCTGCCCGGCCAGCGCACGCAGCGCCGCGTCACCATGGCCGTCAGCCAGACCGACGTCGTCCCCACGCTGCTGGACATCCTGGGAAAGGCCGTTCCCTCGCACCTCGAAGGCCGCAGCCTTCGCCCCGCCGCCGAAGGCCGCGCCCAGAGGCCCGAGAACGTCTTCATCGAGTGGCACGGCGACCACAGGGCCGCCAAGCCCCCCAAGCCGCTGCCGGACTACCTCCAGGGCCTCTGCACGGCCGAGCGGGCCGAGGAGGTCCAGGCCGAAAGCATCCGCACCGTCGTCTCGCCCGAAGGCCGCAAAGTGAACATTTCGACGGCGGGCGAGCACGAAGTGTTCGACCTGCGGCACGATTGGCAGGAGCGGCAGAACCTCTTCAGGGACCATCGCGGCATGGCGAACGAGGCGCTGGCCCGCATTCGCGCCTGGCAGCAGCGCACCGGCGACAGGCTGGAACTGCCCGACAAGGTGTAGCTCGACAGCCCCCGTGTGACAGCGGTTCCCCTGGCGGGGCGCCCCGCGGCGTCGACGAATGCGGGAAAGGGACTGTGGGTGTCAACGCGATTGCGGCAATCCAGATCCTGGAGTCCCCGCGATCTGCCCAATCCCTGCAATCCCTTCGTGCCCCGTCGCGAGGAGCCGAGCCAGGAGCGAAGTGGAACCGGCCCCAACGGGACGTTCCGCAATCGGCAATCCCCCTACACGCCGTGCTCCGTCCTGGCGATCACCGTGTCCTGCAAACGCCTGCTCAGCCGCACGAAGTACTCGCTGTACCCGCCGATCCGGACGATCAGGTCCTTGTGCTTCTCCGGCTCGGCCTGGGCGGCCAGCATCTCCTCCTTGCTCAGCACGGAGAGCTGAATCTGCATCCCGCCGCAGGCGAAGAACGTGCGGATGAGCGAGGCGACCTTCGCGAGGTCCTCCTGGCTGTCCATGATCGCCTTCTGGAACCGCACGTTCAGCACCGGCGTCCCGGCCGCCAGCCACAGCGGCAGCGACGCCACGCTCTTCAGCAGCGCCGTGGGGCCGTGTACGTCGCGGCCCTGGAACGCCCCCACCGAGTCCGTCAGCGGCACACCCGCCCTTCGGCCGTCGGGGGTGGCGCCGATGGGCCTGCCGGCGTCGTTGTACGTGGTGAACAGAATGCACGACGCGAGATACCGCCCGCCCCGCGGCGGGGCATGCGAGTACAACTCGCTCCAGGCGTACTCGATGATCTCGCGTCCCAGACCGTCCACGACGGGATTGTCGTTGCCGAACTTAGGCGCCGCCAACAGCAGGCGATGCACGCGCTCGTGCCCCACAAAGTCCGCCGCCAGCGCCGCCAGCAACTCCTCCGCGCCGATCAACCGGTCCTCGTACACGCACTTGCGTATCGCCGCCAGGCCGTCGATCAGGTTGGCGATTCCCTGGTAGCTGACGACGGCCCAGTTGTATCGCGCCCCGCCGGCCTCGAAACTCTTGCGCAGCTTCACGCAGTCCCGCGTGAACAGCGTGCGGGCCATCTTCGGGTCGCCGTTGCCGAATCGCCTGGCCAGCAGGTCGTTGTGAATCGCCGCGAACGCATCCGTCGCGTACTGGATCTGCCTCCTCACGGCCGCCAGGAACGCGCCGAAATCAGCGAAGTCTCCGAATCGCCCGGTGTGCGGGCCGCGAGGCTGCCCGCTGACCGGGTCGCGCCCGTCGTGCATGGCCAGTTCCAGCAGCTTGGCAAGGTTCAGTTCGCCCTCCAGGCTGCCCACGTTCGACATCCCCGCGATCATCGTCTCCGTGCAGCCGCCGAAGCCGATTTCCCTGGCGTCCGCGTCGCTGAGCCCGAGGTCCATCCCCCGAAGCGTCCGCACGTACAGGTCGTCGTTGTACAGCGTCGGCCGCCCGCTGCCTTCCCGCAGCACGCGCAAGGCAAGCGTCACGGCGCTGTCGGGCGTTCTGCTGGTGACGCGGAATGCCACGTTCGGCCGGCGGTGGCGGTTCCGGGCGCACGCCGCGATGCACTCCAGCGTCAGGGCGTTCGTGCCGTCGCGGCCGTCCGGAGTCCATCCGCCGATCTGCATGTTCCAGCCGTTGAACCGCTCGAAGTTCTCCCACACCTCATCCAGCAGCCGGCGGGCCAGCGGCAGTTCCAGCCGGCCCGCGGCCAGGTCGGCCTCGTAGAGCCCGCCCAGCACCTGGTCGAATCGCCCGATGCTGTCGCACCCGTCCAGCATCCACGTGAAGTTCACCGCCAGCAAGCCCTCCAGGAACGTCCGCGAGGGCATCAGGAAGCACTGTCCCAGCGCGGCGGCGACGGCCGCCAGTTCATCCCGTCGGGGGCCGCTCGCGGCCGCGACCGCCGCGGCCAGGGCCTCCCGCGTCCGCGTATGGAACGCCCGCGCGCCGATGGCAAAGTCCTTCAGCGCCCGCAGCAGCGGCAGCGGCGCCGCGCCGGGCGATTCCGCCTTCGCCTCCTCGGCCGACAACGCCTCGTCCAACTCCGCCTCGATCGCGTCGAACCCCTCGGTCACCACCCGCCGCATGTCCGGGTTGCTGTGCGTGTAGCCGCCGAAATACACCAGTCGCCGTCTCAGGTCGGCGACCAACTCGTCGATGAACTTCGCGTGCTGCGGCAGCGCCGCCTTCTTCTCGTTCACAATGACGTCGTTCACCCGCAGCCCACAGTGGTGGTTGTGGTCGAGGATCAGGCTCGTCGCCCACCACACGTCGTCCGCAGTCCACGTCTTGGCGTGCGGCAGCGGCTCGGCCGGGATCAGCAGCCGGCCTTCCGGAACGACGATCTCCATCTTCTCATACAGCCGCCGGTATGCCCGCCCGTACGACGCCGGCCAAGGCTCGTCGATGGCCTCGTAGAACCCCGCGGCCGCGTACTCGCCAAGCTTGTTGAGCAGATTGATGTCCATCCTTGCGCCCACGTTTCCTTCCCGGGCGCCACGGCTGCGATGTTTGCCGCCGTGTCCCGGTTGATGGCGGGGAAGACACGGCTGCAAACAGCGCAGCCGTGGCACCCGAACCACTCCCGCCTACCTGCTGTCAACCGTTTCCAGCACGATGCTGGCCATGTCCACGCGGTAGCCCGCGAAGTTGCCCTCGTTCACGCGGAAGGTCAACTCGTTGGCTTCGCCCAGCGCCGCCCTGTCCAGCGGCAACTCGACGATCCGGTTCAGGTTGTCGGCCGTCATGGCCGGCGGCAACGCCAGCTCCGTCTTGCCCACGCTCACCGTCGCCTCGCCGGGCGCGACATCCTCAACGACGAGCCTCAGCCATGCCCGCGACGCCTTCCTCAACGCGTCGGCGTCCACGCGAACCGCCATCCGCAACGGCTTGCCCCGCAGCGATTCTTGCAGGATCTGGTCGGCGAAGTACTGTTTCCTCTCAACCTGAGCCTTCTGCTTGGGCTCACCCGCAAGTTGCAGCGCGACCTTCCACGCCCCGCGAGGCGGCAACTCCAGCGAGAACGTCCGCCGCTTGGCGTCGCCGGCCGGCGCCTTGCCCTGCGCCAGCGAGAACTTCCACTCCGGCCTGGTCAGCACCGGGTATTGTACCACGCCCTCGCCGAAGCTCGTCCCCTCCGGCGCGTCCAGCGTCAATTCCACCTTCCTCGGGCGGCGGTGATTGTTGAAGACCACCACGCACAGCTTCGCCGGCCCGCCGTCCGGCGGCATGGCCCGCGCGTCGGTGCCGTCAATGCTCGCCACACACCACACCTCCGGGTCGGACATCGTCGTCTCGACCAGCCGCCCGCGAAGCTCCTTGAGCATCGTGAAGCATACCGCCGTGCCGTCGGAGGCCTGGTAGTGGTGGATCATCGTGCGTCCCAGGTGCTTGTCGGGGCTCTGGAGCACGCAGTAGACGATGTCGCGCAGGTTGTACGTGCCGCGGCGGTAGTTGCGTGCCCCGTCCACCTTCGCCGGCGTGTCCACGAAGCCGCGGGCCGGGGCGTCCACCAGGTCGTTGCACTCGGTGTTGTACGTCGGCATCCACTTGTTGTGGGCCGTCTTGCAGTAGCTCGCCAGCACCTCGTAGCTGCCGTTCATCGCCGTCGTGTCGCCCTGGTAGTGGTGCTCGTGTATGCCGTCGATCCACGCGATGCCCCGGTCGATCGTCGGCTTGTACAGCCCCTCCCACGCCGCCCAGTGGTCCTCGTTCCAGCGAAAGCCCCATCCGGCCAGCACGGTCACTTTCGGCCAGGTCTCCTTCAGCGCGCGGCCCATCACGGCGAACATCGTGTCATAGATCCACCCGTTGCCCAGGCCCGACCAGTAGCTGAACGCCGTCGGGTCGCGCACCAGGCCGTCCACCCACTTCAGGTGTGGAATCACCGGCCCGTCCGTCGTGTTGCCGTCGCGCCCGCGATAGAGCACCTGCACCTTGCCGTCCGGCCCCGGCGGCTTGAAGAACCTCGCGTCGTAGTTCTTGCGGCTGCGCTCCGCCCAGTTCAGGTACGGCTCGTTCCAGAATTCCAGCACGGCCGGGAAGTCGTTCTCCTTCGCATGCCCGGCGTAGGTGCGGGCGAAACCCTCAAGGCGCTCCTTCCAGCTGGCGCTGTGCAGCAAGGGGGCCGATTCGAATCGCTCGCCGAGGCACTCGATGTAGAACGCCTCCGTCGGCGGACGCGGCGGCATCGGCTTGGTCAGGCCCGCCAGCGCCGCGTCCAGCAGTCGCCGGTTGGCAAGCATCCGCCGCGTGTCGGTTCCGCCGACCGCGCGCTTGGCCTCGTCGCGCAACGGCTCGCCGGCGCCGCAGGCCGCGAAGGCATCGGCGTCGTAGAACTTGTCGCTGCGCAGCAGGCGGTTGAGCACATCCGCTAGATCGCGAGCGCTACGAATGGCCGGCTTCTCCTTCTTCCCCGGCCGCGTCTCCTGCTCCGGCACCAGCGACCACAGGTGCTTCGCGACCGCGTCCTTCCCCTCGCGCAGCCGCTCCACCAGCGCCTTGTAGTCCGTGAAGCTCTCCTCCGTGAACTTCGCCTGAATCTGCCCGGGAATCCGCGGGTAGCTCGGCGCGTACAGATAGCGCTGGCATCCCGGCCGATACTCCTGCGGCAGGTCCGTCGCGTAGCCGCCGAACAGGCCCGGCGGCACGTATTCGTACCCGTTCACCGACAGCGTCCGCCCCGTCACGCCCGCCCGTGCAGCCGTCTCGGCCGGACGCTCCACCTTCACCAGTTCCAGCTTCGTCACGGTGAAGCCCACATCGCCGCGTCCGCGGGCGTCCACCACGCCGATCGCCATCTGCCCCACGCCCGCACGGTCGAACACGTAGTCCTCATCCATGTGGCTGCCCGGCGACACCCACTCCGCCTCGGCGAAGTCCTCAAACGGCAGCACCGCCTCGTTGTGCTTGTCCGCCAGCGGCACGCCGCTCTTCAGGTAGTACCAGCTCCCGTCCGCCTCCTCCAGCCACACGCTTACCGACACGTCCGCGCGCGGCTTGTCCGTCGTCAGCGACACCCGCAGGCCGTCGAACGCCCGCAAATCCCGCGGCCGGGGCATCTCGTACAGCGCCAGCCGCGCCCAGTTCCAGTTCACGCGCTGCTTGCCCATGTCGAAGTCCAGGCGCAGCCCGCTGCCGTTCCACGTGCCCATGTTCCACAGTCCCGGGCGCTCGGGAAGCTGGAACGTGCCGCGAATCTCGCCTGTCACGTCGTTGCCGTCCACCTTCGCCGCATACGTCCCCTTCAGCGTCCACGACAGGCCCTGGCTGCGGGGCTGTATGAGCCAGAACTGCACCGGAATCGGACCGTCATTGCCCGTCGTTCGCACCGCCGCCAGGGCCGCGTCGATCCGGAACTCCATCGCGACAGGTTTCGTGTTTGGGTCTCGCCGCTCGCCGACCAGCGTGATCTTCATCGTGCCGCGAACGGCCTTGTCCGTCACGGTCAGGCCGTTGCCGTCGACGGGATGCTCGCCCATGCTGTAGCCGCGGGCCTTGGCGACCCCGGCCTGCCACTGCCCGCCCTCGCGCGAGACAAAGCCGCTGATGCTGCGGTCCTTCTTCACATTGGTCAAGACGCCGGGCATCTCGAAGTCGAGGCGGAAGTTCTCGGCCGACATCGCCTGTATCGATGACTTCAGGTCCACCATCGATTCGGCGCTGATGACCTTCGGCGCGTCGGCGAACGCTAGCCCGCAAGCGGAGAGAACAAGGAGCAACGATGGGGTGATTGTCTGCTTCATGCTCATTGAAACCGGCT
Source organism: uncultured Planctomycetaceae bacterium (assembly GCA_964461295.1). Classification (GTDB taxonomy): domain Bacteria; phylum Planctomycetota; class Phycisphaerae; order SM23-33; family SM23-33; genus CAYWTX01. The sequence continues at coordinate 3,947 of CAYWTX010000138.1, read as the reverse complement.
TCGGCGAGACAAGTGGCGATGGCGCACGAATTGCTGTCCAGGCCCGCTCCAGCCGCGTCAAGCGGTTCGCTGCGTCGTCCTCCGGCGCGGGCCCCGCCAGACGCTGCCGCCAAGGGCCGATGCCGGAAACTCCCTCCGCACATCGGAAGTTCCTTCCGCATGATCTTGGAGCACTGCGCCTCGTAACGGCCCACGCGGCTCCGCAGATGCAACCAATTGCACATCAATAGGTTGCAGCCGCAGGAACCCGATTGGGCCCCAACTGGCACAGCGATTGCTTAGTGACATGCCGCAAGCGGCAAAGGCACTGCTATGACCAATCCACAGTTCGCCGTGGCTAATCTTTTGACACAGCAGTCTCCTGCGCCGGCCGGCAACGCCTCGGCCGAGCGGAGGGCGCATGCCCTTCTCAAACGGACAGCGGGCGCCCCGGAGACGCGTGGGGGCTTCTCCGCCAACCTCGCCGACCCGGCCGGCGCCAGCCCTTTGCCCGCGGGCGCTGCCGATGGCCAGGCCGGTCAAGCCGCCATCCGACGTTCCGCCGCCCGCACGAAGCAGGACAAACCGCCGGCCGGAACGCCGGCCGGGGCCAAGCAGACTTCCGCTACAGCCCAGGCCGCCACAGCGTTCGCCGCACTGGTTCAGCAACTGGCGCAGGTGACGCCCGCGGGTCCGGCACAGCCGACGCCGGCCAAGAGCCCCGTTCCGTCGGCAGCCAAGACCACGAAGACCCCGCCCGTTCAGCAGTTCGCGATGGGGCTGGAGCAGCCAAGGCCCGCATCCGGCCAGCCGGATGGCGCCAGGCGAACCTTGAGGCCCTTGGCGCCCATCGCGTCGCACGTGTCTGGAAAGACGGCCTACGTCGCGGCCGGTGCACAGCCCCAGCCCGCCGAGGCCGACCCTAGAGCCGCGGCCCAGGCGAAGCCCGCGGGCCAGGCCGTCGCGGCCGCCGCCAAGGCCGTCGACGCTTCCGGTGCAGCGGCCGCGCAGGCCGCTAAGGCGGCCCCTGACGCAGTCGCCAGGCCGCGGCAATCGCCCAAGACAACCGGTTCCGGCGCGTCGGCCGCAGCCATCCAGGCAGCCGTGCCCGCGGCCGGAACCCCCGGCGCCCCCTCGCCCGCCAAGGCGGACATCGCGGTCGCGGCCGTCGCCATGGCGTCGCCCAACCGCCATGCCGCTGCCGGTGGACGGGCCTCCGGTCAGGCACCGACCGGCATCGGCCAGACGCAAACCGGCGCCAATGCGGCGGGGGGAGCGTTCCGCCCCGCACAGGCCGCCGCCCGCGCTGAGTCGCTCAACGTCGAGATCTCTGAAATCGCCCGACGGGCCAAAGACGCCGCCGATGACGGCGCCGCCCCGCCGGAGCAGTCGGCGGCCGCGGCGGCCGGCGGCCGAACGCACGCCGCCGAAGCGTCGGGCCCCCGCGCTGCCGTGGTGCACACCGCGGCCGTCTCAGGTCCCGCCGCTGCCCGCTCGCCAGCCGACCAGATCGCCGACGCGATCCCCGCCGGCGGCGCGGGCGACGGCGAACGGATCGTCCTGCGTCTCACGCCGCCGGACCTCGGCACCGTGCGCATCACCTTTGAACGCGACGGCGAGGGGGTGCGTGGCACGGTCCAGGCCGACAACCCGCGGACCCTGGTGGAGATCCAGCGAGAGGCGTCGGCCCTGGCCGAACGCATGGCCGCCAGCGGCATCGAGCTGCGCAAGCTGGACGTGCAGCTTTCCAGCCAGGGCGGCGATCGCGACTTCTCGGGCGGCTCGGGCTTCAGCGACGGCGACGGGCGGCAGTGGCAGCATGAGTTCCGCGACGGCTCGGCCGCGAGCGATGAAGCGGTTGAGGGCGGGTCGCCGCCCGTCGTGGGTGTTGATGCGTCGGTGTGATGCGAATCACCGTGTAACTGGATCGGAGCTTGACATGGCCACAACGAGCGCACTGGGTGAGACCGCGGCGAGTCTTTCGGCGAACTACATGAGCCTGCTGGTCGAGCAGCTTCGCCACCAGGATCCGCTGGAACCCACCGACAACGCGCAGATGACCGCCCAACTCACCCAGCTTTCCTCGCTGGAGCAGCTGGAATCGATGAACGGGACCTTCAAGCAGGTCCTGGCCGCCCAGCAGAAGCTCCAGGCGGCCGAACTGATCAACAAACAGGTCTCCTGGCAGGGGGCGGACTCCATGGTGGCCAGCGGCAAGGTGGACGCGGTGCAAGTGACCCGCGACGGCGTGTCGCTGAAGGTGGGCCAGAATACGGTGAACCTCGACGACGTTTTGGGCATTCGGAACTGAAGGCTGAGCTTCCAGCGGCCTGCTTCCAGCTTCCAGCCAAGCGGTTGGACCGGGAAGCAGGGCGGGTAGCCGGAAAAGGAAGAACCCATGAGCGATGCACTACTGGCGGGCGTGTCGGGAATGAAGGCGCATCAACAGATGATCGACGTGGCGGGCAACAACCTGGCCAACGTGAGCACCACCGGCTTCAAGAGCAGCCGCGTGCGGTTCAGCGACCTGCTGAGCGAAACGCTGAAGGATGCCTCGCAGCCGACGGCGTCGTCGGGCGGCACCAACCCGCTCCAGATCGGCGGCGGCGTGAGACTCTCGCGGATCGACATCGACATGGCCCAGGGCAGCTTGCAGACCACGGGCCAGCCGCTGGACATGGCCATCGAAGGCTCGGGCTACTTCGTGCTCAACGACGGCGCCCGCGACCTGTATACCCGCGTCGGGTCGTTCGCCGTCGACGCCGACTTCTGCCTCGTGGACCCCAACACCGGCTACCGCGTGCAGCGCATCGGCTCCGAGGGCGTGGTGGAAGGCTTCCAGAACCCCTCCAGTTCCGCCATCCGCGTGCCCTACGACGTGGCCCTGGCCGCCAAGCCGACGGAGACCGTCTGGTACAACGGCAACCTGAGTGCCGACCAGGGCGCGGCCTCGACGACCTCGCTGGCCTCCGGCGTTGAGTACACCACCTCCAGCCGCATCGGCGCCTCGGCCGACACGCTGCTGACCGACCTCGCCCAGGGCGGCGCCACGCTGGTCAACGGCGACGTGATCGTCGTCAACGGCACGCGCCGCGACGGATCGGCCGTCACGAACCAGGAATTCGCGTGCTTCAGCGGCGGCGTCAGCAAGACCGTGGGCGACCTGCTGGACTTCATCAACGCGAAGTTCGCCGACCCGGCCGACCCGACCGACCAATGGTCGGTCGCCACCATCGAGAACGCGCAGATCCGCCTGGCCGACTCCGAAAGCGGCTACAGTCTGACCGACCTGGACCTGTCCATGAAGGCCGGCTCGGCGGGCGCGCTGGAATTGCCGGATTACTTCAAGGCCGAGGAAGTCGGCGGCGACCTGTCCCACCACACCAACATCGAGGTGTTCGATTCGCTCGGCGTCTCGCACGTGCTGGAAGCCGCGTTCGTGAAGACCGACAATCCCAACAAGTGGGACATGGTCCTCACCTCCATCACCGGCGACGTGGACGTCGTCACCCGCCGCATCTCGGGCATCACCTTCCTGAACGACGGCACGTTCGGCGCCCTGGAGGACCCGGCCGCCAACTCCTTCGCCATGAAGTTCGCCCACGACCCAGGCACAGTGGCCAACATCAAGGTGGACCTCGGCACGCCGGGCACGATGAACGGCTTGAGCCAGGTGGGCGGGCAGGCCACCGCGGCGCCCAGCCAGCAGGACGGCTACACGGCCGGGTGGCTGAGCAACGTGTCGGTGACGCGGGAAGGCGTCGTGCTCGGGGTGTTCACCAACGGCGTGCGCAAGGACATCGCGGCGCTGAAACTGGCGACGTTCCAGAACCCCGCGGCCCTGCTGGCCCAGGGCAACAACTACTTCACCTCCTCGGCGAACTCCGGCGAGGCGATTCCCACCCGCGGCCTGTCCGGCAGCGCCGGGGCGGTCCAGGGCGGCTCGCTGGAGAAGTCCAACGTCGACG
>CAYWTX010000137.1:0-11371 GCA_964461295.1 uncultured Planctomycetaceae bacterium | reverse complement strand
GGCGCCGGCGGCCAGCAGCATCGTCGCTAACATGCCGGCTGCGGACGTGAAGACCACGCTCCACTCACGTCTGAAGTCCATCCCTCTTCAACGCACTCCGCGGCGCAGGGTACTGTTCGCGCCCCACGAACTGCCGCGCATCTGGCCCGACCACCCAACCGCGGGCGCCGCATCACGCCCGGCAGAGCACTTGCCCCACGGCCCGCACGGGCCAGCTTGCTGGCACGCGCCCGTACGCACGCTTCCCTCACGCTGCCGCCGCGGCAGTGAGCCGATTCACCTGCTCCTGGCAGGCCTGCTGGAAGCGGCCGATGAGCGCCCCGGTCGGCCAGGCGCGCTTCGCGCGGGCCGCGTTGCGGTCGGCCCAGTCCAGCGCCAGCGGCAGAAGCACCGCCTGCGGATCCGTGCCTTCCAGCTCGGCCGAGAGCCGGCACAGCGCCTGGGTGGGGCTGAAGGGCAGCGCCAGCCGCTCGTGCAGCGATTCGCTGGGGTCGGCGCACAGGAGCGGCTCGGACACCACGTGATACGTTCGGCATGCCAGCGGACGCCAGTCATACAGCGAGCAGAGCCCCCCTTCCAGCAGCGGGCAGTCTATCTGCAGCGAGGCATACGATTCGCGGGCCTCCGCCTCGCAGTGCGCCGGCGGCAGGCGCCGGGTCGCCTGCATCACGCGCAGCCCAGCGGCGCGGCAGGCTCGCGTGAGCCGCTGCCGCGCCTGAGAAGGCAACTGGTGCAGTTCCGCACGCAGGCGCATGGCCTCCGGCGGCGAGAGCGGCACCAGGTACCGGCAACAGGCCGAACACCCGGCACGGCACGACGGCGGCTTGCCCGCGTGGCAGGCCGCGCGAATCGTCCAGCCGGTGAGGCGGTCGGTCAGCCGGCGGGCGATGGGCACCAACTCGCTCAGGCGTAGAGTCCCTTCGCCGGCGCGAACGGGCACGTCCAGCCAATCGCCGAACACCTGCACGCGAAGGCTGAGATTTCCTCCGCGGCGGCGCCCCGCTCGCATACGCCGGCGCTCGCCGCCTCCGTTGCCTCGCATCGACAGCGAACCTCCGCTGCTGCCGCACCCGGGCCTCCTCGCCGGCCCTTGCCTCCATGCGAAACGTCGGCCGTTCGCGGCAATGGGATTAGCAGGGATGCAGGCCAAAGGCCCCATCGGGGGCCAAATGCAGGGGATGCGGAGGATGCGGAAGAAGGGGCGAACGTCCAACACCGAACTCCGAACTTCGGGGAAAGAAGCGAACAGGGCCCAACCGGATCCGAACCCCATCCAATCCGGCCGTTCGGAGTTCGACCTTGGGCGTTGGGCGTTCCCGTTCCTGCCGTCTCCTTCGCTCTTGTCGCTTACCGGACGCTTGCCGCAATCCGCGCCGCGATCTCATCCTGGCTGCGGCCCTCGCAGTCCACCACCGCGTCGGCCCAGCGCTCGTACAGCGGGCAGCGGTAGCCGTACAGGTCGGCGAAGCTGTCGCCCGGGGCCATGACCACGCCGCGCGTGGCCATGTTCGTCACTCGGCGCTCGAGCAGTTCCAGCCCCGCCCGCAGGTATACTACCGGCCCGCACGATTTCAGGTGCCGCATCGACTCGGCGCTGTACACCACGCTGCCCCCGGTGGCCACCACCATCCCGGCCGGCGCGATCGACAGGACCGCCTGCTCCTCCAGCAGCAGGAACCGCTGGAGGCCGTCGGCGGCGATGATCTGCTGGAGCGTACGCCCCTGGCGGGCCTGGATCAGCACGTCGGTGTCGAGAAAGTCCCGCCCCGTCTCCTTGGCCAGCAGCACGCCGACGGTGCTCTTGCCCGCCCCCGGCATGCCGATCAGCGATATGTTGGTGACGCCAGCCATTGACGCCTCCCTCAGAAGTCGCCACAACCGCGACGTTCGACTACGAACAGCCCTTCGCCAGTTGGCGAACTTTCTTTCGCCCCTTCAGGGCTCCACCCCTATTTGCTTGTCACCCGGCGGCGTAAGCCCCCGGTGGACAAAGAATTAGGCGCAGAGCCCCGAAGGGGCGACAGACAGCGTCCAGCGCGGGCAAACCTGCGAGATCCAATTCTTTCACAAATTCTGAGGGAGGCGTCCAGCCATTGGGAAGAGACTACCGCAGGGATGGAGGGGATGAAAGCGATGGGCCCGACAAACGCCAAGTGCCAAGCGTGCTGTCGCGCGGACCGACATCCCCCAACTGGCTCGCGCCTTGCTCAGGGGGCCCCGTCGAGAGCGCCAGCTCATTCAGCATCCGGCACCTGGCATTCTACGTTCAGCGTCTACCTCTTTTCGCTGACGATCCGCCGGATCGCGGCGGCCTTGCGATGCCACTTGGTCATCCCCGCCGTCGTGCTCTTCTCGATCACCGCCTGCAGTTTGTACTCGGTTCCCTTGTAGAAGAAGGACCCTTCGACCTCGATGGGGCTTGCGCTGGCCTGACCGTTAATGTCATATCCGATGAACGTGCCGGCCTTGGTGCCCATGCTTGTGACTGGGCGGTACTTGACCTCATACTTGAGCATGTCGGTCGCGCGGAACTCCGTGAGCTTGAACTGCGTCGGATCGAGCGACTCGCCGGCGCCCACAATCATCAGCATCAGACCCTCGCCCTCGATCGCCAGCGGCGCAGCCGGTTCCTTGGCGCCGCCGCCTTTGCCCCCGCCGCAACCCGCCGCAACCATCGCCACGCACGCCATCAGGATCGCCATCGTCCGCATTCTCGTTTCTCCCATCCGTCCTTCGCACCGCCGCGGCGCCGTCGCCGGGCCGCAATCGACAATCGACAATCGACAATTCTACAACGTGTCCCCCGCCCTGTCCGTCTTCATGATTTCGCGGAGCACCACCGTCGCGTAGCAGCCCGAGGGCGCCGTGAACGTCAGCCGGAGGTGCTCGCCCAGTTCGTCGCTGTCGGCGTGGATGGCGGCATCGTCCAGGCGAAAACGCAGCGCCCGCCGCGTCCCCTTCACCTTGAGTTGCCCCACGCGCCGGAAGTCGTCCGTGTTGATCGCGTAGCGGGCCATGGCCGCCTCCTCGATCCGCCCGGGTTCGCCCCGGGCCAGGCTCACGCGGTAGCCGGGCAGCGGCCCCGTGGGGCTGATGTGGAACGCCTCCGCCCGCGGCTGATCCGCCTCGACGCCCTCCACGTGGAACACCCCGCCGGTATCAGTCTTCTGAGCCAGGTCGCCCGCCATCACGCGGTCGAACGCATCGATCCTCGCGGCCAGGACGTCGTTGAACACCGCGCTCTGGAAGGCCGACACGTACAGGCGTTTCATCCCCTTGTCGACGGCGCGGAGCGCGGCCTGGCCGCGCTGGCGCTTCTTGAACTCCGCCAGCGCCCGTCGCTCGTTGGCGTAGTATCGCGGCCAGAGGCCCAGCGCCCGCGCGTACGCGCCGGCGTCGAACGCGTCGCGCGCCGCCTTGCAGTCGGGCGGGTCGCCGGCCTGCGGGCGCCCGAGCAGCACCTTCGCGAACTCCTCCAGGTCGCCCTTGACCATGGCGGCGCCCATGGCGGCGGTGTCGTCGCGGGCGCCGAACCGCTGCGGGCCGAAGTAGTTCGGCACGCCGCGCCGCATCAGCACGTCGAGGGCCGCCTCGGCCGCGGGAAGCTGCTCACGCCCGACGCCGCGAACGATCAGCATGAAGCGGTTGGCCCGCAAGTGCCCGGGGCGGAGTTTGTTGTTGTGCCGGCCGACGATCTCGACACTCATCTGCCCGTCGCGGAACGCGGCGAGGCGATTCTCATCGACATGCTCCAGGCTCATCATCTGGCTGGTGACGGCACGGGCGTCCTTCAGCCCGGCCACGCCGATGTCGTGCGCCCGAACGCCCATGTAGCGGGCGATGCGGGCGACGGCCTCCGGCGTGGGGATGCCCGCCTTGGTCACGCGGAAGTACACGTGCGTGCCCGTCCCGGCGGGCAGGTAGAGCGGCAGTTCCTCGACCTGGAAGTCCTCCAGGCGGCTGCGGAGCGTCGCGCCGATTCCCGGCAGGTCGCGCGTCAGGTACGGCAGAGCGCTGGGTTGTGTGTGAAACTCGGCCATCGCGGTCCTCGTCCCCCCCGGCAAGGAGGCAGCAGTATACACGGCCGTCACGCGTGCGTGAACGCGATCGGTCCTTCCTCTCAGTGCTGGCGAACCGCCCCGTGGGATGCGTGCATCCGCGCCGCCTTCGCCACGCGCGGCAACTTGAGGCACTCGAACCAGAGGCTCTCATCGGCGACCTTACGGCAATTGCAGGGGCGGGCGGTTCCACCTTGCCCGGAGGGCGTTGATGGGCCGCAGGACCATCGGCTTGCTGACGACATACCGCGCCGCGGCACGTTTGCCGGGAACATCCATCAGCGATATGCCCAGGACGACGAACAGCAGGCCGGGGCCGGGGACCGCGGGCACCGCCATGATGACGCCGGCGACAAACAGCACGGCGCCGGCGAGATTCCTTACCACTCGCGCAAGAATCCGAATGGCCGCGTGCCGGCTGGCGAGGTCCGTTCGCCGACGCGGCTGCATGAAGTAGTCGGCGGGCATCAGGAGGGCCAGCGCGAAACTCGCCACGAGACCGCATCCCAGCATCGCTGTCGACGCCACGATCAGCCACCACGCGTTGTGCCCGAGCCATTCCGTCATCATCTGCTCCGAACAAGGCCGCCCACGCCGCGATCATGCTCCGCGGATGTTCCCCGGGGAACCGCGACGCTCTGTATGCGTTTGGCGACCAGCCAGCAAGTCAGGGCCCAGACGGTCCCGCCGATCCACCCCGCCAGCACGTCCGTGGGGTAGTGAACGCCCAGCACCATCCGGCTGACGCCGACCAGAAGCGTCAGGGCTCCCGCAACCAGCAGCATGTAGGCCTTCGTCCGCCGCGAGGAGGCGGCGCGGGCCGCAAGCACCCCAACCGTCAGGTACACGACAGCCGACAACATGGAGTGCCCGCTCGGGAAACTCGACGACGTGACCGTGTCCAGGTGCGGAACCAGCCAGGGCCGGGGACGGTCGAAGCACGCCTTCAGCGTCACGGCCAACAACGCCCCGCTCACGACGGCGCCGATCAGAAACCATACGGCCGAACGCCTCCCGGCCATGGCCAGCAGCCCCGCCGCTCCGGCCGTGACCAGGCAAAGCACCGACAGGCTGCCCAGGGCGGTGATGTCGCGAGCGGCCTGCGCCACCCACGCCGGGCCGACGGGAACGGCCGGGCTGTCCGCACGGCGCAGGCTCCGCAACACCGACTCGTCGAACTGCTGTGTGTGCTGGTTGGCCACGTTCCGGCCGACAAGGATGAAACAGGTGACGCCTGTTGCCGCGGCGACCATGGCAAGGACGACGGCCCACTGCCGCCTTCGCGGAAGACCCGCCGGTGCCGCGATTCGGGCCAATGCCATAGGTTGCTCCGGGTGCGAGGCCGACCCGATCGGTCAGCGGCTCCACGATAGACATGGTACGCGATGCGCCCGCGATTTGCGCCGGGACGGGGCCTTCGCCGGAAAGTGGGTATCCACTTCATGGGAATCGCCCTGGAGAAGGCGACGGTTCGTTCTCGGGCGCGGGCAAGATGGCAGCACTCGATGCCGTCGTCCCTCATCGCCCGTCTACGCCTGCCAGCGTTCCTCGGCCAGGCCGGCCTGCTGGTTCGCCCGGCGGACGAGCATGAACAGCAGGTCGCTGAGACGGTTGAGGTACTGGATGAGGATCGGAGGCAGCCCGTTTGCGTGGGTTGCGCCAACCACGGCGCGTTCCGCGCGCCGGCAGACCGTGCGCGCGACGTGCAGGCGGCAGGCCAGTTCGCTGCCCCATGGCACCAGGAAGCGCCGAAGTTCGGGCAGGCCGGCCTGGGCGGAGTCGATCAGTCGCTCCAGGCGCTGGAGAGCGGTCTCGTCGAGGGTCCGCAGGCCGTTGCTCGGGGTGATCGCCCCGGCCAGCATCGAGCCGAACGTCATCAGTTCATCCTGCACGCCCTCCAGCGCCCCGGCCACGTCGCCGGCCTTGTCGGCGCCGGCCTGGCAGAGGCACAGGCCCAAGTGGGCGTTGAGTTCATCGACGGCCCCGCCGGCCTCGATCCGCGCGTCAGACTTCGGCACCTTCTGCCCGTCGCCGCGCAGGGTGAAACCGTCGTCGCCGACCTTCGTATAGACCTTCGTCATGCCGCTTCTCCCGCCCGGAGCGCCGTGGAACCCACACTCCTCCAGACTGTACATGCTATCGTCATGGAACGGCCAGCGGCTGACAGGAAATTCCGGCCAACAAAGACGATTTGCCGCCTGCCCACCGTGACGGCCGCATCGGGGCCGCTGAAGCCTATCCCTTCTTCGGCGGCGCCACCGGCTTGGGCGGCGGGGAGAGCGGCTTGGGCGGCAAAACGAACTGCCCGCCGAACTGGTTGCCGAAACTCCTCATGCCCCCGTCCGGCGAGTTCCGCAGGTCGTCGCAGTACTGCGCCAGTTTCTCGTACGCCTTCGGGTTGCCCATCGCCGTGTTGAGCTTGTCCCTGTCCTGCTTGTACACGTTCTCGAACAAGGCCGCGAAAAGCCTCACCAGCTCGCGCTGCTCGAACTTGATGTCCCTGCCCATCAGCCGCAGCAGCTTGCCCGGCAGGTCGGCGGGAATCTTGTCCGGCGCGCCCAGCATCACGTTGACCAGCCGCGGGTCGGCCCTGGTCGCCTTCGCCATCCGCCCGGCCGCCAACTCGATCGCCGCGGGGTCCTTGACGGCCGCCAGGTACTCCGCCGCCCCCGCCGCCAGCGGCTCGATGGCCGTGTAGTGCAACGCGTTGCGCACCAGGACGCGCCCGGCCTCGCCCCATTCGCTCAGCCGCAGACGCGCCCAGTTGCGGTCGGCGTCGCCGCCCGCCAACTTCCTGAAGATCTCCTCGAACGCCTTCAACTCACCGGCCCACACATTCGTGGAAACGCGGTTCTGGTCCAGATTCTGCCTGGCGAACCCCGGCCCGGCCCACTGCACCACCGCCTGATCGGGTCCCTCGCCCTGCCACCACGCCACCTCGACGAAGTGCGCCCCGGCGGCCAGTTCCACCTCGGCCGACACTTCCACGCCGGCTTGCTCGCGCCACGCGTCCAGGGCGCGCCGCCCGTCGACCCACAGACGCGCGCCGTCGTCGGCCGTGAGCCAGAACGCGTGCTTGCCGGGCTTGTCGGTCCTGACCCAGCCGCTCCAGAAGGCGGACACGTCGTCCTGGCGGTTGCCCGGCGCGGGAAGCTGCCGGTTGCCGAAGGCAACCTGCCCGTCGCGCGTTTCGCCCAGCGCTTTGCCGAACGTACGCCCCTCGAACCACTTGCCGCGCCACCCCGGTCGCATCGGCGCCAACAGCGCGCCGTTCTCCAGCGCCCAGGCAACCTGCGAATCGACCCTGGACGCCAGCCGCTCCTCGATCTCGGCCCGCAACTCCTCGTACGCGCTGGCGTCGCCGACCAGTTCGCCCAGCTTCCGGGCGTCTCCGCCGGCCTGCGCCGCCAGCAGCCGGCACAGCAGCGCGCCGCGCCAGTCGTCGCCGGCCGCACGCCGGGCCCTGCCCGCGCCGGAGCCGCCCGGCTTGCCCGCCGGCAGGTTGTAGCGATACAGATACCGGCAATCCTCCCTGCTCAGCGACCCCGCCAGATCGGGAAGCGCACGCAGGATGTCCCTGGCCAGGAGGGAATCCGCCGTTCCGCGCAACTGCGCCACCATCAGCGCCGCGGCCTGTTCGTCGCGTTGCAGCGCCAGCAACTCAACGGCCGACTTCAGCGCCAAGAGGTTCGTCTCGTGCCGCAGCACGTTGCGGAGATAGACGGCCCCCACGTCGCCGGCATCGAGCAGCGCAGCGCGGCTGGAGGGCTTGGGCTGCTTGCCAACCATGTCCTTGACCGCCTTCGCCACGCCCTCCAGCATCCCCGGCCAGGGCGGCGCGAACAAGATCCGCGGCGGCACGCGAACCATCCCGCTCCAGCCGGGACCCTGCGCCCGCAGGTCCACCCAACCGTCATCCCGAGTCTGCGACCAGTCCACCCGGATCGCGTGCAGGCCCGCCGCCAGTTCCTCCGTCGCCGTCGCCCACCGCGGCCCGGCCGACAACACCCGCCGCCCGTCGATCCACAAATCGGCCGAATCGTCGCCGCCCAGGCGGAAGGTCCACTTCCCGCCCGCTTCGACGCGAATCAGCCCGTTCCACTGCGCGGAGATGTTCTCCTGACGCTGGGACGGGTGCGGCGTGCGACGGCCCTCGATGCACACCGTGCCCGCGGGTGAATCGCTCACGGCCGCGTCAAACCCGCTGCCGTCGTACACCGTCATCCGCAGGCCGTTCATCGTCGGCGCGAAGGGCTGGCCGTACTGGCAGGCCCGGGCGACCACGGCCGAGTCGGGCGAAACAAGGCACTTCGCCACGTACGCCCGCAAGCCCTCGCCGCCCGCGGCGTCCTTGACGAGAGGCTCGAACTCCGCCTCGCTGCGCCCGCACTGCGTCTCCATCAGCGTGCACAGCGCGGATGCCTGCGCGATCATCTGCCCCTGCCCGTCGGACTTCACCGCCCGCCATAGCCCCGGCAGTTCCGCCGCCGGGATCGCGTCCGCCAGCGCCGTCAGCGCGTCGGCGACGACAGGCGCCGTCGCCAGCTTCGGCTCGGCCTTCAGCCGATCCACCAGCAACGCCGCCGTTTCGGCGTCGTGCAGGTCCACCAGCAGCCGCAGGACCCCGGCCAGCACCGCCTCGCCCTCCTGCCGCACGGCGTTGCGGAGGTAGACGCGCCCCACCTCGCCGGCGGCCTGCAACGTCCTCCGCCCCGGACCCGCCCCCGCCTCGCTGTTCAGCGCCAGCGTCCGCACCGCGCTGGACAGCGCCTCCAGGTGCTCCCGCCACGGCGCCACCGATACGTGGACGCCCGTCAGCCGCTCTCGCTGCCCCCCAGGGCGCTGCCAGTCCAGGTTCACCGAACTGCTGCTGTTCCGTGCTTCCGCGTTCTGGTGCTTCACCGCGATGCGGTGCGGCCCGGCCGTCAATTTCGCCACGGACCCCTTCTCGCCGCCCTGAATGCCGTCGACGCACTTGCCGTCGATGAATACCTGCGCCCTCGTCGCGGCCGACAGGAAGAACGTATAGTCGCCCTCCTTGTCCGCGTTCAGCACGGCGTCCCACCGGGCCGACATGTCGTGCTGCCGCTCGCCCGTCGGGAACTTCCGATCCTCCACGTGCACGTCGGCGTCGTGCCTCTGCGCCGCCGGGATGTCCCATTCCTGCCCCACGTAGTATCGCCCGCGGAAGCCCGGCATCCGCGGCGCGAACGGCTGGCCCAGCGCGCACGCCCGCGCCACAACGCCCGAGTCCTTCGACGCCAGCGCCTTGGCGACGTAGGCCTTCAGCTTCTCGGCGGCGCCCGCCTGGCCGACCGCATCGTCGAGCTTCCTCGCGTCGCCGCCGCAGGCGCGATCGGCATACGCGCACAGCAGCGCCGCCGCCGGCGCCATCCTCGCCTCGCCGTCCGCCTGCGCCTGCTTCCACAGCGCCGCAAGTTGCGCCGGCTCCAGATTCGCCGCCAGTTCAGCCGCCGCGCCCATTGTCGCCCACGTGCGGTCCTCGCCCGCCTTGCCGTCCGCCAGCACGCCCAGCAGCACCGGCAGGGCCCGCGCATCGCCCCAATCCACCAGCACGCCCGTCGCCCGGATCGCCGCCGCGTCGGCCTCCCCGCCCGCCGCGCGACGCAGGAACACCCGCCCGACGTCGCCGGCCGACCAAAGCTCCCGCCGCGCCGCGCGCACCGTGCCCGCCTCGGATGATCCCAGCCTCTCCACCGCCGCCGCCGCCGACTTCACGCACTCCGCCCAGGGCGGGCTGCTCAGCGGCAGGTCGTGCGTCTTGGCAATGCCCGGTCCTTCCCACATCAGTTGAGCTTGCGAACCGTCGCGGTCCTGCACGTAATCCACATGCATGGGGTGCAGCCCGACCGTCAGCCTTGCCTTGCCCGAGACCCAACTCGACTGGCTCTCGCACACCTTCTGCCCGTCCACGTACAGCACGCCCGAGTCGTCCGCGAGCAGGCTGAACGTGTACTCGCCGCCCTTCTCGACCGGCAAGTACCCCTCCCAACGCACGGACAGGTCGTCCTGACGGCCGTCGGGGAACTTGATCTGCCGATCGCCGAAGCTCAACTTCGCGTCCAGGCGGGTGGCAGTCTGGGCGTGGAAATCCCTGTCCGCGTAGCAGCGCCCGCGAAGCCCCGCCATCAGCCCGGCGAACTGCCCCCCAAAATCGCACAGATACGCCACCGCCTCGCCGCTGCCGCCGACCATCACCCGCTCCGCGTAGTCGCGCACCCGCTCCCACGCGGCCGCGTCGCCCGCCGCCTCGTTGAACTTCTCGCGGCTGCCCAGACAACCCTCGTCGAGGTAGCGGGCGAGGACGGCCACCAACTCGCTGTAGTTCAGCTTCGCGTCGCCATGGATCAGCTTCAGACAGCGCCGCAGCGAGTCGTTCTCCAACCGCGCGCCCATGTCGCGCAGGTCGCGCAGGATCGACGCCGTCAGGTCCGAACGCGGCTCCTTCTCCAGCCGGGCGATCAGCCCCGCCGCCGCCGCCGGATCGCGCAACTCCGCCAAAGCCTCCGACGCCGCCGCCGCCACCGCCGGGCTGCCCCTCTTCAACGCACGCCGCAGGAAGACCCGCCCCACGTCGCCCGCCTGCAACAGCCGCCTCCTCGCCTCGCCCGCCGTCGCCTTGTCGGTGTCGCCGATCCTCTCGGCCGCCTGCTCCAGGGCATAGGCCTGGTTGCGCCCCTCGGTAATGCGGGCGATGGTCTCATCGAGCAGGCGGCGATCCTCCGGGTCTTGCGCGGTCGGTTTCAGCTTGCGGGCCTCGATGAGGGCCTTCGCGAACTCGGCTTCGCCCTCCAGGGCGAGCGCCGGCGCCAGCTTGTCGCGGAAGTTGCCCTCGGTGGCGACTTGCGGCGAGGTCGCCGCGGCGCTGTTCGCGTCGGGACGCGTCGTGGGAGCGGACGCCGGTTGTGTTGCCTGAAGCCCGGGGACCTGAGTCCCCGGGACTCCCCCTTGCGTCGCCGTCGCCGGTTGCGTCGTCTTCTCGTTGGTCTTCTCGTTCCGCGGAGGCGGGGTCTCCTTGCCGCCACAGCCCGCAAACGCCACGGCCAGAAGGGCAAGCAGGACAATCCTGCCGCGCCAGTCAACATCTCTCTTGCGTACCATCGCCATCATCCTGCAACCCACGACCTCCGCGGAGCGATCCCGCTCACAGTCTAACCCGAAGTTCCCTTCGATTTTGGGGCTGTTTTCGCGATAACCATCTCTGAATGCAGCGATTGCGGGTTGTTGCCGCCTGCAAAACGTAGTCATGTAATATGAGAAATAATGTGAAGTATGTACTTGAATTACGCCTC
>CAYWTX010000136.1:0-1611 GCA_964461295.1 uncultured Planctomycetaceae bacterium | reverse complement strand
GGATCGCTCACCGACGATGTCGGAAAACGCCGAGTCGGCCGCCGCAGCGGCCTCGGCCGGCTGCGGTTCTCCTGCCCGAACCCCGCGCGACCGCGCCTCCAGCAGCAGGGCGTTGAACTGCTCGAGCTTGCCACGCTTGCGTTCGTAGCCCATCCACACTCGGTCGCGCGGATTCCAAACCCTGGGGCGGTGAAAGAGATAGAAGAGTCCAGGGCGGTCCTCGCGATACGTGTCGTTGAGCGCCTCGATACCGGCGCGCGCAAGGCCGACCAACTCGTCGTCGTCCGGCTGGGTGCGCTCGGGTGCGTCCCCGAAGTCCGTCAGCAGGGCGAAGAACAGGTTGGGGTCCCGATTGCCGAGATAGCGTACCTCTAGAGCCTCCAGCAGATCCGAGACGTCCTCTGAGCGGCTCAACAACGTGGGCACGACCACCATCGTCCGGTGCTCGACCGGGATGCCCTCGGAGAAATCCAACCGGGGCAGTATGCGCGGGGGCACAGTGACGGTGATCAGGGTATTGACCACCGGAACCGTCAGCGCCGAAGCGGCAACAATACCGATGATGGCGAAGAAGATGGACCGTGCCAAGCCGTGGTCCAACCCCGCCGCATAAACGAGCAGAAACGCGACTGCCGCCGCGGTCAGCAGCAGAATAGGCGCAAGATACAAGAACAGGCGAAACGGCCGCGCTGCCCGCGTCGCGCGGACCATCAGCGGCACCTTGCTGTCCATGGCACGTTCCAGAGCAGGCCGGCCTTTTTCCATGAGGTAGTAACCCACATGCGCCGTGCGATCTTCTGTTCCGGACTGGCGCGCGGCGGCCTGAGCGAAAGCGACGGCCGCCCGCGCTACCTCCAGCTCGCTGTGCACACGGCCGCTGTTCACGGCCTGTACGGCGTGTCGGTAGCGGTCGCGCGTGGGAAAGTCCTGATGGCCGTAGACGCCCGCCGGATCGAGTCGCAAGAGATGCTCGACGAGGCTCTGCTCCTCGACGAACTTCCCCCAGTCCAGTGCGGAGATGAAGCGCAGGCTGCCGATGCTGTTAGCTATCGAGATTTGATCGGCAGCCGCCATGCGACTGGCGGCTTCCAACAGCTGCGCCGCATTCACGCCCTGCTCGGTGAGCCGATGCTCCAGCCAAGCCTGGACGAACACCAAAGCCGGGCCCTGGGCCTGAAGCCGTGCGTAGAAGTCCTCCACGAACGGAGCGGTCAGCGGCACATCGACATCGGCGAACTCCGCAAGCACATGGATGAGCTGCTTGGGCTCTCCCTCAGCAATGGCCAGCATGCGATCGGCCCAAGTTATCGCTATGTCCCGTTCCTCACGGCGACGGGCGATCCGCGACGCCACGCGGCGAACGTTTTCGAGCAGCGCCAACCGGAGCATGATCGGGAAAGCCCACAGCTCTCCCAGGTTCAGCGGATCGGACGTCTGATAGGCAGCGACGAACGCCGTCGCGTTGTCTTTGTCGATGCGACCGTCCTGGTGAGAGATCAACTCCAGAGCCACGTCGTAGACCCGGGGGAAACCGGCCGAGGCACCGTCGGTCAGGCGCGGCAACTGGCGGCTGTATCTACGCGGCAGATGCCGGCGGGTCAAGGCGATCTG
>CAYWTX010000135.1:0-18762 GCA_964461295.1 uncultured Planctomycetaceae bacterium | reverse complement strand
TCGTCGCAGCCCATCAGGCGGCCCGTCAACCCCCTTCGGGGTAAAACCACTGACCGGAGAGCCGGATGCGGGAAAACCGCCCGTCCGGTTCGGAGGGGGGAGGGGCCGGGACGCAAACCGGTCCCTCCTACCCCTATCCTGATACCGGCCCTCCGGGCCTTCACCCGAGCCTCGATCCATTTGCAGCCATCGGACCGCCCGCCGGTCCTTGCCCGAACGAGTATCCCCCCGGCCGCGCTGCGATGCTCTGACCGCGAAGGAAAAGCAGCCTCACTTACCCCGAGACTGGACTGGCCGTGAGGGGAAAGAAGAAGTTCTTCCAGAAGGCCGTACGCGTCCCTTCTTCGGCCCCTCGCCCCGGACGGGTCAAGGCCCATCCCGTCGCCCGTTCGCCTCCCAAACGGGTCGTGTACGCACCTGTCGCCTGCGCCGCCAATGCACTTGCCGGCGCCAGGCGCAGGCGGCAGCCCCGGCGATCAATGTAAAGTGGTATAGATTGGATTCGGTATCTGCCTCGAAGTTCCGCGGGAAGAGTAGCTTATCCCTTTTTTCTCCCCAGACCTCTGGGTGGTATCGATCTTGACAGCGCAACCATCAGCCTGCTCAACGTGCGAGGCCCCCGGATCTGGCATTCCCAGATGTGAATCACGCGCCAACCACGTTTTCGGAGGATGCAGTCAATTCTTCTGTCCCTCCTCCGGTTCTCAGCAAGCTTCTGGTCCCAGAAACCTTGCCGACTCTTCGGCGCTCGTCGGCACCGGGGACACCCATGCCAGAAACAACCATCCACGAACAGCGCCACTTTAGCCGATGGCCAGCAGAAATCCGGCGTCCCGGGCATCCGGAGGTGCCGCCGCCAACCGCTCACCTTCGATGCGCGCAGTAGTTTGACCATGCGGATTTCGGTCGAGATGTTGCCACGCGACCGCACGGCCGCCATCATTATCGATCGTGTCTTGGCGTCGTACTTCTCCATCCAGGTTCCATGGTATAGACTCTTGGCGGAAGAAACGCAAACGGGTAGACTGTCGTGGGCGCTTGGCCGGCGAGCGCCTCGGCGCGCCGGATGCGCGGGTCTGCCTGCGGTCGCAGAAAGGAGTCCGTCATGAAGTCCATCGAACTGTTCGCGGGAGCCGGTGGCCTTGCGCTCGGTTCGGCTAAGGCTGGGTTCGAGCACGAGGTCGTGCTTGATTGGGACGGTTACTCCTGCGACACCCTCCGCCGAAATGTGAACGCCAGAATCCGTCAGGCCAGAGACTGGCGCGTCGTCCAGTGCGACGTTCGTGACTATGGTTTCAAACGGCATCACGGTGGAATCGAGGTCGTACTGGGCGGCCCCCCGTGCCAACCGTTCTCGCTTGGCGGCAAGCATCGCGGCAAGGAAGACGCCAGGAACATGTTCCCGGAGGCCATCCGCGCCGTTCGGGAAATTCGCCCCAAGGCGTTCATTTTCGAGAACGTCAAGGGGCTCCTCCGGCGGAGCTTCAGCAACTACTTCCATTACATCTTGAACCAGCTTCGGTTCCCGACGGTCACCCGCCGCGGCGACGAGGAATGGACAGACCACCAAGCCAGACTGGAAAGCATCTACACGGCAAACGAGTTTAGTGACCTTCACTACAAGGTCATGCCGAAACTACTCAATGCCGCCGATTACGGCGTTCCGCAACGACGAGAGCGCGTGTTCATCGTCGGCATCCGCTCGGACATGCACGCGGAGTTCTCGTTCCCCGAACCGACGCACGAGGAAGACGCGCTGCTCCACGACAAGTGGGTGTCGGGCGAATATTGGGAGCGCCACGGCATCCCGAAGGAGCGCAGGCCTTCGGTATCGGAGCACCTGAGGAAACGGATCGAATCACTGGAAGCGTTGCTGAAACCGATGATGCTGAAACCTTGGCGGACAGTGCGAGACGCGATCTCGGATCTCCCGGTACTGACAGTCGGCGAAACGTCCACCGAAGTGCCGAATCACTACATCAATCCTGGTGCCAAAACCTACGCCGGGCACAACGGCAGTCGTATGGACGAACCCGCGAAGACCCTCAAGGCCGGCGACCACGGCGTTCCAGGCGGCGAGAACACCGTGCGCCTGTCCGACGGGTCGGTGCGATACTTCTCGGTCAGGGAGTGCGCACGGCTCCAAACCTTCCCTGACAACTGGATAGTGGAGGGTTCATGGACCGAATGCATGCGTCAACTTGGAAACGCCGTCCCGGTTCTCTTGGGCCAGGTCGTGGGCAAACGCCTGATGCGGGTGCTGCTGGCGGCCGAGATCAAGCGGGAAGCATTTCCCATTTGAACCGAGTTCTCGGCGAAGACCGGAGTATCAGGTCAACGCCTTCCCGTACTTGTAGTGTTCGTGTTCCTCGTAAAGAATAATATGACTGGGGAAACGCGTCGCCTGCCATGTTGGGCCGAACGCCCCGGCGATCAGCGTGACCAGCTTCGCCGCAGGCATTGCGGGCTTTGGAACGCAAATCTGTATGTCGTTGTACTTGGTTGACCCGCGTTTCCATGCCCCCTTTGGGTTGTCGGTTTCGTAACGAAAACAAAATGGCAGCGAAGCTTTGATCGCCCGAAGGAGTTCGTTGGCCCCGTATCGACCGACGGCGATCGAGTTGCATGGCCAGTCGATCTTGATGGGGTACTGTGCATCGAAGCCTTCGGGAGGCTTGTTGGTTTTTTCTCGGTTGCGGCCCGGATCGTGCGGACCGAAGCCATTCCCGTTCCACTCGCACAAGTGCATCTTTTGGAAGTGCTTGATGAGCATCTGTTCGGGTGCGAGTGGAACCCAAGTCTTCGCCAAGTAGACCGCCTTGAATCGCATCACGTCGGGGGAAATATTCTGGCGACCCTCAATCTTGAATCGGTGGTCCTCCAACCGGTCATGCAGGGTGTCTTCCGCCTTACCGACGTACACGAGCGTCGCGTCGCGATAGACCCCGTACACCCCCTGGGACGACTCCAATTGCTCGAGCTGTATCCGGTCGAGAGATACGGACCCCAATGACATGAAGCACTTGAGCATCTGCTGAAAGAACGGCGTCGCCAAGTCGAACTCAAAGTGCTCGGTGTGTTTGGTTTCTGTTTTCGGAGGTTCTGCCACTATTTCATTCCTCGATGTCTCGGTACTTGGACGAAGCACAGTGACGGCTCGCCGGTCCTTCTGGCCGTCAGGCATGCGACGATCATACCCGCCCAAGATGCGCTTGGCTATCCCCCACCAAACGCCAGATACCGACGCTGACCAAACGGAGATGCGCCCTCGCCCGGTTGCGGGGGCAAAAGACGACGCCAGCCCGCCGGGCACGCTGGTCTTGGATCGGCCAGTGCGGCGTAGACGGCCATCGCGTCGGCCCCGGCGTACTTGAGGGCGGGAATGGCGCGGCCGGCGTAGTCGTTGATGCCGACGATGACGGCGTGGCGCTGCGGCGGCGCGGCCGAGGGGGCAGGCGCGCCGGCCACCCACAACACACACGTTGCCACCACGAGCGAACATTCCCACATGGTTGCACCCCGGTGTGAAGGAACCCGTTGCGGCAGGAATCATACCGCTCGCAGGAACTTCCGATAAGGACCGAAAGCGGTGCCTGCCAAAGGCGCCGCCCTTCACACCCACATTCGCCCCTGATTCCCGGGGCGCCATACTCACCCTTCCGTCAGCGCCTTCACGTGCGCCGCCGCCGACGCCAGGCCCTCCAGGGCGTACCCTCCTTCCAGCGTGCTCACCACCCGCCCGCCCGCGTGGCGCCCGGCCAGGTCCAGCATCATCTTCGTCAGTTCGGCGAAGTCGTCGTCGCCCAGCGTGAAGCCGCCCAGCGTGTCGTTCTTGCGCGAGTCGAACCCGGCCGAGATCAGCACCAGTTCGGGCTTGAACTTCTCGGCGGCCGGCAAGAGTTTGTCGCCGAAGGCGGCGAAGATTTCCTTGCGTCCGGAGCCGCGCGGCAGCGGGCAGTTGATCTTGGTGCCCTTGGCCTTTCCTTTGCCGGTTTCCTCCTCGCGCCCGGTGCCGGGATACAGCGGCCATTGGTGCGTGGAGAACAGCAGGACGGTGGGGTCTTCGTCGAAGATGTCCTGCGTGCCGTTGCCGTGATGGACGTCCCAGTCGACGATCAGCACGCGGGCGAGCTTGTGGCGGGCCTGGGCGTATCGGGCGGCGACGGCCACGTTGTTGAAGATGCAGAAGCCCATGCCGCATCGGGGCGTGGCGTGATGCCCGGGCGGGCGGACGGCGCAGAAGGCGTTCTTCACCTTGCCGGCGACGACGGCGTCGACGGCGGCCAGGACGCCCCCGGCGGCCAGCAGCGCCGCATCGAGCGAATCGGCGCAGATGTCGGTGTCGCCGGCAGACAGCGTGCTCCACCCGTCGGCGACGTCGGCGCGCACGGCCTTGACGTATTCCTTGGTGTGGCAGGCGTGGAGTTCGTCGTCGCTGGCGGCTCGCGGCTCGACGCGAAGGAGCTTGCCCGCCAGGGCAGGCTCGGCGAGGGCCTTCATGATGACGTCGAGGCGCTTGGGCGTTTCCGGATGTCCGGGCGGGACGAGATGTTTCCCGTACGTGTCGTGGTAGACGATGCCGGTCTTGATCGCCCTGGCCGTGGCCGTGGCGGGGGCCCGGGCCGGCGCCGTGGTCGTGCCGGCCCTCGCTTCGTTCGCGGCCCCGGCAGCGATCGCGGCCGCGGCGGCAAGTGTTGCCGACTGGGCAAGGAACTCGCGGCGGTTGACAGCGGCGGATGGGTTCATGCTCGGCGCTCCTGGGCAAAGCCATCGGCCTTCAGCCAGTTCGACCGCATTGGCAGCCCGACGGCCCCGGTGGGGGCGATGATTGGCCGCAAGGGCTCTTGCCGTTGCCGATGGCCGATGGCTGGTAGTTGATAGCGTTGTCGGCGGTTCCCTGCAACCTGGTGGACGGTTCCTCCGCTTCGGGGCATACATTCCCCTGGGGCGGCTAGGGTCCGAAACAAAGCATTCGTCCGTCCTTTGTGGCGATGAAGAGCCTGCCCGAGGCGACGCAGACGCCCTCAAAGGCCGGGGCGGCGGGCAGCGGCCAGGATGCCAGTTCCTCTCCCGTCCGCATGGAGACGGCACAAAGCCGGGCCGGGGCGTCGGCGCCCGCGCCCGCCGGCTGCGTGGCCGCCGCGGTGGCGCCGGCGACCCACAGCGTCTGCTTGCCCGTGATCGTCACCGCGCCGGCGCACAGGTCCAGTTGCCTGGCCGGCCAGAGCTTGGCCTTCAAGGCCGCGCGATTGGGGTCCTTCAGGATGCCCTCGTGATCGCCGTAGATCTTGCGGTCGGTGGGGATCATCCACGGCTCGGGCTCGATCCGCGTGGCGTAGCCCCGGGTCTGCATGAAGACGCCCTCCGTGCCGCGGTCGGGGAAGAACATGTACCGCGACCGGGCGCCGCTGAAACGCGTGCGCGGGTCCATCTCCAGCGTCCTGTCGAAGCCGATGCTCTCGCCGCGCAGAAGGTAGCTCACGGTGACGCGATCCCACCCGGCCCACACCCAGCGGTCCTCCAGCCGCAGCTCGCCGCCCGAGATGCGTCCGCGCGGCCAGCCGGGCTGGGGGACGGCGCCGATCTGGGCGAGCATCGAACCGTCCTTGGGCGAGAACTCCCACCCGCCCCACTGGTCGTACAGGCGGATGCGCCCCCGGTCGGCGCACAGCACGTTGTTCAGCGCGTGGTCCTCGTGCTTGTACCAGTGCGTGGGCAGGATCATCGCCTTCTCGCCCTTGACGCCCTGGAACACCTGGTGGAAGCGCACCGCTCCCTTGGCCGGGTCCAGGCCCCAGAACTGAAGCCCGCCGCCCACGGCTGAGTAATGCCCCGCCGTCGCGTAGACCGTGCCCTCGTACGCCAGCACGGCGCCGAAGACCGGCCAGGGCGACTCGACCTGCTCGCCGGAGATGATGCGGCGATTCTCGGGCGCGGCGTTGAATCGCCACGCCAGCTTGCCGTCCGAGGCCCGCAGGCAGTACACGAATCCGTCGTGGCAGCCGAACAGGCACAGCCCGCCGACGACCGTCGGCGAGCTGTCTATGCGTGACCCGGCCGCGAACTCCCACAGCCGCTTGCCGCCGGCGGCGTCCAGGGCGACCACGCGGCCCTCGCTCACCAAGGCGGCGAACAGCTTCCCCTCGGCGACGACCGGCTGCGTTGGGCGTCCGCCGACGTCGGCCTGCCACTTCATGGCCAGGGACCTGTGATCCAGCGCAGCCGGCGTGCAACTCGTCCGCAGCGTGTCGTGGCGGTACATGGGCCAGTCCGCATTGCCAATTGCCAATTGCCTATTGCCCATTTCTCCGTACGCCGGGCCTTTCTCCAAACGCTTGTCGTCGGCGACGACGGCGCGCGGGGCCTTGTCCGTTTCGTATGCCAGCGCCCCGCGGATCATCGGGTAGCAGCCGATGCACTGGTTGGGCGGCGTGTAGACGGAGTTGTTGGCGACGATCATCCCCACGCCGCACTGCCCGCGCATGCCCCGGATGTGCTGGATCTCGCCCTCGCCCGCCAGAGGCACGATCTCCATCGTCTGGGCCAGGATGCAGTCCCGCGTGCCGATGTCGTCGTAGCAGCGGCCCGACCAGTTCCGGTTCACCGGCCCGGGCAGATTCGAAACGTACTGCCCGCTGAGCGGCTCGATGCCGCCCCACGGGCGCCGCACCGGGTAGCCCACCCGCCGCTTCACCTCGCCCGTTCGCGGATCGATCCCCGCCCAGCCGATGACGGCACGGTCCGACTCAGCCTGTTTGCGGTCGCCAAACACCGTGGCCAGGTCCTCGCGCAGCCAGAACAGGCCGGAAGAGTGAATGCAGCTCGCGAACGTGCTGACACCATCAAGCAGGCCGCCGAGGCGGAAGTCGCTCTTGGCGCCTTCGCCGCGCATCACGCCCGCGCCCACCAGGCCGGCGCCGCGGCCGTAGCGGGGCAGCCTCCACACCTCGCCACGGCCGTTTACGGGCACGCCGAAGTACGCTTCATCGTTGAACGCCAGAAGCACGCCTGTCCCGTCGGCACCGTCGGCGTGCATCGCCAGGTTCACCGCCTCGCCGAAGCGGGGGTCCTGGCACTGCCACGCCTTCCGCCCGGTACGCAGGTCCAGCCCCACGATGCGGGCGTTGGGGTCGCTGAGCGCCACGTACACCCGCCCCCCGGCGGCGAAGAGCTGCTGGTTTCGCGCGGCGATCGGACCGCCCTTGAGCCTGGCGCCCGTCAGCTTCGCGTGAAGCGGGGCGGGGAACCTCCACTGCGCCTTGCCGCTCAAGGCGTCCAGCGCGATCACGCCCTCGGCCGTGCGGCAAACCAACAGTCCTTCCGCCGCCGGCGCGCCGGGCACGATGAAGTCCAGCGGCTGGCCCGCTTCGGTGAAGTCCTCCAGCCGTCTGCCGGTGGCGGCGTCGAGGACGATGATCCCCCCGCCGCCGAAGTTGTACAATCGCCTCTCGGTGGCCGCGACGCGATACCGCGTGCCCGTACCCGCCGCGCCGGTCCCCCAGCCCTCGTGGCGGCCCTCCCACAGCAGCACGCCGTTGTAGGCGTCGCGAGCCCGGACCGTGTCCTTCACGTTCACGAACACCCGCCCGCCCGCGGTGACCATCGCGTGCGACCACACCTCAAGCACGTCGGCGACCCATCGCAGGCGGTCGGGCACCTGCCGCGCCGCCAGGCTGTCGCGCGAGACCGGGTTGCCGTCCGGGCCGTGCTTGCGGTGCGTCCAATCGTCCATCCCCGCGGGGCGGTCCTTCGTGAACGTGCGAAGCGAATCGCCTTTGCCGACCCGGCCCGACCCACCCGGCGCCAGCACGCGGCGGACCTCCGCCTCGCTCACGGCCAGTCCGCCTTCGGCCGTCAGCAGGTTCACGTAATTGTCGGGGTACGGCAGGGCCGCCTCGGTCCACTGCTCGGCCGACGCGCGCCCGGCGATGCCGGCCTTGCCAATCGCGGCGCGTGCGGCGTCCACCTTAGCCGCGTCGGCGTCCAGCACGTGAATGACGAGGTTGGGCGACGCCGCCAGTTCGGCCAGGCGCTTCTCGCTCCACCCGGCAAGCACAGCCAGGCCGGCACGCGGCCCGGCGGCGGAGGCGGGTGCGTCGTCCGCGCCCATCGCCGGCCGCGCCGCCAGCACGCCAAGCATCCCAACCAACACCAGGCGAATGAGGGCACTGTTGCTCGTCATGATTCTCTCCGTTTCATTTGCCTCCGGGCTGACCACGCCCGCCGGCCCGGCCTGATTCCATCCTATGATATCCGGTCTCAGCCGCGATGACCATGGCATCTGGCCGGGTGCATGACCATTCTTGCACCGCCTCTTCAGCCCAAAGGGCTGGCGGAATACAGCCCAGGGCAACGCCCTGGGAATGCGTTTGGTTGTGTGGGATAAGCCCTGAAAGGGCGGAGGAAGGGTCTGACGATGGGCGATTTCCACCGCCCCTACAGGGCTTGGACTTATCTTCGTTCGAGTTCCCAGGGCTTCGCCCTGGGCTATACTCCGCCAGCCCTTTGGGCTGAGGAAACAGCCGGAGGCGGAGTTACAGTTACGGTCATGCACCCCGTCCCCAACGGCTTCTTGACTTCTACGCCAATATGCCGATAGGATGCATGGCATGGCGAAGGTGGGTGAGTGAGGCTTTGACCATGACCGTAAAGATCCTGGAACTGGCCGGCAAGCGATGGGCCATCATGCCGGAAAAGGACTACAAGCGGATGGCGGCGCATGCCGGCGAAGAAGGCGACTGGCCGGCGCTGCCCAGGCCCGACGCTCAGGGCAACTATCCCGCCGTGGAGTATGCCCGCGCATCGCTGGCGAGGAAGATCATCAAGACCCGCCGGCAGGCGGGATTGACCCAAGCCGAACTTGCCCGCCGCGCCGCGATTCGCCCGGAAACGCTGAACCGGATCGAAAAGGGCAAGACCACGCCCGACACGGCTACGATCGCCAAGATCGGACGTGTCCTGGAAAACGCCCAAGGCCGCGACGAATAACCGCCGGGGCCGACAACGCCGGCGGCAGGCCGGGAGTTTCGGGGACGGATACCGAATCCAATCTATACCACTTTATGTTGGCCAGCCGGGGTAGTTACGCCTGGCGCCGGTATCGCATCGGCGGCGCGGCCGACAGGTGTGTACACGACCCGTTTTGGAGGCGAACGGGGAGCGGGATGGGTCTTGACCCGTCCGGGCGGGGGACCGCCGAAAAAGGGACGTGTACGACCCTCTGGACCATTCGAGGGCCATTGGCGACACGGGAATTTCTTGCGAAACCATCCGGAGCGGGTTCGGGCGGCGGCAAAGCGTCCCCCAGGGACGCTTTGGGCGGGAGTACCGGCCAAGGGGTGTCCGGATACCCCTTGGGCGGGTTCTTCTCGAAAAGGGCGCGTAGGCGAGCGCTTTGGCGCAGCCGTCGATGCGATAGGGGGCGTACCGGGAGCGTCCCGGCGGGAAGAACACCATAGTACACACGGGAGCTATCCGAAAACTCCGGCAGGGCGGGTCCCGGTCCCCCTGGATCTGCGTTTGCCAATAACTACCGAGCGTACTCGGGTGTTCCCAGCGACGCGGGGGCAATGGCGGGGCCGGGACGTGATTGCTGCGTCCCGTTGGGACTTCGCAGCCCACGGCGCCCGGCCGGGCGCGGTCGACTCCGGTCGGCCGACGGGGTTTATCCGCAAACGCCCTCGGGGCGGGTCAAGACACCGCCCGGCCGACGTTTGGGATTCTTCCCCGTCGGCCGACCGGAGTCGATCGCGCCAAGAGGGCGATGGCGGGGTTTGCGGGAGGGCGGCAGCGGCGCAACGGGAGCCGGGGAAGAAACGATGACTACTCCAGCTGGGCGACCGTGGGGCCAAAGGCGCCGCGGTTGCGTTCCACGTCGGCGGGTGCGGCCTCGCCCGTGTGCGGGGCGTCCCGCCACTTCTTCAGCAGGGCTGGGAACTCCGCGTCCGTGCAGAACGTGAACGCCATCGGCGTGTTTCCCGGCTGCGCCGCTATGCCGTTCCGTCATTCAGCGCCACCGGATCAACGCCAAACGCCTTCGCCAGGGCTTGGACGGTCTTGCACTGCGGTTTGACTCGCTGTTTCTCGATGGCTTGAACGGTGGTGGGGCTGATGCTGGCCGCCTCGGCAATCTTGCGAATCGTCGTCAGACCACTGCGGGCTTTGAGCCGGTGGTAGGCACTGAAGAATCGCTCCGTCTCCGCGTGAAGTTCTTTGGCCGCCGCCTGCCCGGCCGCGGAGGAACGCACTTCTCTGTCCCAGTCCTGGATCTCGGCTGCGTGCTCCTCGGTGTCGAGCCCGAAGACTTCGAGGATGGCGTTGACCAGATACTCCTGTTCCTCCTGGTCGCTGGCGGTGGAGGCTTCGTTGAGGGCCTTGAGGTAGGTGATCAAGTCCTCAACCTCATTGGGGGCAAGGCGCGTGATGGCGGCAAGGGCACTGAGTACGTCATGGCGCCGGTCTTCGCATCGCTTCCACTCCGAAACCTTTGCCATAATGCTCATGGGACTCTCCCGTCCGAAATGCCGCTCTTGAGGGCCTTGATCCGCCTGGCCACTCGTGTCTTCACGGCCTCGTCAAGTCGGTTCGTTTTCTTCCAGTACCCGTGGATGACCCAGATGGTTCTGTGGCCGTCGTCAACCCAGAAGAACACGCGCAGGTTCTTCTGATGCAATCGTGCATCGTCCAGGCGCAACTCGAAGAATGCCTCGCCTCTGTCGTGGACCTTTGTGAAGTCCAAGTCCGAACCAAGCTGCTGCTGCTGTCTCTCATCGAGCGGCCAGTGCATCAGCAACTTCAGTTGTGAGATCACCCAGAGCGTCTCTCGCACGGACCGGAAGAGGTCTTTGCAGTCCCGTCGAGCCTGCTTCGTGGGCCGAACCTGAAAGCGGGGCCTCGATATCTGTTCATCCTGACCTGGACTATCCTTCTGATCCGCCATGAACCCTCATCGGCATTTGTACCACTTTGTTACAGTATATGCCGGAATAATCCCGCAGTCAAGGGCCTTCTGGTGATCGAGTGACACGCAACGCTACGGCCGCTACTCCGGCTGCGCGACCGTGGGGCCAAAGGCGCCGCGGTTACGTTCCACGTCGGCGGGTGCGGCCTCGCCCGTGTGCGGGGCGTCCCGCCACTTCTTCAGCAGGGCTGGGAACTCCGCGTCCGTGCAGAACGTGAACGCCATCGGCGTGTTCCCCGGCTGCGCCACGCGCCCGTCCAGCCACTTGGCGCCCTTGGGGTAGAACATGGCCGAGCCGTGTTCGTATCCGTCGGGGCGGAGGAAGACCGCGCCGACGCCGCCGGCGGCCAGTGCGGGCGGCGGCTTGGGCAGCAGCGAGTGCTTGCCGCCCTGGTCGTCGATCACGAACGCGGCGCCGGGCATCTTCGCCGCGGCCAGGGCGCCGTCGCGCCCGGGGATGCAGTCGGCCAGGCCGCTGCGGTACCCGCCGCGGGGCGACCATTCCAGGGCGATCATCTCGTCGTCCTTGGCTTTGCGGCTGCGGACCACGATCCAGTCTTCGGTGAACCAGTGGGCCAGCCCGCCGCTGAAGCCGTGCACGTGCTGGCCGTGCTCGTAGAACTGCCGCGGCTGGGCCGGGTCCGGGGCGATCAGGATCGGAATGAAGTACGGGTACTTGCCGGCCTTGGACACTTCCCAGCGCGCCCGGCCTTGAGCGTCGGCGGTTCGGACGCCCAGGCTGGGGTAGCTGTGGCCGCCGGCGTCGTGGCGGCGATACCCGGCCGGGTCGAGCAACTCCGTGGCGCCCGCGGATTCCATGAACCAGTACGTGGCGACGTACCGCGGCGAGTACACGGTCTGGCGGAACTCGTCGCCCACCTGCGTCCGTCCGTCGGTCGCCACGCCGTTGGCGACGGTCAAGGCCGCGTGCTGGACCTCGAGGCCGTCGGCGAGCGAGCCGCCGACGCCGACGCGATGCAGGACGTTGGCGGCGGACTTGGCGGCATCGACGGCGATCGCGATGTCCAGTTCGGCGCCGGCGGGCAAGTCCCTCAGCGAGATCGCGGCGGGCGACACGGCCAGGCCCTTGGACGCCGTGACGGGGATCTCGGCGCTAATAGGCCGCGAGCCGCTGTTGCGCAGCTTGAGGGTCCGCGCGCCTTTGCCGCCGGTCGGCAGGCACAGGGCCGAGGGCGGCTGGAACCGGGCCGCGATCGGCCCGGCCGCCGCGGGCGCCGCCGCGGGCGAAGGCAGACGGGCGACCTTCACGTCGCCGGCGGTCTCGGCCCGGCCGTTCGCCATCCGCACGTATCCGTAGTCGGCAAAGGTGAACGTCTCGTCGCCCGAGCCCATGGTGACGGGTTTGCCGACATCGTCGCCGAACCGGAGCATGAGGTAGTCGGTGAACGCCTCGCCGTGGACGGCGACCACGATGCCGCCGGCGTCCTGCGCGACGCGGCGTACGGCGCGGAGGCGGCGGGTCGTCTGGAAGGGTTCGTGCACGGCCGCGAAGATCGTCGCGGCCGCCCGGCGCGTGGCCACGACGGCAACGCCGGCGGGTTCGTCCTCGCCGTAGGCGAAGCGGTTGCGCCCGCGCCAGTCGCCGGGGATGCTGGGCACCACCGGCGCCCAGGCGGTATACGCTCGCGTGCCCGGCTCCCCCAGCATCGTCACCCGCACGCCGACGCGGTCGGTGAACCATCGCGGCCCGAACGGGCAGAACTTCTCGTTCTGCGTGCCGCTGGTCTGCACGGCCGTCACCGTCCACGTGTCGCCGGTCGCGCAGGACCGCTCGCGCCCGAGGTCGCCCAGCGACGCCCGCAGGTCGGCCGACTCGGCCCATGCGGCGGGGTTGTCGGGGCAGGCCTGGCCGAAGGTGTGCACCTGCCAGAGGTAGTCGCGCGGGCGCGGGCTGACCAGGCACGACACGTCCAGCAGGTACTCGCGTGTAAGCATCAGCGCGCGGGTCTGGTCGACGCCGGGGTAGACGCCCTTGCCGCGCGCGGCCGCGAACTTCACCAGCGGGCCCAGGCCCTGCCGCGTCGCCAGCGGGACCGTCAGGCACGCCGGCTCCATGCCGTCCACGATGACCGCGCTGTGGCTGCGAATGCTGTTGGAGTACCCCGGGTCGGTGCCCGTGTAGCCCGTGGGGTGCGAGTGGTTCACGTACAGCGGGCGGTTGAACGCGTAGAAGCCCGTCAAGGCCAGGCAATCCTGCACGTGATGGGCGTACGGCGTGGCCAGGCGCATGCTGACGGCCGGCGCGGGCGACTCCCAGTACGCGGGGCTTTCCTCGGCGCGGAGCATGACCAGCCCGCGCCCGGGGTACACGCCCGACGGCGCGGGCGGGGGCTTGGCGGACGGGGCGATGGGCGCCACGCCGAACCGCAAGGGCATGTCGTACGCGTTGCCGTCGCCGCGATGCTGCACCAGGAAGTAGCCGTACCCCGCGTCCGGCCACTTCGCGTGCAGGTGCTCCAGCGCGTTGGCGTAGCCGATGTAGCCGCCGAAGCCCTTCTGGGACAGCATCTCCCTGGGCACGTCGCCGGCCACGAGGCGGTGCTGGAAGATCGCCACCGGCCCGCCGGACAGCCCCGCCCCGCCGCCCCGAGCGTCGCCGATCGACAGCCGCGCGAAGTGGAAGAACGGCCGATCCAGGTCTACGCGCGGATACGTCAGGCGGATCAGGCTTTCGATGCTGCCGCGGAACGAGGCCCCCTGCCGGCCCTTGTAGTCCCAGCCGATGTCGCCCATGCCCAGGCGGTCCATCGCCCAGCACCACTGCGCCATCGGCTCGTACATCCACATGCTCTTGCCGAACTCCTCGTTGTAGAAGCCCCCGTCCGACAGGTACTCGTCCAGGTACCACTTCAGCCCGTTGGGCGCGCTCCAAAGCGTGCGGATGAAGTCGCGGTCGCCCGTGGCCGCCGCGGCCAGGTGAAGCCGCATGTACCCCACGTATGCCAGATTCGGCAGCCAGTTGGACCGCGTCCACCTTGCCTTCGCCACATCGGCCGCTCGCCACTGGATGGCCTGGACGAACGCCGCCTTCACCTTCGCCCGCTCGCCGGGCGTCAACAGGTCCTGCACCACGTCGTAGCGGAAGGCGTTGCGAGCGCTGGCGGTCTTGTACGCGTCGCCGGCCCCGGCAGGCTCGGACGCCCCCAGATCAGCCAGCAGCAGCTTCTTCTCTTCCTCGCCGGCGGCCTTGTCCCCCATCACGCCGAAGCGGAGCAGGTTGTCCGCCCCGCGAGCGTAGGCCGCCTTCGCCCAGGGCTCGATCTCGATCTTCTTGCGCAGCGCAGCGGCCTCCTGCGCCGTCCAGAGCATAAAGGGATGCCGGGCCTCGTCGGCCGCCGCCGAAAGCCCCGACGCCAGAACCAGGCTGCCGATAGCGACGATTGCACGATCCATGTTGATCTCCCACGCCCGCCAGTGAACTTCGCGCATTCTATCGGTTTCGCGGGCGAATGCACGCAATCCACCGCAATCGCATTTGGCGCGAAGTGACACTGTAGTTCACGCTTTGGACGACGACGTTCTCGGCCCAACAGAGATAAAAGATGCCCGTCTTTTCATCGCTGACCAAGGGTCCCTGCGGGAGACGCGAAGAACGCAGAGGATACGCGATCTACGGGTGACCTGTCTTTGCGGCCTTTGCGGTTCGTTCTTCGGTTGCAGGCCCCGCCGCCCCGCGATGCTCTGATCGCGGAGGAAGAGCGGCTGTTTCGGTTTCGCCTTCAAAGCAACCTTGGCCGGGGCCTCCAATTGACGGCGGGCATGAACCGCAGTAATCTTCCGTCCATGCCCGATGACGAAGCGATACTGGCCGCCTTGAGGAAGTTTGCCGACACAGTGAAGGCTAAGACGAACGCATTGACCCCAGGCGAGCCGGAAGACCAATTGCGCGGGCCGTTTGACGTGTTCATGCAGGAAGTCGGCCAAGCCCTCGCGCTGAGAGTAGTCTGTGCGGGCGAGGTCGCGCTGCCGGGCCGCATGGGAAAGCCCGACTTCGCCGTTCACGCGACGGACCTGTTGGCCGGGTACGTCGAATTGAAAGCCCCGGGCGTCGGCGCGAACCCCAACCGCTTCGTCGGGCACAACGCCGCCCAATGGAAACGCTTCCAGGCCATACCGAACCTGATCTACTGTGACGGGAACGACTGGGGGCTGTATCGCAACGGAAAGGCTGTCCGCCCCGTTGTCCGGCTGACCGGCGACGTGGCGACCGATGGCCGATGCGCCGTCGACGCCAAGGATGCCCATGCCGTGGTGGGATTGCTGACGGACTTCTTGCAGTGGCAACCGATCATTCCCACCAAGACCAAGGGCAACAACGTTGACCTGAAGGCTTTTGCCGCCATGCTCGCCCCGCTGTGCCGGATGTTGCGCGACGACGTGACCGACGCCCTGAAAGACCCGCAATCGCCGCTGGCTGAACTTGCCAAGGACTGGCGGGAACTTCTTTTCCCCGACGCCGGCGACGAGCAATTCGCCGATGCCTACGCGCAGACCGTGACGTTCGCGCTGCTGCTGGCCCGAAGCGAAGGCGCTGACCCGCTGAACCTGGCGAGCGCCGACAGATCCCTGGCCGTTGAGCACAGTTTACTTTCCCGCGCCCTTCAGGTGCTAACCGACCCGCACGCCCAAGCGGAAATCGCCGCGTCGCTGAATCTGCTGATTCGCGTTATCGGCCGGGTGACGCCCGCGGCAATGGCAAGTCCCAAAGACGCCTGGCTCTTCCGTTACCAAGACTCCCTGCCGATGTCCGCACGGGAAGACCCCTGGTTGTTCTTTTATGAAGACTTCCTGGCCGCCTACGACCCCAAGCTGCGCAAGGACGCGGGGGCGTACTACACGCCCGTTGAAGTAGTGTTCGCGCAGGTCCGCTTGATCGACGATCTACTGACAAGGAAGCTCGGGAAACCGTTGGGCTTCGCCGACCCCGGCGTGATCACGCTGGACCCGGCCGCGGGCACGGGAACCTACCTTCTGGCGGTCATTGACCACGCCTTGGCCAAGGTGCACGCCGAACAGGGCAAGGGCGCCGTGCCGGGAAAGGCCACCGCCCTGGGCGGCAATATCTACGGGTTTGAAAAAATGGCCGGGCCGTTCGCCGTGTCAGAACTTCGTGTGACTCGCGCCCTTGTGGACTGGGGCGCGAAACTGCCAACCAATGGAACCCACGTTTACTTAACCGACACGCTGGAAGGCCCCAACACCCCGCCCCCGGTGCTGCGGTTCTACCTCAAGCCCATTGCCGAGCAACACGCCAAGGCCCTGAAGGTCAAGGCCGCCGTGCCCGTGATTGTCTGCCTGGGCAACCCGCCGTATGATCGCCACGAGGCCGCCAGCGAAACCAACAAGGCCGCTACCGGCCATTGGGTGCGATGGGGCGACGACGGTAAGTGTACGGCCGCGATCTTCAAAGATTTCCTGGACCCCGCCTGTGCGGCAGGCCACGGCGTTCACGTCAAAAACCTGTACAACCTGTACGTCTACTTCTGGCGCTGGGCGTTGTGGAAGGTCTTTGAGCACAAGACGGCTGCCGGGCCGGGCGTGGTGAGCTTCATCAGTGCATCGAGCTACTTGGACGGTGACGCCTTCTGCGGCATGCGCGAACACATGCGCCGGTTGTGCGATGAAATCTGGATTCTGGACTTGGGCGGGGAAGGCCGAGGGACGCGCCAGAACGAGAACGTCTTCGCCATTCAAACGCCCGTGGCAATCGCCGTTGCAGTGCGCTACGGCAAGGCCAAGAAAAACTCGCCCGCGAAGGTGCGCTACGCCGCCATCGTTGACGGCAAGCGTGACGAGAAACTGAAGGCCCTCGACACCATCAAGAACTTCGCTTCCTTGACCTGGCAAGACTGCCCCGATGAATGGCACGCGCCCTTCCGCCCCGCCGGCGCTGGGGCTTTCTTTGCCTGGCCGCTGTTGACCGGCCTATTGCCTTGGCAACATTCGGGGGTTCAATTGAAGCGAACGTGGCCTATCGCGCCAAACGAAGAAACGCTAAGAGCGCGTTGGCGCGCCCTGCTGTCTGCCAAAGATAGGTCAGAGGCTTTCCGTGGTTCGGGCGACCGCGAGGTTGACGGCACATATCGACTCCAACTGACATCCAAAGCGGATTCCACGCCCATAGCCCAACTGCCCAAGGGCACCCCGATTCCGCCAGTTGTCCGGTATGCGTACAGGTCTTTCGACCGCCAGTGCATCATCGCCGACGGCCGAGTTATGTCGCGCCCGCGCCCCGATCTGTGGGTCGCCCAGGGCGACCGGCAAGTTTATCTTACAAGTCTTTTCTCACAATCTTTGGGAACCGGCCCGGCGCTGACAGCCTGTGCCGAATTGCCTGATCTTGACCATTTCCGAGGGTCATACGGGGCAAAGGCCGCCATCCCCCTGTACCGTGACGCCCAGGGGAAGGAAGCCAACATCCTGCCGGGCCTGCTGGACATGCTCGCCAAAGCCTACGGCCGGGCCGTGACGCCGGAAGACTTCCTGGCGTACGTCTACGGCGTGTTGGCGCAGCCGGCCTTTACGGAGCGTTTCGCTAAGCAACTGGGCACGCGCGAGCTTCGCGTGCCGTTGACCAAGAACGCGACCTTGTTCGCCCAAATCCGCAACACCGGGAAGAAGCTGCTGTGGCTTCACACCTACGGCCGGCGATTCGTGCCCAAGGGAAAGCATGTCGGGCAGGTGCCCAAGCGCGCGGCCCGTTGCGTCAAGCCCGTGCCGGGCGACGAGGCCGGATACCCGGAGAAGCACGAGTACGATG
Organism: uncultured Planctomycetaceae bacterium; assembly: GCA_964461295.1. Lineage (GTDB taxonomy): Bacteria > Planctomycetota > Phycisphaerae > SM23-33 > SM23-33 > CAYWTX01. The sequence continues at coordinate 1,021 of CAYWTX010000135.1, read as the reverse complement.
CGCCGAACCAGACGCTGCATGTCGGGGACGGCCAGTTTGCTCCCGTCGCCCCGGAAGTGTACGCCTTTGAAGTATCCGGCCTGAAGGTTGTTCAATCGTGGTTGGGCTATCGCATGAAGAAGCCCAAGGGCAAGAAGTCCTCCCCCCTGGACGAAATCAACCCCGACCGCTGGCCGAGCGAATTCACAACGGAATTCCTGGAACTGCTTTGGGTCCTGGAAGCGACGATTGTGCAGTATCCCGAACAGGCCAAACTGCTGTCTGCCGTGGTCAAGGGTCCGTGCTTCAAGGCCGACGAACTACCCGTTGTGCCCGACGCGTCCCGCAAGCCGCCCGTCCGCCCGTCACCCAACGGCTTGTTTGACGCGGCAGAAAATGAGGAATAGGGGAAACTAGGGAAGCGCCGTGGGTTCCGTCGCCGGCACGGAGAACGGCAACCTGCTTGCGCTGGGGCGAAGGTCGCCGAGGGCACGTAATGATGCGTCGCATCTGTCACCGGAGTTTCCGCGGCCTTTCGCGGCCGACACGCCAACTTGCGCTTGCCCCCCGCCTCTACGGCATGGCGGAAGCGGAATTCGCCTACAGTAAGAGACTGTAGCATCATTATTGCGGTCCGAGCCGGGGGTGATGCGTGTTCCTCAGCCTGAAAGGCTGACATATGACAGCCCAGGGCAACGCCCTGGGTATTCGTTACCTCTCAAGCCCGAGCCCTGTAAGGGCGAGAGAACTTCTGCACGCACTTCTGCCGCCCTTACAGGGCTTGTCCTTTGGGGTTTCCGGCACCCAGGGCGTTGCCCTGGGCTGCATTCCGTCAGCCCGTTGGGCTGAATAGAACGCAACAATAGATGCTACAGTCTCTACAGTAAGGGGACACCCATTGGGGGGATTGGAGCTCCGGTCTTTGGGTCCGTCACGAAATAACCTGAGCAAGCCAGTCTTGGTGGCACAGCTTTCCAAGCTGTGCAGCACAGGTCGGAGACCTGTGCCACCTGGGAAACGTGAACAAGTTATTTCGTGACGG
>CAYWTX010000134.1:0-1995 GCA_964461295.1 uncultured Planctomycetaceae bacterium | reverse complement strand
GAAAAAAAACGATAAAAAGATCGGGGCCGATTTTTCGGAACTGGGCGGGAACGATTTCCTGCGCGATCCGCAAATTTCCCGAAAATCCCTGTTCGGAATGGGTCATCCGGACGAAATAGGAATTGAATTTCATGAAAAGCGAGGGCGCCTCTTTCTCGACGAGAACCAAACCGCTCTCTTCATTCTTCCGGGGGATTCCCTTGGCGGAATCAGTGGATCACGCCCACCGGGGCTCTCTTGATCAACAGCCTGTTTTTATAAATTGTGGAAAACGAAAGGAAGGAAATATACAGGTACCCGTACTGGAACAGAACCAGGAAAGGGAGGGTCAACCAGATGCCCTCGATGATCGAGATGATCACGGTGATGGTGAAGTAAAATCCGAGAATCAATTCGATGACCGGGATGAGGACGCTCTTGTCTCCCTTGTATTTCTTGTTGATCCAGTTGTCTTTTTTGCCCTCGATCCCGAATTTCGGGGTCCGGACGAATTCCGATTCCTTGTTGGCCAGAGCCTCGAGAACGGCGAACGAATTGTTCACCGACAGGCCGATGCCCAGGCCCATCAGCAGAGGAAGGTACTTGAAGGTCGAAGTCCAGTTGGAATACAGCTCCCTCTGGGAGACGATGTAAAAAGCGGAGACCGAAGCGGTGGCCAGCAGGAACAAAGGAACATCGATGATGATCAGCTGGTTCCAGTTCAGGTCCCGCCGGAGGTTCACGACCGGCAGGATCGAAATCGACAGCGGGATCATCAGCAGGTAGGCGAAGTTGGCCGCCAGGTGAAAAACGGACTCGGCCTTGACTTTCCAGGAAAGGGAAGACCGGAAGATCTTGGGCAGCAGTTTCTTGGCGGTCTGAATCGACCCTTTGGCCCAGCGGTGCTGCTGGTTCTTGAACGCCATGATGTCGACGGGCAGTTCGGCCGGAACGGAGAACTCGGGCAGAGAGATGAATTTCCACCCCTTCATCTGGGCCCGATAACTCAGGTCGAGGTCTTCGGTCAGGGTGTCATGCTCCCAGCCTCCGCCGTCGGCGATCGCGGTTTTTCTCCAGATGCCCGCCGTACCGTTGAAATTGAAGAAGCGCCCGGAACGGTTCCGGGCCGTGTGTTCGATCACGAAATGACCGTCGAGGAAGATGGACTGCAGATTCGTCATCAGGGAAAAATTCCGGTTCAGGTGGCTCCAGCGCATCTGCACCATGCCGATCTTCGGATCGGTGAAAAACTGAACGGTGTTTTTGAGAAAATGCTTGTATGGGATGAAATCGGCGTCGAAGATGGCGATGAGCTCCCCCTTGGCCACCCGCATCCCCGCTTCCAGCGCCCCGGCCTTGAACCCTTTCCGGTTTTCCCGGTGGAGATACGAAATATCGATCCCCTTTTCACGGTGGAAATCGACCCGTCGGGAGGCGATACTCGAGGTTTCGTCGGTCGAATCGTCGAGAACCTGGATTTCCATCCGGTCGCTCGGATAATCCATCTTGATCACGGCGTCGATCAGCCGCTCGGCCACGTACATCTCGTTGTACATGGGCAGTTGAATGGTGACGAACGGAAGCTCGCGGAATTCCCCCTGGGGCTTGGGGGCGTTTTTCCGGTTCTTCAGGTAGAGATACACCATGTAGTAGCGGTGGGCGCCGAAACCGGCAAGAATCGTCAGCACCAGGAAATAAACGATGATGATGAAAATATTGATGTTATCCATTGACTGTCACACGTTTTATCGAAACCATATTATAGTACAAAATCAAGACCGAAGCAAGTGTACAGTCTGCATGACGAAATCGGGGTGAGAGGATTTGAACCTCCGACCTTTCCGACCCGAACGGAACGCGCTAGCCAGGCTGCGCTACACCCCGAAATTTCATTCTATCACAAAACGCCCGATTTTTAAAATCCCGACGGCGGAGAACGCGACGGCGACGGCATTGACGGACCCGAAAAACCGGAGTATAACGAAGCCAAAGACCACGGGAGCCTGAATGAAACGA
>CAYWTX010000133.1:0-1532 GCA_964461295.1 uncultured Planctomycetaceae bacterium | reverse complement strand
TTCGGCATCCCCTGCGGGTGGGCGGCCAGGATGCTGAAGCATGTGTCGTAACTACTGCACGGGCGGAACAGCGACCGCTCGTCGTGGGGCCACTTGCCACCAACCTTTGCGGTGGGCTTCGCCTTGCCCTTGGACGCCTTGCCGACCTTGGCCTTCGCCACCTTGGCCTTGCCATCGGCACCGCCCTTGGCCGCATCCGCGGCCTTCGCCAGCAGCGCGTCGACGTCAGGGATCAGCGCCCGGAACGTCCTCGCCAGCGAGCCGCCCACGCTGCCTTTGTAGCCCAGCTCGTGCGCCAGTTGCGTCATCGACCTCGGCCGCTTGTCCTCGAACACCTTCCTGACGACTTCCGCCGTCAACCCGAACTTCACCTTGCTCATGCTTCCTCCTCTCCTGTCTTCTTCGCCGGCCCGATCTCGCCCTTGTCCAGCGCCGCCCTGATCGCCTTCCTGATGCTCTTTTCGTCGTCGGGCGCCGACTTGTCGAAGGTCGTCAGATCCCGCACGTCGAAGTTCACGATCCCGTCGTTCATGTCGTCCCCGCCCTCGACGGGGTCGAACGTGAAGGAGTGCTGCCTCAAGACGCCGTCGGCATCGTCGTTCTTGAAGATGTGGTAGACCTTGGTGTTCCCGTGCCGCATGAAGAGCGGCGCCTTCACCTGAATCGTCCTGTATGGCATATCAGTCCTCCTCGTCTGGTTCCGCTTCCGTCGGCTCGTTCCCCTCGTTCCCCTCGTACGCGTCGTAGCCCACGAGCCGGTACACATTCCGCCATGATCGGTTGCAGTCCGAGCAGTCCACATCCAGCGTGGCGCCGTCCCGGTCGTCTGGCATGATGGCGCCGCTGACTTTCACATTGCGGCTGCGGCAGAAGGGGCAGACGTTGCCGCCTTGCTTGGCGTAGCGCCTTCCGGTCATGGGCTTGGCTGTCTTCGCCGCCCCGCTCTTTTCTGTACCCTTGCTCATCATTCCCTCCCTGGCTCCACTGTCGCGTCGATGTTAACACGGGGTCACTCGAAAGTCAAGCCGAAAAGGCGTGCAAGCCATTAATGCGGAGCCCCTTACGAATGGAGTGGGATGGATTCGTTGGCGGGACGATTGGGCGTAACAGGGGCATTTGGCTGCCGCCGAGATGGGCGGCGGAGGTCATAGTTTTCCAAGCGATTGGAATACGCGGGGCGTCCCTGCAAGAGGTTGGACGGTCTTTTACTCAGAAATGAAAGGCGGGCGACGCTACTTTTGCCACCGCCAGACATAGCCCGGCGTGTCGGGCGGCTTTATGGGCTTCTGGGGCTGCTGCGGTCGTGGCACCCTCACGGTCGGCACAGATACACGCATCGGGCGGGGCGGGCGGTCCTGCTTCGGTACTTGGATCCACATGGCGGTTCCTCCTTTTTGCCTATATTTCGGCGGCGGGAGGGGAAAGTCCTGCGCGGCGTCCATAGTTGCGCGACTTCGACATGCGGGATGGCAGGCCGACTTCATCGATGAGCTCATAGTCCAACTGCTCGGTGGCCGATAGTCGCCGGCAGC
>CAYWTX010000132.1:0-13186 GCA_964461295.1 uncultured Planctomycetaceae bacterium | reverse complement strand
CTGAAGGCGCACGGCCTGGCCGCCCAGGAAAGCGACGTGCTTGCGGTGGAGATGGACGACCGTCCCGGCGGGCTTCACCGGGTGGCGGAGGCCCTGGACGTCGAGGACGTGAACGTGGAATACATGTACACCTTCTTCGGGAAGACGGGCGACAATGCCATCGTGGTCTTCAAGACCGACGATGCGGTTCTGGCGGTGCGGGCGCTGGCCAGACATCACATCCGGATTCTCCCCGAGGACATGATTCGGAACCTCTAGCGGCTGAAAAGGAGAACACAATGGCGACTCGTGTGACGGCGTGTACGGCGTTGGCGCTGGTGGCCGCCCTGGCCTGGGCCGGGTGCGACAAGGGTAGTTCGACTTCGCCGCGGGGCCAGTTGCCGGTGAAGATCGGGGCCATCTTCTCGGTGACCGGCCCGGCTTCGTTCCTGGGGGCCCCCGAAGAGAAGACCGCCCGGATGCTCGTGGACAGGATGAACGCCGCCGGCGGCATCGATGGGCGCAAGATCGATCTCATCGTCAAGGACTCCGGCGGCAGCCCGGAGAAGGCCGTGTCGCTGGCCAAGCAGTTGATCGACGAGGAGAAGGTGCTGGCCGTCATCGGCCCGTCCACCAGCGGCGAGACGATGGCGATCAAGGCGATCTGCCAGGAGGGCAAGACGATCCTGATCTCGTGCGCGGCCGCCGAGACCATCGTCAACCCCATTGCCAGTTACGTCTTCAAGGTGCCGCAGAAGGACAGCGACGCGGTGCGGCTGATCTACAGGACGATGAAGGACCAGGCCATCAGCACGATCGGCGTGATCGCCAGCAACGACGGCTACGGCATGGCCGGCAAGGCCCAACTGGAGAAACTCGCCGGCGAGCACGGCGTCACGGTGGCGATTTCGGAGGCCTATGACAAGCAGGCGACCGACCTCACCGACGTGCTGACCAAGCTCAAAGGCCGGGACGTCAAGGCCGTCGTCAACTGGTCGATCGTGCCCGCCCAGAGCCTGGTGGCCAGGAGCATGAAGCAGGTGGGGCTGAACGTGCCGCTCTACCAGAGCATGGGCTTCGGCAACATCAAGTACGTTCAGGCCGCCGGCGAGGCCGCCAACGGCACACTGTTCCCGTGCGGACGGTTGCTGGTGGCCGAGTCGCTTGGCGATGACCACCCGCAGAAGAAGGTGCTGATGGCGTACAAGACGGAGTACGAGAGCCGCTTCAAGGAGGACGTGAGCACCTTCGGCGGGCACCCGTACGACGCGCTGCTGATCCTGGCGGAGGCGATCAGGACGGCCAAGAGCACCGACCGGCAGAAGGTTCGCGACGCGATCGAAGGCATCAAGGGCCTCGTCGGCACCGACGGCATCTTCACCTTCTCGCCCACCGACCACAGCGGCCTTGGCATCGACGCATTCGAGATGCTGACCGTCAAGGACGGGAAGTTCGCCATCCACAAGAAGTAGCCGCTCCACCACAGAAGAAAGGACAAGGCACATGAACACTCGGATCATCGCGGTTGCATGCGTGCTGGCGGCGGGACTCGCCTGGGTCGTGTCGGGCTGCGGGGAGAAATCGCCCCCTCGGCCCGCGCAGAAGGGGGGGGACGGGCCGATCAAGATCGGCGCCATCTTCTCGGTGACGGGCCCGGCCGCGTTCCTGGGCGCGCCGGAGCAGCGTACGGCCGAGATGCTCGTCGACAAGCTCAACGCCGCCGGCGGCATCGGCGGGCGGAAGATTGAGATCCTCATCAGGGATTCCGGCGGCAAGCCGGAGAACGCCATCTCTCTGGCCAAGCAGTTGATCGACGAGCACAAGGTGGTGGCGATCGTGGGCCCGTCGACCAGCGGGGAGACGATGGCGATCAAAACCCTCTGCCAGGAGGGCAAGACGATCCTGATCTCGTGCGCGGCCGCCGAGGACATCGTCAACCCGGTCGCCAGCTACGTCTTCAAGAGTCCGCAGAAGGACAGCGACGCCGCCCGGCGCATCTACCAGCTCATGAAGGGCAAGGGCATCGCCCGGATCGGGGTCGTGGCGAGCAACGACGGCTTCGGCATGGCCGGCAAGGCCCAGTTGGAGAAGCTCGCCGGCGAGTACGGCGTCACGGTCGCCATCTCCGAGGCGTACGACAAGCAGGCGACCGACCTGACCGACGTGCTGACCAAGCTCAAGGGCCAGGACGTGAAGGCAGTGGTCAACTGGTCCATCGTTCCGGCCCAGAGCCTCGTGGCCAGGAACATGAGGCAGGTGGGGCTGAACGTGCCGCTGTTCCAGAGCCACGGATTCGGCAACATCAAGTACGTGCAGGCCGGCGGCGAGGCAACCAACGGGACGGTGTTCCCCTGCGGCCGGCTGCTGGTCGCCGAGATCCTGCCGGACGGCCACGCGCAGAAGGCGCTGCTGACGGCCTACAAGCGCGACTACGAGGCCCGCTACAAGGAGGACGCCAGCACGTTCGGCGGGCACGCCTACGACGCGATCCTGATTTTGACGGAGGCGATCCGGAAGGCGGGCACGACCGACCGCGAGCAGGTCCGCGAGGCGATCGAGAGCTTGCAGGGCATCGTCGGCACGGCCGGGGTCTTCAGCTTCTCGCCGCGGGACCACAACGGGCTGAAGATGGACGCCTTCGAGATGCTGACGGTGAAGGACGGCAAGTTCGCGATCTACAAGGACTGACCGGGCCCTGGTCGAATGGACTTCACGCAGGCCATCCAGTACGCGCTATCGGGCATCACCGTCGGCAGCATCTACGCTGTCGTGGCGATCGGCTTCAACATCATCTACAACGCCACGGGCGTCATCAACTTCGCCCAGGGCGAGTTCCTGGTCGTCGGGGCGATGGCAGCCATCAGCCTGTCGGCGCTGGTGCCGCTGCCGGTGGCGATCCTGCTGGCGGTGGCGATCACGACGCTGCTGGGCGGACTGATCGAACTGGTGGTGATCCGTCCCGTGCGGGACGCGTCGGTGCTCCGGCTGATCGTGATCACCATCGGCATCTCCATCCTCATCCGCGAGGCGATGCTGCACGTGTGGGACGAGAAGGTGCGGTCGCTGCCGTACTTCACCGGCACGGGCGTCTCGACGGTGAGCGTCCTGGGGGCGCACATCTCGCCGCAGGTGCTGTGGGTGCTGGGCACGGCCGCCGTGATCGTGGCGGGCCTGACGGCGTTCTTCCGACTGACGCGGGCGGGCTGGGCGATGCGGGCGTGCTCCGATGACCGCATGGCCGCCCGGCTGTGCGGCATCCCCGACCGGTGGATGGTGACGCTGTCGTTCATGCTGTCGGCGGGCATCGGGGCGCTGGCCGGGTGCGTCGTCTCGCCTATCACGCAGACGCAGTACGACATGGGGGCGCCGTTGGCGATCAAAGGCTTCACCGTGGCGATCCTGGGTGGACTGGGCAACAGCATGGCCGCGGTGGCGGCCGGGCTGCTGCTGGGCCTGCTGGAGGCATTCACCGCCAGCCAGTTTCCGGTGGCCTACAAGGAAGCCGTCTCCATCGTCGTGCTGCTGCTGGCGCTGGTGCTGCGTCCGAGCGGCCTGTTCGCCCGGCGCCAGGCCGCCCGGATGGGGGCCGCATGACCCGCGCCCGGCGATACTTGCCCGTGCTGGCAGCCGCGGCCGCGGTGGTGGGGCTGCAACTGGCCCTGTCGGCGACCGACTCGACCTACTACATGACCCAGTTGACGATGTCGGCCTACTACGCGCTGGTGGTCATCTCGCTGTGCCTGCTGATGGGCTACGCCGGGCAGGTCTCGCTGGGGCAGGCGGGATTCTTCGCCGTGGGGGGCTACACCTCGGCCGTGATGACCACGTGCGACCTCGCCGCCTGGCGGGGCGGCGCGGCGATGGAGTGGCTTGCCGGCGCCGGGCTGGTGGTCGAGCGCCAGGACCTCTACGGGCAAACCCTCGCGTCGTTCTCGCCTCCGGCGTCGCTGGCGGTCTCGATGGTGCTGGCGGCGGTCGTGGCCGTCCTCATCGGGCTGCCCGTGCTGCGGCTGAAGGGCCACTACATGGCGATGGCGACGCTGGGCTTCGGGCTGATCATCTATCGCGTCGTGCTGGGCGTGCCGCTGCTGGGGCAGGCCGACGGCATCTCGAACGTCCCGCCGCTGCGGCTCATCGGCGATCTTCAGGTCAACGGGCGGGCGGCGTTCCGCGTGCAGAACTACTACATCGCCTGGGCGGCGGTGCTGCTGGCCATGGTGCTCATCGCCAACCTGGTGCATTCACGGATCGGGCGGGCCTTGCGGTCGATTCACGAGAACGAGGAGGCGGCCGGCTCGCTGGGAGTCAACACGTACCGCTGCAAGCTGGCGACGTTCGTGATCAGCGCCGTGGTGGCCGCGGCCGGCGGAGCGCTGCTGACGCACTACAACGGCAGCATCGGCCCATCCGAGGTCACGGTGATGAAGTCCGTGCGATACCTGGCGATCGTGGCGCTGGGGGGCATGGCCAACCTGTGGGGCGCGATGGTGATGGGAGCCATTCTGAACTTCTTGTCGCTTCGGGGGGTGTTCGGGACATACGACGACGCCGTCTTCGGCGCGATCCTGATCGGCGTCATGCTCTTGGCGCCCCAGGGGCTGCTGCGACTGCCGTCCCTGGCGGCGATCCGGCGCCTGTGGCGAGGGCCCAGCCATGGCTGAGTCGCTGCTGGAAACCAGGGGGCTCAGCCGCTGCTTTGGCGGCCTTCAGGCCGTCAAGGACGTGAGCTTCCATGTGCCGCGGGGCGTCATCAAGGCGGTGATCGGCCCCAACGGCGCGGGCAAGACCACGCTGTTCAACCTCATCGCCGGCTCCCTCGATCCGGACGCGGGCGAGGTGCTCCTGGCCGGCAGGCCCATCACCCGGCACAAACCGCACGTGGTGGCCGCCCTCGGCATCGCGCGAACCTTCCAGGCCACCCGCCTGTTCGGGCACATGACCGTCCTGGAGAACGTCATGGTTGCCCGCCACTGTCGCACGCGGAGCGGCTTCGTCGCCGGGATGCTCCACATGCCGTGGACCTGGCGGGAGGAGCGGCGGATCGCGGCCGAGGCGCGGGCGATTCTGGCCGAGCTGGACCTGGAGGCCCTGGCCGAGGAGCCCGCCGGGAGCCTGCCCTTCGGCCGGCAGAGGCTGGTGGAACTCGCGCGGGCGCTGGCGACGGAACCGAAGCTGCTGATGCTGGACGAGCCGGCGGCCGGGCTGAACATCTACGAGACGCAGGCCCTGTCGCGGCTGATCCTGCGGATTCGCAGCCGCGGCGTGACGTGCCTGGTGGTGGAGCACGACATGTCGCTCGTGATGGACATTTCCGACGAGGTGGTCGCGCTGGACCAGGGGCGGAAGATCGCCGAGGGCCCGCCGCGGGCCATCCAGCGCGACCCCAACGTCATTCGCGTCTACCTGGGAGACGAGAATGCTTAGGGCGCTCAATCTCCAGGCCGGCTACGGGGCGCTGCGGGTGCTCAAGGGCATTTCGCTGCACGTCTCTCCGGGGGAGGTGGTGACGATCATCGGCGCCAACGGCGCGGGCAAGACCACGCTGCTCAAGACGATCGCCGGCGTGCTGCGCCCGCGGGCGGGAAAGGTGTTCTTCGACAAGCGGGAGATCGGCGGCGTCGCGGCGGAGAAGATCGTCGCGCGCGGCTGCTGCCTGGTTCCGGAGGGCCGGCACGTCTTTCCGACGCTGACGGTCCGCGAGAACCTTCTTCTGGGGGCGTACTGCCGGCGCGGGGGGCGAGCGGAACTGGCTGGGCTGCTTGAGGAGGCCTGCGCGCTGTTTCCCATCCTCAAGGAGCGCCACAGGCAGTTGGCGGGCACGCTGTCCGGCGGGCAGCAGCAGATGCTGGCCATCGGGCGGGCGCTCATGTCGCGTCCCAGGCTGCTCATGCTGGACGAGCCGTCGCTCGGCGTGGCGCCGCTGGTGGTCCGCGACATCTACGCCACGCTGTCGGCGCTGCGGCGCGGGGGCATGACCGTGCTCCTGGTCGAGCAGAACGCCCGTGCGGCCCTGGCCGTGGCGGACCGGGGATACGTGCTGGAAACCGGGCAGATCGTGCTGGAGGGCAGCTCGGCCGAGCTGTCGGCCAATCCCGAGGTGCAGCGGGCCTACCTGGGCAAGGAATACCGCCGGATCGACGAGGACGACAATGGCAACGCAACCGAACCTGTACAGCCCCGGGTGTGAATCGATGCCGCGCGAGGAACTGGAGCAGCTCCAGTTCGAGCGGCTCCAGTCCACGCTCAACCGCGTCTACCGCAACGTGGCGTTCTACCGCACGAGCTTCGACGAGCACTGCGTCAACCTCGAGCGGATCGGCGAGCTGGGCGCGCTGGCGGACCTGCCTTTCACCACGCAGGCCGACCTCCAGCGAAGCTGCCCCTACGGGATGTTCGCCGTGCCGCTGCGGGACATCGTGCGGATCCACTCGCTGCCGGGTCCCGGCGGCGGGCCGATCGTCGTCGGCTACACGCGGAACGACCTGCGCCACTGGACCGGATGCGCCGCCAGGCTGCTGGCGGCGTGCGGCATCACCGAACACGACGTGGTGCAGATTGCCCTGGACTACAACCTCTACTACGGCGGCTTCGGCTTCCAGCAGGGGGCCGAGCAGATCGGGGCCTCCGTCATCCCCGCCGGCACCAGCGCCAGCGCCGCCAAGCAGCTCGTGGTCATGCGGGACTTCAAGACGACGGCCCTTGTCACCACGCCCAGCCACGCCGCCAGCCTGGCCGACGCCCTGGACTCGGCGCACCTGCATCCTGAACAACTTCACCTGCGCCTGGGGCTGCTGGGCGGCGAGCGGTTCAGCGATGCCGCCCGCCAGCAGCTTGAGGGGCGGCTGCACATCCGACTCAGCGACACCTACGGGCTGACCGACGTGGTCGGGGCCGGGGCGGCCGGCGAGTGCCACCTGCGGCAGGGGCTGCACGTCAACGAGGACCACTTCCTGGCCGAGGTGATCGACCCGGCCAGCCTGCGGGCCGTGCCGCCAGGCCACGAGGGCGAGCTGGTGCTGACGACGATCACGAAGGAGGGTTTCCCGCTCATCCGCTATCGCACGGGCGACATCACGAGCGTGAGCCTGGACCCCTGCGCGTGCGGGCGGACGCGGGCCCGCATCGCCCGCGTCCGGGGGCGGGTTGACGACATGATCGTGTTCGGGGGGGCGAGCTTCTTTCCATCGCAGGTGCAGACGGTCCTGGCCGAGGTCGGGGGACCAAGCCTGCGATTCCAGGTCGTCCTGGACCACAAGGAGGGCGCCGACACGCTGGAGGTGCGCGTGGAAGTGTCCGACGCGATGCCCTCGATGGACGAGCCGCGGGCGCTGGGGGCGCTGCGCACGCGAATCGTCCGGCGTCTGAAAGAGGTCCTGGACGTGGATGCAGCCGTCAGGTTCGCGGAACCGCGAAGCCTGCGGCAGGTCCCTGGCGAGAACGAGCAGGTGGTGGACAGGCGGCTGCCGTGAGCGGCCGGGCGCGATCGCCCGGCGGCGCCGACGTGCGTGCCGCGCCGCGGCGCGGCGTCTGTATGCCATGGCTGAAGCCGTCGTTCAGTCGGCCGGAAGACCCAAAGGACGCCTCTGCCGGAAGGGAGATTGCCATGCGTATGTTCCTGATGCTGTGGGCGGCGCTGCCGTTGGCCGTGTCGGCCGCGCCCGCGCCCAAGCCCAAGGCGGCGCCCCAGGGCAGCGCCTACCGGTTCGCCGCCGCGTCGTTCCTGGGCGGCACGGGCGACGGCGACGCCGTGGTCGGCTGCGCCATCCAGGCTGACGGCACTATCGTGCTTGCCGCCAACCTGGCGCCCGACTTCGGCAAGGCCCTGAAGATCGAGCGGAAGTTCGGCAAGGGCGAGGATCTGGGCGCCGTGCTGCGCATCAGCAAGGACGGGCGGCGGGTGCTGGCGCTGCACCGCGTGGCGCCCGCACTGGCCGACCTGTCGCTGGACCGCAAGGACGCCATCTACCTCGCCGCCGCCGCGGCCGGCGCGGTCAAGCTCTCGCCGCAGGCCGACAGGGTGGTCTGGACCCGCCGCACCGAGGGCGCCTGCGACCGCCTGGCCGCCGGGGCCGACGGCCACGTCGCGGCGCTGGTGGAGGGCAAGGCGGTGCTCCTCGGCGCCGACGGCGCGGTGCTGGCGGCGGCCAACAGCGCTCGCAGGTTCAGCGACGTGTGCGTGGACGCCGCCAGCCGCACGCTGATCGCCCTGGGCATGCGCAACGCCCGCGCCTTCGAAGGCAAGAGGGTCGAGCCGGTGCAGATCTCCTATCTCAAGGGCTTCGGCTACGACGGTAAGCAGAAGTGGTCCGACTACGATTGGGACACCGACGCCAAGTCCGAGCGGTTCATCAACCGCCCGGAGAACAACATGGCCGATTCGCGCGGCTACCGCTGCACCATCGGACGCGACGGCAAGCTCTACGCGGCCTTCGAGGTAGCCGGCGGCAATCACATTTTCCGCTACAGCCCCACCGACATCATGGCCAAGGCGAAGGTCATCGGCGGGGACGTCTACCACCTGCTGTACGCCGGCGGCGCCGCGCACCGCACCGTCTTCGGGCGGTACGACCCCGCCACGGGAACGCTCGACTTCGCCCAGCAGTTCACCAGCCGCAGCCCCCAGGGCCGCGGCGGGAACGTCCGCATGAAGTCGGGCGACCTCGCCGCCGACGAAGACGGCCGGCCGTTCCTCGCCGGCTGGGCCAACCCCAACCTGCCCATCGATCCCGACCCCTGCGCGAAGGACGAGCCGCCGGGCGGGCCGTTCCTTCTGGGCATGAGCGCCGACTTCAGGCGGCGTCTGGTCTGCACGCGGATGCAGGGCACGGCGGGCTTCGCCCACTGCCTCGACGTGCGGCGCGTGGACGACAAGGTCATGGTCGTCTACGCGGGCAGCGAGGCGACGGCCGGCTTGTACGTGAAGGACGCGCTCCAGGCTGCGCCCGTCGGGAAGGACGGGTTCTTTGCCGTCCTGGTGGGGCCCGTCGACGCCGCGTCCGCACCTGACGGCATGCACAGGTAGCTGTTCGGGACTTGCGGGCGAGGAGCCGCTGGACCGGCACAGCCATGCCCATTCCTCGGACGAAGCGGGTGCGGGGAGCCGACCTGCGGGCCGTGCCCCGCCTCTGGCGCTGGGGCAGCGCCGCCCGGGGCGATTTCGCCTCTAACCGATGCCGCGTCGGTTACACCAACGCGGGAATCGAAGCGGCCAGACCGATCACGGCGTCCATCGCTCGACCCCGTCGGCAGGCGTCTTTGCGGTGCGCCGGACGTTGTGCCGGCCCGAACCATCGCGTAACAGAGCCGTGCCGTGCCGGCACGGTCGGGCGCGAATGAGGGACCGCCTACGTCCGCCGACGCGATGGAACCGGTCACTGATCCGGGGGCAACCGTGCCGACACGGCACGGCTCCGTTGACATCGCGCAACCTGGTCAAGAAGGACGCCTTCCGGCGACTTCTGAGGGAGGCGTCAGGAAGGGCAGAAGTTGAGCTGAGACCGTGATGGAGGCGGGGCACGACTCCATCGGTGGCACCGGCTGCAACATGCCGTGGATGAAGGAGTCGAGCTACTGCTTCGCCAGAGGGGTCGTTTTCTCGCCACGTGCCTGCACTTTCTCGCCATTTCGTACTCATCTTCTGTCATAATTTCTCCGAAATTATGATTGACAGCCTTCGTAGTTGCCGCTATTAATGAACATGTAGTCAAGTTGGAGCAGACCGAGCATGGCCACGAAGGACGAAATAGGCCGTCGGCAGCGGATGATGCTGGAGGACTTGGCCAACGGCTTGGCCTTGTCCATGGTCGAGCTTTGCCGGAAGTACGGCGTGTCCGAGAGCACGTTGCGTCGCGATCTTGACGAGTTGGCCGAGCAGGGCAGGATCACCCGCACGCGCGGGACCGTTCACATCGCGCCGGCGTCCTATCAGCACAGCCTCGCCTACGCCGAGCGCGAGACGGCCAACATCCGCGAGAAGATGGCCATCGCCCGCGCCGTGGCGGAGATGTTGCCGGGGGACCGGGCAGTGATTCTCGACGGCGGCACGACGTGCTTCGAAGTTGCCCGCATCATGGGTCCGGCCCTGCGGTTCGTGGTCACCAACTCCGTGCAGATCGCCTGGCTGCTCGCCCAGCGTGCCGAGACCGAGATCACCCTCATCGGCGGGCGGATATCCTCCGGCACGCGCGTGGCCGTGGGCACGGCGGCTGTCGAGCAGCTTCGCGAACTGGGCGCCAACAGCCTGGTGATGAGCTGCTCGGGCATCACCGACAAGGGCGTCTTCAACGTCAACCAGGACATGGTCGAGGTCGAGCAGCGGATGATGGACTCCGCCGACGAGGTGATCCTGGCCGTGGATCACACGAAGTTCGGACACTCCGACCTCAAGAGGATTTGCGGAACCCAGGACGTGGACGCTATCGTTACCGACGAAGGCGCCGACGAGCGGACGCGCGAACTGCTCGCTCGTCTCGGCGAGTCGGTGAAGGTCGTCTATGCCCCCTACGCTGCCGAGCCGGCACCGATGCCGGCCGGAGGTTGAGTAACGCGGCCATTCTTGGCCGCGAGATGGCGGGCAAGAATGCCCGCGTACTGCCGAGCCGGCACCGATGCAGGCCGGAGGTCTGACATGAGCGCCTTGACAATCCCCATGCCGCGGGAGCAGTTGGAGCGAGTGGTCCGCCAAGTGGTGCGGGAACGCCTGGCGGCGGGTCTGCCGGCCTGGCCGGCGGACAACCAGTACGTCTACACGCCCAACCTGGTGGTGAACATTTCGGCCCGGCACCTGCACATCTCGCAGCAGGACCTGGAGACGCTGTTCGGCCCCGGCTCGCAGCTCACCGTGTACCGCTGGCTGTACCAGCCGGGCGAGTTCGCGGCCGAGCAGACCGTGACGCTCATCGGCCCGCGTCGGCGGGTGATCGACAACGTGCGGATTCTGGGGCCGGTGCGTAAGAGCACGCAGGTGGAATTGGCGAACACCGATGCCATCGCGCTGGGCGTGAACGCCCCGGTGCGTCCCTCGGGCCAGACCCAGGGCACGCCCGGCTGCGTCGTGATGGGTCCCAAGGGCATCGTGCAGCTCACCGAAGGCGTGATCCGGGCCGAGCGGCACGTGCACATGAGCCCGGCCGACGGGGAAGTGTACGGCTTCAAGGACGGGCAGTACGTGCGGCTGAGGGTGGAGGGCGATTGCGCGACGACGTTCGAGCGCGTGTTGTGCCGGGTGAGCCCCAACGTGCTGCTGGAAGTGCACGTGGACACGGACGAAGGGAACGCGTGCAATCTGGTGAATGCGGGGAGTGTGGAACTGACGGCGTAAGGGGAGGGAAACGACCGAGGCCGAGGCCGAGGACGAGGACGACCGGGACCGGGAAGAAGAGGGGAAACGACCGGGACCGAGAGAAGAAACGGCCGAGGACGAAGAGGACAAGATGACGGCAGCGTATCAACAGGACGTCGCGCCCGAAACGATGGCGCGGTTCGACCACGAGAAACTGGATGTCTACCAGTTGTCGCTCCAGTTTGTCGCCTGGGTCGCGGACCTGATTGATGAATTGCAGGGCAACCGGCGCGCGCGGGAGATAAGCGACCACATGGACCGCGCGAGCCTGTCCATTTTGCTGAACATCGCCGAGGGCAACGGCAAACGCCAGCGGGCCATACGGGCGAAGTTCTTCGATGACTCGCGCGGTTCGGGCACCGAATGCGCCGCGTGTCTGGATGCGCTGGTCGCAAGGCGATGCTCCGCGATGCCGCGAGTCCAGCACGGTAAAGACCTGCTGCTGCGGATCGTGGCAATGCCGTCGAAGCTGATTGATCGTTTCGACGGAAGGCAGCAGTCGAAGGCTGGCCGGGGCCGAGAAGACCAACGGAATGCCGGAGAAGCCGACGCGGAGGGCACGACTTCGTCGTCGTCCTCGTCCTCGTCGTCGTCCTCGGCTGTTTCTTGAGAACATACACAAACCAAGGAGATTGCTATGGCACTACAGGCATTGGGCATGATCGAGACGCGGGGCTTGGTCCCGCTGATCGAGGCGAGCGACGCGATGTGCAAAGCCGCCACGGTCGAACTGGTCGGATGGGACAAGGTCGGATCGGGCATGGTGACGAGTTTCATCCGCGGCGACGTGGCCGCGGTGAAGGCCGCCACCGATGCCGGGGCCGCCGCGGCGGCACGGCTGGGAGAGGTCATCAGCGTACACGTGATTCCTCGCCCCCACGACGAACTGGAGCAGGCGCTGCCGAAGGCGCCGGCCGCGAAGAAGGGCGGCAAGTAGCCGCCCGCGGGAACGACACGGGATACTTTGGCGCGGGCCGGCGGTCCGCGCACCAGGAGAACTGCCATGCGAGCATTGGGAATGATCGAGACCAAGGGCTTCGTGGGGCTGGTGGAAGCCTCCGACGCCATGTGCAAGGCCGCCAACGTCGAGCTGATCAAGCGCATCGAGATCGGCGGCGGCTACGTCACCACGCTGGTGATGGGCGACGTGGGTTCGGTTCGAGCGGCCGTCGAGGCCGGCGCCGCGGCGGCGGGCAAGGTGGGCGAGTTGCTGTTCTCGCACGTGATCCCTGCGCCCAACGCCGCGCTGGAAGGCGTGTTCGTCTAGTAACCGGTAGCCGGTTAAGGCCGAGCGTGCTTCCGGCTATCGCGAGCGAAGCGAGCCATGAAGGTCCTCGTCAGCAATATCGGTTCGACCAGCTTCAAGTTCCGCCTGTTCGACATCGACGCTCAGGCGGAGCGCGAGCTGGCCTCCGGCGGGGCCGACCGCATCGGCCACCGCGGCGGCGTGCTGAAGTGGCGGCCGGCGGGCGGCGAGCAGCAGACGCTCGCGCGCGACTTCGCCGACCACGGCGCCGCGATCGCGCTGGTGCTGGACGCACTGGCCGCCGGCGGCGTGCTGACGAGCCCGCGGTCTCTCGGGGCCGTGGCGTTCAAGGCCGTCTGCGCTGGCGACGTCGAGCCGGTGGTCTTCGTGGACGACGCGCTGCTGGCGAGGATGGAATACTTCACGCCGGTGGCGCCGGTGCACAATCCGCCGTACATCGCGGCCATGCGAATGTTCCGCTCGACGCTGGGCGGCGGCGTGCCGCTGGTGGCCGCGTTCGAGCAGGGCTTCCACCGCACCATGCCGCGGCGGCGGCAGCTGTACGCGGCTCCGCTGGACTGGGCGGACAAGCACGGCATTCGCCGCTACGGCTACCACGG
>CAYWTX010000131.1:0-5176 GCA_964461295.1 uncultured Planctomycetaceae bacterium | reverse complement strand
AGGCGACGGCGGTGAGGCTCATCGCGTCGGGCCTTGTGCCCTCCGAGCGGATCGTGACGCACCTGCTGCCCCTGGAGCAGGTCCACAAGGCGTTCGAGTTGATGGAGGCCGGAGAAGCCCTCCGCGTCGTCCTGCGGCCGTAGGCGTGAAGGACGGGTCGTCTCGGCGCTTTGCAATCGCGCGCCGGCAGTTGTAGAATGCCTCCCCGATGCTTGCCAAGCGGATCATCCCCTGCCTGGACGTCAGCGAGGGCCGCGTCGTCAAGGGCGTGAAGTTCCTGGAGCTTCGCGACGCCGGCGACCCCGTCGAGGTCGCACGCCGCTACGACGCCGAAGGCGCCGACGAACTCGTCTTCCTCGACATCACCGCCAGCCACGAGGCACGCGACATCCTCCTGGACATCGTCCGCCGCACGGCCGAGGAAATCTACATGCCCCTCACCGTCGGCGGGGGCATCCGCACCATCCAGGACTGCCGCAACCTCCTCAACGCCGGCGCCGACAAGGTCTCGGTCAACTCGGCGGCCGTGAAGGACCCGCGGTTCATCACGGCGGCCTCGAAGCGATTCGGCGCCCAGTGCATCGTGGTGGCCATCGACCCGAAGCGCGTGGTGAGGGACGGCCGCGAGACGTGGGAGGTCCATGTCCACGGCGGGCGCGTGCCGACGGGCCTGGAGGCCGTGCCGTGGGCGCGGGAAATGGAGCGCCGCGGCGCGGGCGAAATCCTGCTGACGGTGATGGACGCCGACGGCACGCGGACCGGCTACGACATCGAGATCACCCGCGCCGTCGCCGATGCCGTCAGCATCCCCGTCATCGCCTCCGGCGGGGCCGGCACGCCCGAGCACCTCTGCCAGGTGCTCACCGCCGGCGGCGCCGACGCCGCCCTGGCGGCCAGCATTTTTCACTTCGGGACATACTCGATCGCCGAGACTAAACTATACCTTGCCGAGCGCGGCGTGAGCGTCCGCCCGCCGCAGCCCGCGCGGAGAGCTTCATGACAGCCTTCCTCGCCGTCCTGCCGGAACCCCTGATCGGCCCGCCGGCCATCAGGCTCGCCATCCTGGTGGTCTGCCTGCTTGCCTGGTTGGCCCTGTGTGTGTGGACCAGTCGCGACGCCAAGCAGGTCGGCCTGCCGCCAACCACCTGGAGCGGCGCGATGCTGGGCAGCGGCCTCCTCGGCGTGCTGCTCTGGCTGGTCCTGCCGATCTTCGTGCTGGGGCTGCTGTTCTACGTGGTGCTGGCCGGCGGAGCCGTCGCCGCCTACATCGTCGTCCGCAACGGCAAGTCCGAACCGGAGGATCGGTTCACGTTCGCGCAGCTCCTGGCCCGGATGAAAGGCGGGAAGTCCCGCCAGATTCAACTCCTCATGAAGGTCAAGCTGTACGATTCCGCGCAGCACCTGGTGTACCCGCCGGACCTCACCGGCCCGATCGAGATCGTCCAGGCCTACAACGACGTGCAGACGCTCCTGAACGACGTGCTCTGGCGGCGGGCCAGCGAGGTCGATGTCATCCCCGGCGCCCAGGAGGCCCGCGTGATGTACGTCATCGACGGCGTCACCACCGAGCAGCCTCCCCTGCCGCTGGCCCGAAGCGAGGCCGTCATCGATTATCTCAAGACCGCCGCCGGCATGGACGTCGGGGACAGGCGGCGCCCGCAGAAGGGGCCGGTCTCCATCGACGTCGGCGAGAGAAAGGCCGACATGGAGGTCCTCGCGGCCGGGACGGTGGGCGGGCAGCGGCTCCAGATTCGCGTCCTGGAAGAAGTGGTCCGCACGAACATCGACGAACTGGGGATGCCCGCGGACATGATCCAGTGGGTCCGCGGAATCGTCGAGCCCCAGCAGGGAATCCTCATCGTTTCCGGCCCGCCCGCCAGCGGCGTCACCAGCACCATGTATTCCATCGTCAAGATGTACGACGCCTTCATGAACCACGTGGTCGCCGTCGAGCGACAGCACGCCCTGGAACTGGAAAACGTCACCCAGCAGCCCTACGAGGACGCCAAGCTGCCGCGAATCCTCGAGGCCCTCGTCGAACGCGGGCTGGACGTCCTGATGCTCGACAACTGCTCCAGCGCCGGCGCGGCCGAGGTCGTCATCCGTCTGGCGGCCGAGAAGCCCGTCGTGCTCGGCATGCAGGCCACCGACACGTTCGTGGCGCTGACCAAGTGGGTGAAGGCGGCCGGCAAGCCCCAGGCGGCCGTGGCCAACCTCAAGGGCGTGCTCTGCCAGGTCCTGCTGCGCAAGCTCTGCCCGGATTGCCGTCAGCCCTACAAACCCGACCTGGATCGCCTGGCCAAGCTGAACCTGCCGGCCGACAAGGTCGACGTGTTCTACAACCCCCTCACCGAGCCGGAGCTGGACAAGAGGGGCGAGCCGATCATCTGCCCCACGTGCCAGGGCACGGGCTACCGGGGCCGCACGGCCGCGTACGAACTGCTGGAGATGAACGACGAGGTCCGCTCGCTGATCGTCAGCGGCGCGACGATTGCGCAGATCCGCTCCGCCTGCCGACGCAACAAGATGCTCTACCTCCAGGAGCAGGCGATGCGAAAGGTGATGGCGGGCGTCACGAGCATCCAGGAAGTCATCCGCATCACTCAGCAGCAGCAACAGCCGGCCTCGAAGTCCAAGGCGCCCGCTTCGGCGCAGGCCCGCAAGGCGGCCGGACCGTGATTCTCGGGCGCGCCGCCCGCCGTCGGTTCGCGGTTTAGCGACGATCTGTTCGAGTAACGCAGGGAGCGTCATCGATGCTTGTCATACTGGTCGCCATTCTGTTGATCGTTGTCATCGGGTACTACCAGGCCACGCAGGGGCTGTTCAGCGCAATGATCACGCTCATCCTTTCGGTGCTCTGCGCGGGCCTGGCTCTGGTGAGTTACGAGCCCGTGGCGGCCGCGGCGCTGTACGAGCACCAGGGCGCCCACGCCGACGCCATCTGCATGACTGCGCTCTTCCTGCTGCCCCTGATCGTCCTGCGGTTCGTGATCGACGCGGTGGTCAAGGGCGACGTGCCGCTGGGCAACTGGCTGGATCGTCTCGGCGGCGGCGTGCTGGGGCTGCTGGCAGGCTGCGTGCAGGTGGGCATGTTGCTGATCGTCATGCAGATGCTCCCCTTCGGCGAGGCTGTGCTGGGCTGGCAGACGCACGACGCGGCCCTGCGGCGGGCGCCAGCGCCCATCCCCTTCCATCCCGATGAACTCGCCGTGAACGTCGGCCGCGCCGCCTCCGCCGGCGCCCTGTCCGGCAGCGACCCATGGCCCTGGCACAGGAGGCACAACGACCTGCTCCTGGAAGCGTTCTGCGCCCGCAACACGGCCGGGAAGAACGGCACCGTCAACGCCAAGCCGGCCACGCTGCTGAAGGCCGAGAACCTGCCCGCGCCCAAGGGGGCGTGGATCCAGGAGGCGAAGAGAGGCGCCAGCGCCGTTGACCCGCCCTCGGAGGGCAAACTCGCCCTGATCGGCGCATCGGTCGACAACTCCGCCGCCGATGCCGACGACTACCTCCGCCTGCCGGGCACGCATTTCCGGCTGGTGACCAGCGGCGGGAAAGAAGGCCCGAGAAGCACCTACCCCATCGGCTACCTGATCGGCGCCGATTCCGCCATGGCGAAGTTCATCCCCGCCCCCGCCGCCGACGGACAACTGCAACTGGCAAACCTGATCCACACCGAGAAGGCCCACGGCACCTGCCGCGTGCAGTGGGTGTATCGCCTCGCGGCCGACGAAAGCCCCGACTACCTCGTCTTCCGCCGCGTCTCAACCAGACAGGTCCTGCCGGGCAAGTAGGGCACGGTTCGCAACGGTCCGGTTGCATCCACCATCCCTCACTTGCAGAACATCGCCCGCTCTCCGCAGAAGAACGGCGCCGGGGCAGGACTTGGCGCGGCCGAGGCCCCGCCCCCCAGCCGATCGATCACTTCCTCGATCCGCTGACGCACCTCCGGGTCGCTCGTCGTCATCTGCTGCCGCAACATCGGGATGATCCCCTTGCCCAACTTCACCAACTCCTCCGTCGCGCTCTGCCGGTCCTTGTAGCTCTCGGCCCCCAGTTGGCCCACCAGCTTGCCCAGCTTCTCCCGCACGTCCTTGGGAGGCAACGCCTCGCTCCGCCGCACGCCCGCAAGCTGACCCACGTGCACCGTCAGCCTGGGACCCGGCTCCATCTGGAACACCAGCGTCTCCTTCTCGCACTGCCCGCGCAGCACCGAGCCGTCCCACAAGCCCACCACCGCCCGCCCCACGTGCGTCGAACTGAAACTGATGGTCTGAATGCTCTCCGACGACAACGCCACCAATCCGTAATCCGTCCTGATCGTGAAATCCTCCCCCGCCAGACGGCCCCACAACTCGTCGCCGTTGGACAGGCCCATCGCGTCCAACGTCGGGTTGGCCTTCTCCTCTTCCGCGAACTGCAACCGCGAGATCAGGTTCCGAGGAATCGTCAGCTTCGGACCCAACTTCAGCGTCACCGCCAACTCCGGCGGCTCCAGGAACCCCGCCAGCTTGCCGCCGTTGACGAACGTCGCCCGATGCACCGCGTTGCCCGCGTTGTCCAGCACGATCTGGTACAGGTCGCCCGCCTTCAGGTCCACCGTGCCGTGACGCGTGCGAAACCTCAACGCCGTCGCCGCCCCGTCAAACGCCACCGAGTCGCCCGTCCGCAAAACCAACATCGGCCCGCACAACTCCGCCTCTTCCGGCCGCTGCTTGCTGATGCGATACGACCACTGCTTGACGTCGGACATCGGCACGCTCAGCTTGCCGCCCGATGGCAGCGTCAAATGGATCCTGGCGTCCTTGGGCACGCTGCCGGCCAGCGTCTGCCCGCCCACCAGCAGAGCCTGGAAGCGGTCTTCCTCGCCCGCCACGGCCGCCATGCCGATCACCTGGGCAGCCGGCATGGGCATGCGCCCGAAGTAGGTGTCCAGTTCGAAGCTCTCGTTGGTCACCGTGCCGAACAGCGGATCGCCGTGGCGGTTGACCACGCCGTCGCCGGTCTCGCCGCGTTCCAGCTCGATGCTGCCCGGCGAGCCGCCGGTGGGGATGTTCACGATGAGCTTCCGCACGCCCGCGGGCAGGTCGCGCATGGCCTTGCCCGCGCGGAACGTCTTCATCAGCTTCTTCAACTCGTCGGTGCTGGTGTGCTGCGCCTCGAAGTGGCACAGGAT
>CAYWTX010000130.1:0-8666 GCA_964461295.1 uncultured Planctomycetaceae bacterium | reverse complement strand
CGCCGATGCCGTGGACGCCGCGGTCGCTGATCGCGGCCGACGGGCACATCTACGCGGTGAGCACGGACAATTCCTGCCCGCCGGACGGTTCGGGGCTGTACCAGGAGCAGGCGATGATCACGCTGTTCCGCGCCGACGCCGAGGGCCTGACCGAGGTAGGCCGGTTCACGCCGGCCAAGGGGACGAAGGAAGTCTACGTTGCCCCGGTGATCGCGGAGGGGCGGTTGTTCCACCGCCAGGGGAACCTGCTGGCCGTGTACGACCTGCGCCCGTCGAGCTACAAGTAGCGCGGGCATCGTCGCCGCGGCGAGTCTTCAACCTGCCCGCGATCCCGCGGCCTTGCGGAGGCCGCGCTGCCGTCGCCCTGCCGGCCGCCAGCGGCGGCCAGGGACGGTTTCAGAACGTGTCCCACGTGGCGAGGGTCGGCTGCTGGGAGGGGAAGAGGGCGTCGAGCAGGCGCGCGGCGTCGCCGGTGAGGGCCATCGCCGATTCGTCGGCGATCCGCCCCGGCTCGTCGGTGCCGATGAGCAGTTGGGCAATCTCCTCGCCGCCGCGGATGGCGTGCCTTGACCGTTTTCTTCCCTCGCTTCTTCAGCCTGAAGGGCTGAGATATGACAGCCCAGGGCAACGCCCTGGGAATGGATGTCCCAAAGCAACAAGCCCTGAAAGGGCGCAAGAACTGCCCGCCCGGGCAACGGCCTCTTTCGCCCTTCCAGGGCTTCGCCCTCTTCGGATACGCCTTCCCAGGGCGTTGCCCTGGGCTGCCATATCTCAGCCCTTCAGGCTGAAGAGGCCAAGGCGCAGCTACGGTCGTGGACCCCCGCCAAGGTCGCTCTTGATTCGCCGGGCATCGGAGAGGATGATGTTCTTCTCGCCGCGCACGAGCGTCCGGGCGGCGATTTCCTGTTTGCCCAGAGGCATTCACCAAGGAGTTGATCCCGATGGCTGCTGCTGTTCGACCCATGGACATCACCGTCAAGCCCGAGGAACTGCGCGCGGGGATCCTGCGCTACTGCGAATCGCTGCGCGTCAAGGACGCGCCCGTCTACGGCGTGTACCGCTTCGGCCGCGGCAGGCAGCCCACCTACTGGGCGTCGGCCTTCGTGGCCATGACCCGCTACCTGCTGGACGACCTCGATTCCCTCCCGAGCGACCAGAAGAAGCAGTGGCGGCAGTACCTCATCGACGGCCAGGACGAGCAGACCGGCCTGTACATCGACCCGACCTTCAAGAGCCAGGAGCGTCTCAGCGCCAAGCACACCGACGAGTTGCTGTTCTGGCATTCCAGCACGTTCATCATGACGTCGGTGGACCTGCTCGGGGGCGTGTGCAAGTACCCCGTGAACAAGACGCGGCAGCTCTTCACGCCCGAAGGCATGCGGCAGTTCATCCTCGGCCTGCCGTGGCAGCTCAACCCCTGGGTGGCCGGCAACTGGACGTACGACATCGGCTGCCTGGTCGGGCACGACTGGCGCGTCACCAAGAACCAGTCGAACCTCGACGCGATGGACTGGTTTTTCGACTGGATGAAGGAAAACCAGAACAAGAAGACCGGCTGGTGGGACATCGTGGGCGGGCATCCCGTCACGCACCAGCAGTACGGCGGCTATCACACGCTGATGGTGTACTGGATGTTCGACCGCGAGGTGCCCAACCCCGAGTTGATGATCGACAGTTCGCTGTCGATCCAGAACAAGCAGGGGCACTTCGGCGGCGGGTGCTGCCCCGACATGGACTGCGCCGACGCGGTGGTCACGCTCAGCCGGCAGTACAACATCCGGGAAAGCCAGGTGCGGGCCGCGATGGAACGTCTGCTGCCTTGGACGCTGCACACATGGGACCGCTCCTCCGGCAGTTTCCTTGAGTACGACCAGGACAGCAGCGGCGTGTACGGCAAGCGGAACGAGTTCGGCTGGGTGCAGTGCACCACGGCCGAGAACGAACCCGACCCGTGCAGCGCCATCTTCCGGGGCTTCACGCTGGCGTGCGTCAGCGAGGTCGTGCCGGGCACGGGTTTCGAGAAGCTTCCCTGGCGGCACCACGGCTCCTTCGGCCACTGCGTGCGGCCGAAGTGCCTGCTGAAGTGAGAAGCAGGCTGGGATGAAGGGGATGAAAGGGATAAGAGAACAGAACTTGGGGACAAGAGCAGACGGGCGTGAACACGTGCTCACCACCGTCCGCTTTCTCTCTGGAATTCCTCTCCCATCCCTTTCATCCCCTTCATCCCTGCTGATTCTCTTTCTTACGCCAGGAACTCGCGGACCTTGGCCGCCACGTAGTCGATCTGCTCGCCGGTGAGCTCGGGGTGGACGGGCAGGGCGAGCACCTCGCGCGCCGCCTGCTCGGAGACGGGGAAGTCGCCCTCCCTGTAGCCCAGCGAGGCGAAGCACTGCTGCTGGTGCAGGCTGAGCGGGTAGTACACGCCCGAGGCGATGCCGCTGTCAGCCAGGAACTTCTTCATCTCGTCGCGCCGCGGCGAGCGGATCACGTACTGGTTGTAGATCGAGCCGTTGTAGGCCCGCACCGTCGGCGTGACCAGGCCCTTCACGCCGGCGAGTTTCTCGTTGTACCGCGCGGCGTGGGCGACCCGCGCGGCCGACCACTCCTCCAGCCGCCGCAGCTTGACGCTCAGCACGGCCGCCTGGACGGAGTCCATGCGGAAGTTGCCGCCGACGACCTCGTGGATGTACGTCTGCCCCTGCCCGTGGTTGCGGATACAGGCCATCCGCTCTGCCAGGGCCTTGTCCTGGCAGACGACGGCCCCCGCGTCGCCCATCGCGCCGAGGTTCTTGGTGGGGTAGAAGCTCAGGCACCCGACCGTGCCGATGGACCCCGCCTTGCGCCCCTTGTAGGTGGCGCCGATGGACTGGGCGGCGTCCTCGATGACGTGCAACCCGCCGCGGCGGGCGATGTCCATGATCGCGTCCATCTCGGCCATCTGGCCGAACAGGTGCACCGGCATGATCGCCTTGGTGCGACGGGTGATCAGCGGCTCGATCCTCGCCGGGTCGATGTTGAACGTGTCGGGCTCGATGTCGGCGAACACGGGCTTGGCCCCGGTGCGCCAGATGGCCCCGGCCGTGCCGAAGAACGTGAACGTCGGCACGATCACTTCGTCGCCGGGGCCGATGTCCAGCGCCATCAGGCTCACCAGCAGCGCGTCGGTTCCGCTGGACAGGCCCAGCGCGGCCTCACAGCCGCTGTGGGCGGCGACCTGCTTCTCCAGTTCGCGCACGGCCGGGCCGTTGCAGCAGAGCTGGCTGTCGAGCACGGCCGCGACGGCGGCCATCACTTCATCGCGAATCGTGGCGTACTGCGCCTTGAGATCCAGCAACGGAACCTGCATGTCGTTACATCCTTTCGATACGCCGGAAACGGGGGCCGAGACCGGGCCGCTTGCGGTCGCGTGTCGCTCGGCCGGAATCCACAGCTCTGGAGAGTTGTGCCACAAGGAAGCGGCGTTTCCCGAACCATGCCGCGGGTGGTGTTCGGCTTACTCCATCTCGACCTCGATGCTGCACATGCCCAGGAAGTAGCCCGCGTCGGTCGCCTTGGCGGTGTGGAACTTCAGCTCGTTGACCGCCTTCAGGTCAGCCGGCGCCACCTGCACGATGCGGATGTAGGATGTATTCTCCGGCGTCATCGCCGATCCGATGGGCAGGTCCCTGCCGTTGACGGTCACGAGCCCCTCGCCCTCGGCGAGCCGCTCGGTGACGAGCTTCACCCACGCCCGCTTCACCTTCGCCAGGTCCACGCCCTTGAGCTCCACCTTCTGCTCGATGGGCCCCTTGCCGGTCACTTCCTTGATGATGGCGTCGCCGAAGAACTGCTTTCGCACGGCCGCGGCAGGCGCGTCGGCCTTCACTTCGCCCTGAAGGGGGAGGGTGAGGATGAGCGGGGTGCCCGGCTCGACAGCCTGCTTGAACTTGCAGGTGGCGCCGTCGGAGGTGAGCATCCGCGTGGTCACCAGGGGCAGGCCGCGCGACCAGTCGATGCGCGACACCTTGGCGTACCCCCATGCGAACTTGGTTCCGGCGGGGGCGTCGACCGTCAGGTCCACGTCGCGCGTCGTCGGGTGGTCATTGACGACCAGGACGACCAACTCCTGCCGCTGCGGCATGAACGCCGGCCGGGGGACCATGGCATCGGTCCCGTCGACGCATGCGACGGCGTAGAGGCGGTCGTCGGCCTTGATGGTCTGGACGAGCCGCCCGCGGACGTTCCGCATGGCGGCGGCGGCCACCCCCTCGCCGAGGTCGGACCAGAAGTTCTGCCCGGTGCCGAAGTGCATGAAGAGGCGGGCCTTGTCGGGCACGAAGTCCAGGGCGCTGGCGCACTTGCGGCTGAACCAGCGGAACCTGAGGGCGTCGCTGGAGATCGCTCCGTCCTCGCCGGTGACGCTGGGGTCGGCGGCCAGGCTGCACTCGGTATTGTAGAAGGTGAGCGGTTTGCCGTACTTGGTGACGGAGTACGCGCAGGCGACTTCGTAGTTGGTGGGCATGTTGATGGCGTTGCCGCCGTAGTCGTGGTCGTTGAGGGCGTCGATGATCTTGATGCCCGCGTCCACCACCGGCTTGTAGAGGATGTCCCACGCGGCCCAGTGGTCCTCGCTGGGGCGGTGGCACCAGCCGGCGATGAGGACGGCCTTGTCGCCCGCCGCCTCGCGCAGCGGCGTGTAGTAGGCGAGCATCGTATCGAGGTAGGGCATGACCAGCCCGCGGGCCGACCAGTGCGTGAACTGCGATTCGTCGTGGACGTGCCACGGCGTGTAGGCGGTGTAGGTCTTGCCGTCGCCCGCGGTGTACTTCTCGCCGTCCTTCACGGTGTCGGGCGGGTTGAACTTGGCGGCCTGCGCCGTCACCGCCTTGGCCCGCTGCATGAAGGGCGCGGCGTGCATCTTCATGCCCGGCTGGCCCTTGTCATCCTTGCCGCGGCGCCACTCCTGGAGGCTGGTGGTCCACTGGTAGACCGGCTTGGTGAAGTCCCTGGTCCACTTCAGGAAGGGCACTTCCTCGCCGGTGGACTTCAGGCAGACGTTCTTGCCTTCCTCGGCCTTGCCCTGGTCGAACAGGTCGGGCTTGAACATGATGCGGTTGTAGTTGGCCCAGTTGAGGTACGGCTCGTTCCAGAACTCGACATACGTCAGTTTGCCGTCGGCCTTGACGGCCTCGCCGAAGCTCTTGCCCGCTCCGGCGAACTTCTCCTTCCACGTTGGGTCGCTGAATCGCGGGTTGACCTGCCCGCGGTCGCCGGCGCAGTTGATGTAGATGGGATGGGAAGCGTCACCGTGCAAGGGCTTGCTCTGGTAGATGCCGAAGTTGATCTTCCGGTCGCTGCACAGCCGGAAGATCTCCGACCGCTGGACCTTCGTCATCTCGAACTGTACGTCGTAGTTCTTGTCGCCGACGGCGATGCGGCCGGGACTGCCGGGCTCGGGCCAGGCGACGAGGTACGGCTTGCCGCCCACTTCGGCGAGGTTGTCGTGGACGATGTACTGCTTGCCGTCGATTTCCACCCACTGCTTCGTGCGAGCCTCCATCTGCTCGAGATAGAAGCAGCCGAACACTCCGGCCGGCAGAACCTTCGTGCCGTTCACCTCCAGCAACTTGCCGGTCACGTGGACCGGCAGAGCGGCCGTCTCGGGCGCCGCGGCCGGGAGGAACTCGATCTTTTCGATCGTGAAGTTGACGACGCCGACGCCCATCGGGTTGACGATGCCGACGGCGAGGGCCTTGGTGTGCTTGGGATCGAGGCGGTCGTTCTCGTCCTTGTCGCTGCCGCCCGCGGGGGCGTGGAACGACATAACGCTGAAGTCGTCGAACCGGGCCGTGCCGGCGTTGACGGCCTGCGTGAGGTCGACGGTCCACGGGCAGGACAGCCACGAGCCGTCGTTCTCCTTGATCGCGACGGTGACGCCGACGTCGCCGCGAGGCTTGTCGGTGCTGATCGTCACCCGCACGCTGCCGAAGCGGCTCAGGTCGATGGGTTTGTCCAGATCGAGGATTTCCCACTTGCCGTGAGTCCAGTTGGCGCGCTTGGCGCCGAGGTCCAGCGAGACCTTCTTGCCTTCCAGCGTCGGCCCGCCGGTCACGCTCCTCAGCGTGGCGGGCGCGGCGTCGTCGCCCGCGGCCGGCGCACTCACGGCGACGGCGACCAGGAAAGCGGGAAGTATTCCAGCGGCAAACCGCATCGCACCTGACATGGCGATCTTCTCCTTGCTCTTGTCGTGGAGTAACTCGACAGCCGCCTGGCCGACACAGCCCGGCGGCGCGAAGCGGTGATTGTATCGCTCCGGCAACTCCCCCGCCAGAGCCTTGTCCGCCCCCTGTCCGCCCCTCCATGCGAAGGGGGCGATGGCGATTTGCCGCCGCGGGAACCACTCGCACACGTGCCTCCAGCCGAGGCCGATTCCCTTTGCAGGGCGCCGGCGGCTTGCGTTACGATTTCCGCGTCGTCGATGGAAGGCGGCCAGCCGGCGGCGGCGACTGAACGGGATCGGGTTGCTCCCCATGATTCGGATGATTGTCTGCGACTGGAACGGCACGCTCTTCCACGACACGCTGGAGGAGGCGTTCTTCGCCGGCCTGTGCTGGCGGGTGTATTGGCGCGCCGCCCGGCACGGCGACATCATGCGGATGGGAGAGATGACCCTGCTGGGCGCCCAGTGCTACTGGTTGTACTTCATGGCCCGGCTGAATCCCGCACGCACGCTGGAGTACATCGGCAAGGTGGTGGACCTGGTCAATCCGCGGGTGATCCACGGCCTGCCGCGGTCGGAACTGGAGTCGCACACGCATCACTACGCCCGCCGGGTGGCGCACAAGCTGGACCGTCGCGTGCTGGACCCGCTGCGCAAGTTCCGACAGGAAACCGGCGTGCCGGTCGGGGTGATCTCCTCCGGCTGCCGCGTCGGCGTGGAAGCGGCTCTGGAGGAGGCGCACTACCCGCTGGACTTCATCATGGCCAACGAGTTCCGCCTGAACGGCGACGTGTGCGAGGCGTTTGAGTTCGCGTTCTCGGACAACAAGGCCGCGGTGCTGGCCGAACTGCTCAAGCGGCGCGGCGTGAACCCGCGCGAGGTGATGTACATCGGCGACAGCGAGCAGGACGAGGAATGCTTCCGCCTGGTGGGCATGCCGGTGGTGAGCCTTCTGGCCCGCGAGAGCATGAAGGAACGGTTCTTCAGGAAGCACGAGGCGTTCGTGCCGTTGGACCAGGCCGCCTTCGATCGCCACCTGCGGGAGATGCATGAGGGAGAAGGCAGCGATGAGCGCTGAAATCCTGAACAGGATTCCGTTCGCGCCGGACGTGGCGGGCCTGTTGAGCAGACTGCACGTGGAGTGCGACGGCGACGCAGCCGCGGTGACGGCGATGGCGGACCAGGCTGCGGCGATCGCGCGGCCGAAGGCGGCCTGCCGGCTGGCGTACGTCGACGGCCGCCAGGGCGACACGGTGGTGATCGGCGGCGTGCAGTTCGCCAGCCGCGTGCTGCGGGTGAACCTGGCCACGGCCCATCGCGTCTTCGCGTACGCGGCAACCTGTGGGACCGAACTGGACGACTGGGCACGCCCGATGAGCGACCCGCTGGAGCAGTACTGGGCCGACGCGATCAAGGCCGCTGCGCTGGGGGCGGCCATTGCGGCCGTGAACCGCCACGTGGATGAGCGGTATCACCCAGGCCCCTCGTCGCACATGAACCCCGGGTCCTTGAGCGACTGGCCGATGGAGCAGCAGCGGCCGCTGTTTTCGCTGCTGGGCGACGCCCCGGCCGCCGTCGGCGTGCGGTTGACCGACAGTTTCCTGATGATTCCCAACAAGAGCGTGTCGGGGATCCGGTTCGAAACGGCCACCAACTTCGAGAGCTGTCATCTCTGCCCGCGGGAGGTGTGCCCCGGCCGGCGGGCGCCGCGCGACCCCACGCTGTTTGAGCGGAAGTACCAGGACAAGACGTGAGCACAAGGAACGGCATTGTCTTCGTGGAGACGCGGCGGCTGGCGGTGCGGCGGTTCACGCCGGCCGACCTGGGCGACCTGGCGGCGCTGCACGGCGACGCCGAGGTCATGCGGTACATCAACGGCGGCGTGGCGATTCCCCTTGCCGACGTGCGCGACAAGACGCTGCCGAGCTTCATCGCCGGCTACCAACGGCTGGGCGGGCTGGGGTTCTTCGCGACCGAGGAGAAGACCAGCGGCGAGTTCCTCGGCTGGTTCCATCTGCATCCGCCGG
Source organism: uncultured Planctomycetaceae bacterium (assembly GCA_964461295.1). GTDB lineage: Bacteria > Planctomycetota > Phycisphaerae > SM23-33 > SM23-33 > CAYWTX01. The sequence goes on along the minus strand of CAYWTX010000130.1, from coordinate 440 downwards.
CGGAAGGCGGCCAGGGCGAGTTGCTGATCGGCTGGCGGCTGAAGACAAGTGCCTGGGGCAAGGGGTACGCGACGGAAGGAGCGGTCGCAATAATCGCCAGGGCGTTCGAGTTGGGCTGCCCCCGCGTGGAGGCGACGGCCCTGGTCGCCAACGCGGCCTCGATCCGCGTGATGGAAAAGGCGGGCATGCAGTTCATCGAGGAGTTCACCGAGACCCGCTTCCACGGCGCCGACCAGCGTGCGGTGCGGTACGCGAAGACCGCCGGACCGCGGGCCGCGTGAGAAACGCAAGCGAAACGGGGACGCCACACGACGCCCAGACAAGAGGATCTCGGTGTGGCGTTTCGGCTGTCACGCAGCCGTGCCGGGCCGGCACGCCAAGCGGAGGGGCCACTTGCCCATGCGGACGCGATGGATGCGGTCCCTGATCGGCAGGCGACC
>CAYWTX010000129.1:0-19238 GCA_964461295.1 uncultured Planctomycetaceae bacterium | reverse complement strand
TGGCGGGCCTGGCGCTGCTGTCGAGCGGTTCGACGCCCAGCCACGGGCCGTACGCCGAGAACATCCGGCGCGCGATGGTGTACCTGATGCAGTTGGGCGACGCGCATCCGGACGGGCAGATCGCGGGCAAGGTGGAGGCGCGGACGACGTACGGACACGGGTTCAGCATGACGTTCCTGGCGATGTGCTACGGGATGGAGCCGGCCGGGGAATACGAGCAGCGGCTGAAGCACACGCTGGACCGTGCGATCAAGCTGGTGGCCAACGGGCAAAGCGACAAGGGGGGCTGGCTGTACACCCCGGTGGGCAAGGGCGGCGACGAAGGGAGCACCACGAGTTGCGTCCTTCAGGGGCTGCGGGCCTGCCGCAACGCGGGGCTGAAGGTGCCGACGGTGACGATCGACAAGGCCGTGGGCTACCTCAAGCACTGCCAGAACCCCGACGGGGGGATCGCGTACTCGGCGGTGTCGCGCGGGACGAGCCGGCTGGCCATTTCGGCGGCGGCCATCGCGTGCTACTACGCGGCGGGGGTGTACGACCGCAAGGCCGGCGGCGACGGCAGCGAGTCGGCGTTCGTGGACCGGCTGTGGCGGTACGTGGACGAGAACGTCAAGGACACCAGCAACGAGAAGGAATTCCAGGTCTACACGAGTTTCTACCTGGCGCAGGCGAAGTACCAGCGCGGGGGGGAGCATTGGCGGACGTACTACCGCAAGATTTCGAAGGATCTGCTGGCGAGCCAGCGGGCGAACGGTTCCTGGCCGGGGGAGGACGTGGGTCCGGTGTACGGCACGTCGGCGGCGTTGGTGATTTTGCAGTTGCCTTACGGGCATCTGCCGCTGTGCGAGCGTTGAGCGGTCGGGCAGTCGCCGCGGCGCGGCGAAGGAAAGGACAGTGCACATGGGCGCGGAAGCGAAGGCGAACGTGGCGGCCCCGGGCGGCGAGGGCGACGTGCGGGCCGTGAACGGCCTGCGGGAGACCTACGGCTCGGTCTGTCGGGAACTGGGCAAGGTGATCATCGGGCAGGAGCAGGTGATCGAGCAGACGCTGATCTGCATCCTGACCCGTTCGCACGCGATCCTGGAGGGCGTGCCGGGCCTGGCCAAGACGCTGCTGGTGTCGGCCCTGGCGCGTTGCATGAAGCTGGAGTTCAGCCGCATCCAGTTCACGCCGGACCTCATGCCGTCGGACATCACGGGCACGGAGGTGATCCAGGAGAACAAGGCCACCGGGGAGCGGAGTTTTCGGTTCCTGCCGGGGCCGATCTTCGCCAACGTGGTGCTGGCCGACGAGATCAACCGCACGCCGCCCAAGACGCAGGCGGCCCTGCTGGAGGCGATGCAGGAGCGGCAGGTGACGGCCGGGGGGCGGCGCCACCCGATGCTCAACCCGTTTTTCGTGCTGGCGACGCAGAACCCCATCGAGCAGGAGGGGACGTATCCGCTGCCGGAGGCGCAACAGGACCGCTTCATGTTCAAGATCCTCGTGGATTACCCGCATTGGGACGAGGAGAAGCGGGTGATTTTCCAGACGACGGCCGACGAGGAGCCGGAGGTGTCGCCGGTGCTGGACATGGAGACGATCGTGGGGCTTCAGCACGTGGTGCGGCGGATTCCGGTCAGCGAGCACGTGGTGGAGTACGCGATGCGGCTGGTTCGGGCGACGCGGGTGAGCAAGGCGGACGCCCCCGGCTTTGTGCGGGACTACGTGAGTTGGGGGGCCGGCCCGCGGGCCTGCCAGTGCCTCATCCTGGCGGGCAAGGCGCACGCGGCGTTGCACGGGCGGTATCACGTGGCGACGGACGACGTGGCCGCGGTGGCCAAGCCGGTGCTGCGGCACCGGGTGGTGATGAACTTCAACGCCGACGCCGAGGGCGTGACTACCGATCAACTCGTGGAGCGGATCGTGCAAGCCGTGCCGGCGCAAGACAGCGGCGTGACGAGGGATTCGGAAGCCAAGACGCTGGTGAACCCGCAGGAGTAGGCCATGGCGGCGGAACCCACGACAGCCGGCGTGATCGGCGCGGCGGCGGAAGTCCACCCGGACAAGGGCGAGGACCTGCGGCGCTACCTGGACCCGAAGGTGCTCAGCCAGGTGCATCGGCTGGACCTGCGGACGCGCCTGGTGGTGGAGGGGTTCCTGGCGGGGCTGCACCGGAGCCCCTACCAGGGCCTGAGCGTGGAGTTCGCGCAGCACCGCGAGTACGTGCAGGGCGACGACGTGAAGTTCATCGACTGGCGGGTGTATTCGCGGACGGACCGGCACTACATCAAGCAGTACGAGGCCGAGACGAACCTGCGGTGCACGTTCCTGGTGGACGCCTCGGAGTCGATGCAGTACGCCGGGGCCGCCAGGCAGCGGGAAGGGCTCACCAAGTTCCACTATGCCGCGTGCGTGGCGGCGGCGTTGACGATGCTGCTGCTCCGCCAGCAGGACGCCGTCGGGCTGGCGGTTTTCGACGAGGACTGGACGGCCCACCTGCCGCCTTCGGCGAACCCCAAGCAGATCCAGGGCGTCTGCCGGGTGCTGGAGCAGGCCGCCGGGGCGTTGAAGGCCAAGACGGCGATCGACGCGGCGTGCGTGCGGGCCGGCGAATCGCTGGGCCAGCGGGGCCTGGTGTGCCTGGTCAGCGACCTGCTGGTGGACGACCCGGCGGCGATGATGCGGGCGCTGATCCGCCTGACGCACCGGCGTCACGACGTGCTGGTGATCCACGTGCTGGACGACGAGGAGTTGACGTTTCCCTTCCAGGGCAACACGCGGTTCGTGGCGATGGAGGCCGTGGGCGAGCTGACCGGCGAGGGCAGGACGCTCCGCGACGGCTACCTGGAGGCATTGGGCGAGTTCCTGCGTTTCGTGCAGCGCGAGTGCGTGAGCCATCGGATCGACTACGCGAGGGTGAACACGAGCGACAACCTCGGGGCGGTTCTGGCGCGGTTCCTGGCCCGGCGCGAGGCGCTGGGGCGACGGTCGGTGAGCAAGAGGCGATGAGGTAACGGCCATGACATGGATCTCCGCGATCGCCGGTGGCGGGTTCCTCCTGGCCTGCGGGCCGGTGCTCATCCACCTGCTGTTCCGCTGGCGGTACCGGGTGGTGCGGTTCGCCGCGTTCCGGTTTCTGCTGGCCAATCGCAAGCGGAGCCGCCAGCGCGTCCGCATCGAGGAGTTGATTCTGATCCTGCTGCGCGTGCTGGCGTGCGTGCTGATCGGCCTGGCGCTGGCCGACGCGCGGTCGGCGGCAGCCCCGGCGGGCGGGGCGATGGGCGGCGCCACGCACCTGTTCGTCCTGGACGACAGCCTGTCGATGGGGCAGATCGCCCGCGGCGAGACGCTGTACCGCAAGGCGGCGGCCCACGTGGCCGGGCAGGTGGCGAGCATGGCCGAGGGGGATCGCGTGGCCATCGTGTCGGCTTCGCGGCCGGGGGGCAGCGCTCTGGCGGGGCCGGTTCGGCTGCTGACGGCCGGGGAAGCCAGGGGAGGCGAGTTCGCCGCGCGTCTGTCGGCCTCCAAGCCGACGGACCTGCGGGCGAACTTCGCCGGCGCGATCAAGGCGGCGGCGGGGATGATGCAGTCGCAAGAGCGTGCGCCGGTGCGGCTGCACGTGGTGAGCGACTTCCGGCGAGCGGACTTCGCCGGCGACGAGGCGGCGTCGGTGCGCGACGCCTTGGCGGCGATGGACGGGCGGGGGGCGGACATTCTGCTGGCGGACTTCGGCCTGGCGTGCCGCAACAACCTGGCGATCGAGCGGGTGACGGTGGGGCGGAGCGTGGTCGTGGCGGGCGTGCCGACGCCGATCCGGGTGACGGTGCGGAACACCGGCGAGCAGGCGACGGCGCCCAGCCGGCTGGAGGTGGCGTTGGGCGAGGCGGCCCTGCCGGTGCAGCCCGTGCCGGCGCTGGCGCCGGGCCAGAGGACGGAGGTGGAGTTCGCGTGCACGTTCGAGGCCGCGGGCAGCGCAGCGGTGCGGGTGTCGCTGCCGAGCGACGAACTGCCCGGCGACGGGGCTGTTGCGCTGGCCCTGGAGGTGCGGGACTCGCTGCGGATTCTGATCGTGGACGGCAGCGGCAACCCGGGCGACGCCAACAGCGCGTCGTATGCCCTGGCCGGGGCGTTGGACCCGTCGGGCACGGGACTGTTCGGGCGGCGGGTGGAGGTGCAGGCGGCGGGAACGTGGGGGGCGGGATCGTTGTCGGCCTACGACCTGGTGATCCTGACGAACGTGCGGGACTTCGCGCCCGCCCGTTCGGAGAGCGGGCAGACGACGTACCCGGCCTTGCGGGCGTTGGAGGACTACGTGCGGGCCGGCGGGGGCCTGGTGATCTTCGCCGGCGAGGACATCAGTCCGGCGTTCTACAACGGGCCGATGTACGCCGACGGGGCGGGGCTGTGCCCTCTGCCTCTGGCCGAGGGGGCCATTGCCGCACCGAGGGCCGACCGCTTCGTCCGCCTCAGCGCCGACAGCATCGGCGAGGCGCCCATGCTGGGCGTGCTGTCGAGCCGGGGCGCGAACTTCAGCCGGTTCGTGCGGTTCCGCGGGTTCGTGACGGCCTTGGCGCCGGAGGGGCAGCCGGCGGCGACGTCCCGGCCGGCGCCGCAGGTGCTGGCGATGTTCGACAACGGCCTGCCGGCCGTGGCGAGGAGGGCCTTCGGCAGGGGCGCGGTGGTCATGTGGTACACCTCGCCGGACATGAAGTGGACGAACTGGCCGGCGGACCTGTCGTTCCTTCCGGCGATGAACGACATGGCGTGGGAACTGGCCCGCGTGGCGGAGAACCTGTTCGACGACGTGGCCGGGCGGACCATCGGCTACACGCTGCCGGGGCGGCTGAGCGGGGCCATGTCGGCCGTGCTCAAGACCCCGGCCTATCCCGGCGAGGACATCCAGTCGCTGGCCCTGCGGGATGACGGGCGGCACCGGACGGTGTCGTTCGCCGAGCCGCCGCACGCCGGGCTGTACGAGTTGACCTTGACGTTGGCCGACCGGACCGAGCACCGGGTGCTTTTCTCGCGGCATCCCGACGCCAGGGAATCGGACCTGGCCCGGGCGTCGGAGGCGGAGCTTCGCGTGGCCGTGGGGCGGCCGTTCACCAGGATCGCGGGCATGGGCGACAAGGCCGGGGCCGTCGAGGGATCGGGTTCGCCGCCGTCGTTGTGGTGGGTGTTCCTGGCGGCGGCGGTGGCGGTGCTGGTGACCGAGACGGTGCTGGGTCTGCGTTTCGCCCACTATCAGCCGCACGCCGGCGGCGTCGGGGAGGCGACGTGATGGGCTGGCTGTGCGAATGGCTGTTCGGGGTATCGGCTGCCCACTTCGCGGGGTCGGACGGCTGGCGGCTGCGCGCGGCGATCCCGGGCGGCGTCTCGGTGCTGCTGGGGCTGCTGGCCCTGCTTGTGCTGCTGACGTGGGTGGTGCTGCGGAGCTATGGCCGCGAGATCGCCGCGCCGCGGCGGTCGAGGATGGCCATCGCGGCGCTGCGGGTGGCGGCGCTGGTGCTGGCGCTGGCGGCGGCGATCCAGCCGAGCCTGTCGATCCGGTTCACCCGCGTGGAGCCCGACGCGGTGGCGGTGCTGGTGGACGACACGCTCTCGATGCGGTGGCGCGACCGGCACGTCGACGCCAACCGGCGGCAGGCGCTGGCCGTCGCGCTGGGCGTCGGCGAGGATCGCCTGACGGGCGAGGATCGGCTGACGCGGGCCGAGGCGGTCCGCCTGGGCCTGGCGCGAAGCGGCGGCCTGCTGAGCCGCCTGGCGAGCGACCACAGCGTGTTGCTGTACCGCTTCGGGGTGACGGAAGCCAACAGCACGTCGTACGTCGAGGCGATCGGGCCGGGCGGGCCGGGGCCGTTGCACGGCGCGTTGGGCGGTTTGCGGGCCGAGGGGCGCCACACGGACGTGGGGCGGGCCGTCCGCGAGGCGCTGAACCAGCTCGAGGGGCGGCGGCTGGCGGCGATGGTGGTGGTGTCGGACGGGCGGAACACGGGGCTGGAGAGGGCCCGGGCGGCGGGCGCGGCGCAACTGGCCGTTCAGCGTGGCGTGCCGCTGTACGCGGTGGCGGCGGGCGAGTCGGCGCCGCTGCGCAACGTGGGCGTCAGCCAGTTGTTGGGCCCGCGCGAAGCCCGCGCGGGCGGCAAGATCGCGTTCACCGCGCTGGTCACGTGCCGCTCGATGCCCAGAACGACCGCGGAAGTGCGGCTGTGGCGGAGCCGCACCGGGCGGGGCGACTGGGAAGACACGCTCGTGCGGGGCGAGGCGACGGTGGGGTCCGAGCCGTCGGGCGCGGAGGGCGAACGCGCCGGCGAGCTGCGGGAAGTGGCGCTGGTGGCCGAGGCGCCGGCGGTGGGGACATACGTGTACAAGGCGCGGATCCAGGCGCCGCAGGACGACAGCAATCCGACGGACGACGAAGCGGCGACGACGGTTCGCGTGACCGACCAGACGATGAAGGTGCTGCTGATCTCGGCGGGTTCGTCGTGGGAGTTCCAGTACCTGCGGAACTGGCTGGTGCGCAACACCGACCACTACTCGGTCACGTCGTGGCAGCAGAACGCCGACAGCGCGTTCAACCAGGAGTCGTCGGCGGGAATGAAGCGGTCGGCCCTGCCGACGACCCGCCAGGAACTGGCCGAATACGACGCGGTCGTGCTGTGCGACCCGCGCCACGTGGCGGGCAGCTTCGACGAGCGGTTCCTTGAACTGCTCGACGAGTTCGTCAGCAAGCGTCAGGGCGGGCTGTGCTACCTGGCCGGCGACCGGTTCGCCGCCCGCACGCTGGTGCGGCACGGGGCGCTGGAGCCGCTGGCGGGCCTGCTGCCGGTGGTGCTGGCCGACAGCGTGATCGGTTCGCGGGCGGCCAGCGAGCAGCAGGCGCTGGGGCTGCAACTGACGGCCGAGGGGCGGACGCACCCGGCCATGCACTTCGGGGCCGACGTGGAGCAGAGCGTCGCGACGTGGCGCCGGCTGCCCGGGGTGTACCGCAGCCAGGCGGCGGCGAAGCTCAAGCTGCTGGCGTCGGCGCTGGCCGTGCAAGGCGACGGGGGCCGGAGTTCGGCCGAACAGGCCGAGCCGCTCATCGCGGTGCAGCATTACGGGCGGGGGCGAGTGCTGTATGCGGGCTTTGACGGCACGTGGCGGTGGCGGTCGCTGGACGACGGGGCGATCTACGACCAGTTCTGGTCGGGCGTCATGGAGTTTCTGGCCGCCGGGCGGTTGGAGAAGAACCGGATCGTGGTGACGACGGCGGCGGAGACATTCGACGCCGGCGCGGACGTGGAGGTGCGCGTGGAGGCGTACAACCGCGACCTGAACCCGTTGGAGGCCAAGTCGCTGGCCATGGAGATGCGCCCGTTGGACGGGGGCGAGGCGGCGGCGTTCACTGCCCGCCGCGATCGGCCGGGGCTGTACGTGGGCGCCGTCCGCGCCGACCGCGTGGGGGCCTTCGAGCTGGACGTCAAGGGCGACGAGAAGGGCCAGGCCGACTGGACCGGACAGGACGTCTCGACGCGGCGGATCCAGGTGCAGTTGCCGCAGGCGGAGTTCCGCAGGCCCGAGGCCGACGACGACGCTCTGCGCGAGCTGGCCGGGGAGGAGCGGCGATTCGTGCCGCTGCACGAGATCGGCTCGCTGGCGGGGCGGATCCCCCTGGGCAAGGTGACCACGAGGACGGAGAAGGAGTATCCGCTCTGGTGCACGAAGTTCATGCTGATCCTCTTCGGCGGGTTGCTCCTGGTGGAGTGGACGCTGCGCAAGGTGAACAAGATGATGTAGCCGGGCGATAGCCGGCCAAGGATGCCGACGGTGACCGACAGGCTCACGATGAACGGGATCGATTCGCGCGTGGAGCGGCAGCTTCGGCGGCTGCGGGCCTCGCTGCGGCTGCGCCTGACGCTGCGCGGGGCCGGCTGGACGGTGGGGGCGGTGCTGCTGGCGGTGTGGGTGTCGCTGGCGGCGGACTACGGGCTGTATCGGCTGACGATCCAGCACCTGTCGCTGCTGCCGCGGGTGGGGGTGGACGCGCTGTGCCTGGCGGGCACGGCCGTGGTTGCCTGGCGGCGGCTGATCGGCCCGATGCTTCGGCGTTTTTCGGACGTCGACCTGGCGGCCCTGGTGGAGCGAGGGCATCCGCGGTTGCAGGACCGGCTGCTGAGCGCGGTGTGCTTCGCCGGCGGTTCGGGGGTTCCGACGGGCGGTTCGGCGGAGCTGGTGGCCAAGGTGATGGCCGAGGCGGGCGAAGCGGCGGGCCCGCTGGAGTTCCGTTCGGTGCTGCGCTGGCGGCCGGCGTGGTTGGCGGGGGCGATCGCGGGCGGGCTGCTGGTGGTGACGGGCGGGCTGGCCTGGGCCGCCCCGTCCGTGGCGGCTCCGTGGGCGCAGCGGAACGTTTTGATGCGCGAGGCGACGTACCCTAAGCAGACGGTGCTGGAAGTGGCGGGGGGCAAGGTGTTGCGGGTGCTGCGAGGCGAGGCGTTGAGCGTGACGGCGAAGGCCCTGGCCGGGTCGGTCGCGCCGGATCACGTCACGTTCCGCATGTGGTTCGCGGCGTCGGGCGAGTCTTCGGAGACGGTGCAGGCGTCGGGCGAGGGGCGGCGCACGTATGTCAAGACGTTCGCGATGGTCAACGAGCCGTTCACGTTCGAGGTGTCGGGCAACGACGACCGGACCGGCAAGATTCGCGTGGAGGTGGTGGAACGCCCCGAACTGAAAGACCTGGACCTGGAGGTCCGCAGCCCGCTGTACACCGGCGTGCCGCCCCGCAAGGTGCGCCACGGCGTGGCGACCATCGACATGCCCCAGGACGGAGTGATCGCGCTGACCGGCCTGGCGACCAAGGACCTGGCGGAGGCGAAGGTGTACCTCGACCAGGCGCAGGCCGGCGCGTGCCGCATCGCCGGGTCGGGCCCGGAGGCGGGCCGGCGGATCGAGGTCCTGTTCCCGGTGCAGGCGCCGAAGCCCTACCGCCCCTGCCTGAACCTGCGGGTGGCCCTGCGCGACGCCGAGGGGTTCGCCAACGCCAAGGCGGCGTCGTACAACCTGGTCTTGCGGGCGGATCAGCCGCCGACGGCGCACGTGGAGGCCGTGCGGATGGGCGGCGAGATCACCGCCATCGCGGCGATCCCGCTGGTCGTCGCGGCGAAGGACGACTACGGCGTGACGGCCTCGCACGTGGAGTGGAGCGTGCAGAGCGCGCCGCAGAAGACGCGGCAGGAGCTGTTGAGGACGTACCTGCCCCCCGCGGCCGAGCCAGACGAGGTGCGACAGTCATTCGATCTGCGTCGGCTGGCCGAACGGAACGACGGCAACGCGCCGCCGCTTCAGGTGGGCGAGACGCTGCGAATCGTGGCGACGGCGACGGACAGCCGCCCGGCCTCGGCGGGCGGGGCGCAGACGTCGACGAGCAACCTGATCACTTTCCGGATCGTGACGAGCGAGGAGTTGCTGGCCAAGGCGATCGACGAGCAGCGCAGCCTGCGGGAGCAGGTGGACAAGGTCATCGAGATGCAGAAGGACGTCCGGGAGCGGTGCCGGCAAGCGGCGGCCCAGGCGGTCGCGGCGACGACGCTGGCCCTGGCGCAGCGCGACCTGGCCGGCGCCCACGACGCGCAGCAGCAGATCGAGGACCTCCTGGCCGCGACGGTCGGTCGGCTGGAAGCGATCCTCGAGCAACTGTGCAACAACCGGGCGTTGGCGGGCGAGGACGAACTGCGGTTGCGGACGAGCGTCATCGAGCCGCTGCGGACGGTGACGCGGGAAACGATGGGGCCGCTGGTGCGGCGGATGGAGGCGGCGCGGTCGATCGCCGGCGGCGCGGAACTGGCCAGGGAACTCGGCGAGGTGGTCGAGGTCCAGGACCGCGCGATCCTGGCCCTGAAGGCCGTGATCGCGGTGATGTACAAGGTGGAAAACGCCCAGGGCGTGGAGAGCACGCTGCGGAACCTCATCAAGCTCGGCGACCAGGTCCGCCAGACGCTGAAGGGCAAGGGACCGTCGGCGCCGGGCACGCCGAAGCCGTCGGCGCCGCCGCCCACCCGGCCCGCCACGCGACCAACGGAGAGTCATCCATGAGCCTGCGGAAATCAACCATCGTGCTGGCGGCCGCGTCGGCCGCCCTGGCGGCGGTTCTGGCCGGGGCGTTGTGTGCGCCGGCCGGGGCGCAGACGCCGCTTCGCGCAGCGGGGCCGGTTTCCCGCCCGGCCGGGCGGGTCGACGAGGCCATCCAGCTCCAGGGGCTGATGAAGAAGCGGTACGCGGAGCTGGTGTTCATCATGGCGGAAGTGTCGCGGAAGCTGGAGGCGACGGACCCGAAGGCGGCGGCGTCGATCTCGGCGGCGGCGCAGAAGGCGGAGGCGGCCCTGATCGCCGACGACATGGACAAGGTCGTCGTCCTGCTCCAGAGCGGTCTGGTGCTGCCGGCCGACGCGACGCAGGCGAAGGTGGTTTCGCGGCTGCGGGAGGTGCTGAATGCCCTGCGCGGCGAGGACGGGCTGGAGTGGCGGATGTTCCTGTTGCAGGAGTTGCAGCAGCAGATGGCGGACCTGGCCATGCTGATCGAGCGAGAGCAGGTGCTGGAGCGGCAGAGCCGGATGCTGGCGTTCGGCGACGCCATGCGGGCGCGGATCACGGAGGTGCGGGGCAAGGTGGACGCCGCGGCCAAGGAGCAGGAGGACGTGCTGGGGCGAACCAGCCGGATGGCTCCGTCGCCGGCGGCAATGGAGTTTGCGGGCGTGCGGCAGGGGATCGCGGGCCTGTTGCGGCGGTTCGAGACGGCGCGGGATGCCCTGTGGAACCCCACGCCGCCGCCGGACCAGATGGCCCGGAACGTGGTGGCCGTCCGGCGCTACCATGCCGAGACGGTGGCCCTGCGGACCGACCTGCGGGCGCTGCTCAACCGCGATGCCGTGCAGAGCACGGCGTCGTCGCAGCCGGCGGAAGGGCGCGGCCTGAACGTGGTGGACAGCGTGAGCAAGGCGGCCGACGAACTTGACCGCAGCGGCAAGGCCATCGCCGCCGACGACCTGAAGGAGGGGCACGTGGCGCTGGCGGAGGCCAAGGCCCACCTCCAGGACGCCCTGGAGCGGCTGGACGAGACGGTGCAGGGGTTCGCCGACGTTCGGCCGGCCGTCAAGATAAGCGCCGACCAGAAGAAGGTGGACGACGCGGTTGCGGGTCTGGAGCCGGCGATGCGGGAGTTGTTCCCCGGGGGGCTGGCGGCGATCGACGATTCGCCCGTGAAGGGGGATCGCGAGGCGCAGGCGGCGGACCGGCTGGCGGACCGCCCCACCGAGTGGGCCCAGCAGACGCCGGTGCTGCTGGCGTTGGACCCGTCGGGTGCGGCGGCCAGGCAGCAGCAGGCGCTCGACAAGGTGCGGGACTGGTCTTCGCGGCTGGAGGAATCGCTGCGGGAGATGGACCGGCTGAAGGACGACCCTCGCTACCCGATCCAGAAGAGGGAGCAGGAGTCCATCGTGGCGGAGCTTCGGAGCATTCTGGACACCAACCGCAGGCGGGCGGACACGGTGGGCGCCGACGCGGAGCTGACCGGCATCTTCGACCTGCTGCGCGTGGCCATCGCCAATGCCGCCGACTGCGGCGCCCAGGCGGCGGCGCTGCTGGGCAAGGAGGAGCCGGCGGCGGCGAACGCGAAGGAGAACGAGGTCATCCACCTGCTGACGACGGTTCGCGACCGGGTAATGCCCGAGTTGAAGATGGACAAGAACAAGTACGCGATGAACGAGCAGATGCTGGGGCGGATCCAGCGGATGATCATGAAGGAGAAGATCTGCCGGGCGCAGGCCCAGTCGGTGTGGGAGAAGCGTAAGGCCGACGGGGCGTTCGGGCGGACGGAGCAGCTTTGGATCGACGCGATCGCCAAGGACCAGGGCAGTCTGGAAGAGGACTTCAAGGTGTGCTGGGAGATCATGAACTCGGCCCACAACGTGGGGTTCGGGCTGTTCCCGCCGGAGGCGAGGGTGCTGCTGGAGCTGGCCCGGAGCGAGTCCAAGGGCGTGGTGAAGCGGCTGGGCGGCTACGACCCCGGCGCCGAGACGCAGAAGATGCAGGACGTGATCCTGGATCGGCTGAAGACCATCGAGACGCTGCTGGGGCCCGGGTTCGGCCAGAAGGTCGAGGAGCTGGACCGCAAGTTCACGTATGACAGTTTCCTATCGCGGATGTCGCTGCACAACACGCGGGTCAACGAGATCGGCCTGCTGGTCAAGCTTCAGGAGGACGTCAACCGGCGGACGGCGGAGGTCGAGAAGGCCCGCCGCGAGGGCAAGGCCGACGCGGGTGTGGAGCAGGAGGCAGAGCAGTTGCGCCGGCTCCAGGAGCACGTGCGGCAGGGACTGGCGATGTTCGCGGAAATGGATGCCCGAAGCTGGATGGGCATTGACTACATGCCCACCAAGTACGGGACGAACAAAGGCGGGGCCGTGCAGGGACCCGCCGCCCCTTCGGCGAAAGGGGGGAACTGACATGAATCGACTGCCCCGCGTGTTTGGGATCGGCTTGGCGCTGGCGATCCCGATGTGCGCCGGAGCCGTGGCGGCGTTGGGACAGGCCGCCACGAAGCCGGCGGAGGCGACGGAGGTCCGCACGCGGATCCAGCCGATTGCCTGGCCGGACGGCGCGATGGTCACGCCGCTGGGGGCCGAGGTGCTGAAGGAGGAGCGGCGGTTCTTCGCGGAGGAACTGCGGCGCCTGAAGGAGTGGATTCCGGACAACATGCGGGGGGCGACCACTCGCGTATGGGCGCGCGGGCAGAAGACCATGATCAGCGAGAGCAACGCCATCGAGCACGTGCCGGACATGCCGGCTTCCGAGGTGGAGAAGATCATCGCGGAGATGGAGAAGGACGCCAACAACACGGTGCCGGACAACCAGCGGCGGTTCCGAGCGGCGCTGGCGAAGCGCGTGCCGGTGTTCGCGAAGGCCTGCCGGGAGTTCGAGGCGGGCGAGTACGCCAAGGCGGCGGAGACCGCCCACAACCCGCTGACCAAGGAGAACGTGCTGCACGCCTTCTTCCTGTACCAGTACGACACGCTGCCGCCGTACATCTACTGCACGGTGACGTTCTTCGAGGGCGAGTGCTACTCCCTGGACGGGGCGATGCACGACGCGATGGTCCGCTACCTGATCGTCTGCAAGGGCAAGCTGCCGCTGAGCCTGACGTTCAGCGCGACGGCGCGGATGCGGGTGGGCGACATGTACGAGAGAACCGAGCGCACGCACTTCGCGATCCCGCTGTACCAGAAGTTGGCCCTCAAGTACGCCGACACGCTCTGCGACACGGAGGTCCTGCGCCTGCACGTGCGGATTCGGCGGATGGCGAGCGAGAACGGTTTCCGCCAGATCGTGGCCGGGACCGGCGACGTCCGCCGCCAGATGGACCGCGAGAAGTCCGGGCCGGCCGTCCAGGACGAGCAGGTCGCCATGCTGAAGCTCATGCGCGGCATCATCAACGACGAGGAAGCCGACGGACGCGGCAACCTCCAGATCAACTGGGAGATGACCGCCATCGAGCAGTTCCAGCGTGGCGGGCTCCAGGAAGGGACCGCCCCGACGAAATACAACTTCGAGACCGACGTGCTGATGGCCGGCAGCGACGACTGGGGCAAACTGCGGCCGCGCGAGAAGCAGGAAGTGATCCAGAAGTTCTTCCAGACCTGCCCGGAGGAGTACCGTCCGATGCTGGAGGCGTACTTCCGGAACATGTCGCGGGCGGCGTCGAAGACGGAGAAGTAGCAGGATGCACGGGATGAGGAACAAGGTGAAGACGGGAATGGGCCGGGCCTTGCTGGCCCTGGCGGCACTGGCCGGCCTGCTGGCCGGGCGTGCGCCGGCGGCCGGGCCGGAGGTCAAGAGGCCGTTCATGATCTGGACGGCCGAGGACGTCCAGCGGATCGGCGTGAAGATCAAGTCCGAGCCGTGGGCGAGGCAGAAGCTGGAGCGGTTGCTCAAGGAGGCCCCCGACCCCAACGGCCGGGCGATTCTGGAGAATTACTTTCTCTACCTGGTGACCGGCGACAAGGAGGCGGAGAAGTTCGAGAAGCAGGTGATGCTGCACTTCGCGGAGGTGATGGCGTCGCCGAAATACGCGGCGGGGCGGAGCGTGGAGATTTCGGCGTCGTTCCGGATCTGCAACTACGACCTCGGCTTTCGGTATGACCTGTTTCGCGGGGCTTTGAGCGCCGAGGAGGTCCGCGTCTGCGACTCGAAGCTCAACGCCTGGTCCAGCGAGCAGTTGAAGACGGACTGGAGCCACCAGGGCGGTTGGGAGGGCGCTTACGGGCTGTTCAACTCGCTGACGGCGGTGGCGACGGGCGACAAGCGGCTGGTGCGGGCGGCCTTCGCGGCCCCCAGCGGGCCGAAGGGCTACTTCGACGGCATGGTGGACGGCTACTTTTCGCAGCGGGGATGCAATCCAAGCCCCAATGCGCTGGGGGCGATGTGGCTGTGGTGCCGGGGCGTGGAGCGTCTGGGGTTGGATGAGCTTGGCTTCGGGTACGTGGGCGCCGGCGGCGGGACGATGCGCCGTCTGCTGGAGGGGTACTTCATCGTGGGCGATCCGCGGATCGACATTCCCGGCGGCGTGCCGTTCTACGGGCGCAGCGCCATGACGCTGGGCGAGCGGCTTCGCCGGGCCAAGTTCTTCGAGATGCCTGCCGCGCTGGCCTCGCCGACACTGGGTTCGGAGAGCGCCGGGGCGGGCGGGGCGAGGATCGCGTTGCCCAAGTGCGAGCATCCGCGGGACGTGTTCCGGACGCCGCTGATCGTCGGGCGCCTCCGGGGCGCCACGGGCGACTGGCCGGAACTGCTGCCCTTCCGCAACGAGCTGTTCTACAGTTACGACAAGAAGCCGCGGGACCTGGTCGGCATGCCGCAGATCGAGTACAACCGCGGCACAGACCCGGTGAGCCTGGGGATGCAGCTTCCGCTGGTGCTCGAACTGGCGCACCAGCGCTGGCCGGAAGCGGGGTTCGACTACTTCCTGTGCCGGATGCGTCCGCCGGAAGACGGCATGTATTTCCCGTCGTTGCTGTGGGGCCTGGACCCCATTCGCGTGGCCGATACGAAGGGGCCGGCCGCCAAGTCAACGGTGCTCGGGCAGTTGGGCATGGCGCTGCTGCGGGTGGAGGAAGGGCCGGCGTATTGGGAATCGCAGGCGCCGTTTGTTGCGCTGCGTCTGACGGACGGCATGGGCGAGGAGATGCCCGGGTCGGCCCTGTCGCTGCACAGCCTTCAGGCATTCAACCGGCCGATCTACTACTACGTCCATCCGCCGCGGGGCGTGCCTCCGCTGGGCGAGAGCGGCGCGGCGCACAACACCGTGGTGGTGGACAACGGCAAGCGGCTCGGCGTGGGCATGGGGACGGTCCGCCAGCGGTTGGGGCCTGGGGTGAAGTTCGTGGCCGTGCGGTCGGCGGCGCCGCCGCCGCTGCCTCCGGCGCCGCCTCCGCCGCCCCCGCCGACGACGACGCAGCCGACCCGGCCGGTGATCCCGCCTCCTCCCGCCAGCGCCCTGCCGATCGCTCCGGGCGTGGAGATGGAGCGGGCGGTCGCCCTGACCGGAGAGTACCTGCTGGACGTGTTCGCCGTATCGGGCGACACGGAGCACACGTATGACTGGATGGTCCACGCCCTGGGTTCGGCGGCGCCGGAGCGGACCGGCGACTGGCAGCCCACGACGGCCCTGGACGCGACGTTGGCGACGACCCAGGATCAGCACGTGGGGTCGTTCGACCAGCGATTCACGTACCGGATGACATATCCGTATGGCGAGCAGCACATGCTCGACGCGAAGGGCGCGAACTGGTCGCTCATCGCGGTGCAGACGACGACGGCGGAGGACGCCAACCAGACGGTGATGGGGCCGGAGTGGTACGCTCGCAAGGTGGGCGTCCGCCTGACGATGCTGGGGGAGGCGGGCACGAGGGCGTTTCACGCCCGCGAGGTGCTGCCGCGCCGGCTCACGGAGCAGGAGTCGGCCCAGCTTGAGGAGATCCGGTTTCCCAAGCGGCTGAAGGGGCGGGACACGCGGTACGACAAGGCCGACCACGAGCGGACGGAGATCGCGATCCCGCCGGAGGACGACGGGGGCGGGGCGGCGGCGGCGGCGAGCAAGCCCAGCGCCAAGGACTTCCGCCCGGTCGGGCAGGCGGCCGGCGGTCCGCCGGAGACGGGCGGGGTGGCCATCGTGGCCGAGCGGCGGGCGGCGAGGACCATGTTCGTCGCGTTGCACGAGCCGTTCGAGAAGATGGCGTGGAAGATCGGCCAGTTCCGCCGGATACAGCAGACCGACGACGCGGTGGCGGTGGCGGTGCGCGGGGCGGCGCCGTCGAGCGTGGACGACCGGGTGATGGTGCGGATGGGCGCGCGGGCGAACGAGCCGGTCACGCTGAGCGACGGGGCCGAACAGTTCACGTTCCGGTCGTTCGCGTACGTTCGCGTCGGGGCCGGTCAGGTGACGGCCGCCGGCGACCTGACGGCGATGAAGGTCAAGGCGGGCAGCGCGACGAAGCTGGTCGTCAACGGCAAGGAAACGAAGGCCGACGTGCGCGACGGGTGGATGACGTTGGCGCCCTGAGCATTGCCAATTGCCGATTGCCAATTGCCGATTTCGGATTGCGGATTGCGGGGCGTGGATGGAACGAAGCATGGGCAGGATTGACGAGATACGCGGGATGGTCGCGGCGGCGACGGTGGTGGTGGTGGCAGCCGCGGCCTGCGCCGCGGCGTCGGCGGCGGGTGATGAACAGGCCGTCGGGCTGATCCTGCCAGGGGCGGCCGGGGCCAACTCGCCGGTCGTTGTGGACCTGGCGCTGCGCGGCGGGCGGTTCGAGCCGGACGTTTGGGCGGCGGCCTACGCGTACAATCACAACCAGCACGCCGGGATGGTTACGGCGTCGGAGGCCGAGGGCAAGCTCCGGCTGTCGGTGCGGCTGAAGATCCAGCCCGATGCGATCGCGCCGGGCGGGCCGGCGGCGTATGAGATCAGCCTGACGCGAAAGGACGGCGAGTTCAGCGGCACGTATACCGGGACGTTCATCGACAGCCCGGTGGGGGGCCCGGCGGCGGGGCGGGTGACGGCGGCGCCGGTGCGAGCCGTGCCCGGGTGGAAGGCACCGGCGGGGGACGAGCATCCGCGGCTGATCTTCCGCAAGGACGACCTGCCGGAACTGCGGCGGCGGATGGAGACGCCCGAAGGGCGGGCGATCCTGGCGATGCTGAAGACGCGAGCGCCGCTTCGCCAGCCGGCGCAGGTCACCGACCGGCACTTTTCGTGGATGGCGGCCAACTGGGGGGCGATCTGGCAGTTGACGGGGGACAAGGACGCCCCGCGGAAGGCCCGCGAGGTCCTGATGAATGAGGTGATCACCAGGCCGCTGCCGGGCGACCGCAAGGACATCCACCACGCCACGCGGCTGCTGGGAATCGCCCTGACGTACGACCTGTGCTTCGACGCCTGGGACGCGGAGTTCCGGCGGTTGGTGGCGGAGTACCTTTCGGTGGCGGCCGAGGAGTTGGCCGGCGGCGTGTATGAAGGCTTTCGAATGAGCGCCGAGGCGTTCGACGCGGCGCCGTGGGGGCACCGCAACGCGATCCGGATGTCGTGCGCCGGGCTGGCGGCGCTGGCGATAGCGGGCGACGGGGGCACGTCGGGCCGGTCCGTCGGCGACGTCGGGCCGCTGCTGCGGTCGGCCGAACGGCACGTGACGACCTACCTGCGGACGGGCATCAGCCAGAGCGGCGGCGGGCTGGAGGGCGGGTTCTACAGGGACTTTGCGCTGGCCGGGGGCGTGCTGCAATACATGCAGGCATCGCGGTTGGCCGGCGGGCGCGACCTGTCGGGCGTGAACCGGTACCTGCTGGCGGGCGGCATCGTCGCCGCCCGGATGGAGGGCGAAGCCGGCCTCGACTTCGGCCTGGCGAGCATCTCGGTCCAGGCGTCGGGCCTGTGGCCCATGGGGCTGGGGTCGGCGCCGCGGGAGTTCTTGCCGGCCTTGCGTTGGTGTTTCGACCGCGACGTGGGGCTGGCGGGCAAGCGGCACTTCGGCTGCGCGTACCCCTACCAGGCCGCGTACGCCCTGGCGAACTACCCGCTGGACGCTCCGGCCAAAGCGCCCGGCGAGGCCCTGGGGCTGATGGTGGAAGACGCCGAGCAGGGGCACTTCCTGTTCCGCGGGACCTGGCGGGACGCCAACGACGCCCTGGTCGAGATGTACCTGAACCTCCAGTCGGCGCCGCCGGTGCGGCTCAAGAGCGGCGACCTGACGACGGGCGTGCTGAATGTCGAGGCGTTCGGCCTGCCGTGGGTTCGCGGGTTTGTGGGGCCGTCGCGCCTCAACGACGCCGCCGGGGCGGAGGTGCTGTACAGCCAGGTGTCCGGAAAGCAGGCACTGGTTGGGATGGACCTGACGCGGCCGTTCACGGTCGAGCCGGACCGGTACCGCCGCGGGCCGGGGCG
The DNA here is from genome assembly GCA_964461295.1 of uncultured Planctomycetaceae bacterium. Classification (GTDB taxonomy): domain Bacteria; phylum Planctomycetota; class Phycisphaerae; order SM23-33; family SM23-33; genus CAYWTX01. Next base: position 784 of record CAYWTX010000129.1, on the reverse strand, counting down.
TGGCGACGGCGCGAGGGGCGTGGCGACGGCGGCTTTGTCGCGCAAGCTGCCGACGGCCGAGGAAGTGCGAGAGTTTCTCACGGCCAGCAAGCCGGCGGGCACGGTGGCGCCGAAGGCGCCGCCCAAAGGCCCCTCGGCGCCGCCGGGCCCGGTGGTGCGGATGATCCGCCACCTGGCAGTGGATCTGTCGGGCGAATGCGGCGCCCCGGTGCTCATCGCGATCGTGGATCGCTGCGAGGGTCTGGCCGGGGCGTGGCGGGTGCCCCTGGCGGCCAAGCTCGTCAGCGCCGCTCCGGGACAGTTCGTTGCCGGCGAAGAGGCGGGCGCCAACCTGGCCGGCTGCATCGTGACTCCGGCGGGCGCCCGGCTGTCCGGCGGGCAGGTACCGGCCGCCAAGGAGTACTTCGTCGTGTTCACGATCCAGCGGGGTTCGCCCCCGGCCGTCAAGGTCGAGGGCGCCGCCCTGGGCGCCAAAGTCGTCATAGGCGGGCGGACCGTTGCCTTCGACGGCCGGCGGATCGTGCTGGGGAAGTAGAGGCGGCCCCATGGGCATCCTGAGCCGAGACAGGCAGGGCCGGCCGATCGCCGGCCGGCGCGTGCGCATGGTTGCGCCGTCGGCGTGCGCCTGCGTGGCGGGGGCGCTGCTGCTGTTGCCGGCGGCGGCGCCGGCGTATCCGCCGAGCCTGGGCAAGGAGACGATCCCGGCCGACATGCCCTCGGCCGTGCGGACGCTGGCGGAGCAGCTCTACGACGAGGGCGATGCGCGGAGCGCCGCGGCGGCCAA
>CAYWTX010000128.1:0-1571 GCA_964461295.1 uncultured Planctomycetaceae bacterium | reverse complement strand
CAAGACGATTGGATGCGGAGTCTCCCCGGCACAGGCGGCACAATCTGTAGACGGCGCACGCGTCCCCCCGCCCGGAGGGCACTTTTGGGCGCGCAAGAATGACCTGCGCGAATCGCGTGGTGGGACGGATTGCCAATCCGTCCTACGAGTTCCGCCGGCCTCGCCGGCGTAGAGGCACGTTGGGGACCGACTCCTCGCAGAGCCAGTTGCCGCTTACGGCACCTTGCCGCGAATCCTCGCTCGCATACAATTCGGAGCCCCGGGTACCCGATACTGAGCGCCGGGCACCGGGTCGTGCCCGGGCGAGGTCGTTCGGCTCACTCCCGAAGATGAAGGAGCCTCGCCATGAGAATCCCGGCCTTCGTCGTGGCCAGCCGCGCCCCGGCCGCAACGATCCTTATCCGCCTGATCGCTGGCGGCGTTTTTCTCTCCGAGGGGATCCAGAAGTTTCTCTTCGCCGCCGGGCCCGACGCGCGAGGCGTGGAGCGATTCGTCAAGATCGGGATTCCTGTGCCCGAGGTGATGGCCCCGTTTGTCGGCGCGTTTGAGATCGGCTGCGGGGCGCTGCTGCTCTTGGGCTTCCTGACGCGCTTGGCGGCGATCCCGATGATCGTCAACATGTGCGTCGCCATCGCCTCGACGAAGGTCCCGATCCTCTTGGGCCACGCCTACTGGATCTTCAGCCTTCCCACGCTCAAGTCATACGGCTTCTGGAGCATGGTGCATGAGGCCCGCACCGACTTCTCGATGATCCTGGGATCGCTCTTCCTCCTCTTGGTCGGCGCCGGGCCGCTGGCGCTGGATGCGCTGGTGCCGCGGCCGAGATCCGGCCGGGACCACCCTTAGGAGCCCTGAGAGAATAACCAAGGAGGCAGTTGTCTCACCTATTATTGGCACGGAGGGAGGACTCTTTTCGGGAGGCAGCGGGGACGGTATCCTGGCCTCGCCCGATGATCCCGCGCTTCCTCGAGCAAGGCTTGCCTGGGTGAACGAGGCGGAGACGGAAGCGGAGGTGAAGGCGCTTGCGCAACTGCATCCGGCGAGGCTGTCCGTTCGGCGACGATGCCTGGGTCACAAGCAGCGCCCTGCGATTGGGACTCCAGCGCACACGCCGCCCTCGCGGCAGACGGAGAAAAGAGTCCTGACCCCTTTCTTCCCTCAGACAATCACACAAGTTCACGGACAACCACTCCCAGGAGCAAAGCGAACAGTACGATGAGAGCGGCGATGGCAACGGCCTTCCAACGTTGCGAGAGCCACGGCAGGGCCTTCTGGGGTTCCGCATCTGGCTCCAGCGGCGCGTGGAAACCTTGATTCAGATAGGCCCGGCAGAATCCTCGCCACGCATGCCAAGAGGCAGTATCGCTGCGGGCCGACTGATTGCCTTCCAGTACGGCGCTAATGCCCGCCACTACGCCGGCCATCTTCTCGGAAGCAGTACATTGCGGCAGTTTTGTCATTACCACGCGTTCGAGAAAGTCCCAGTCCACGTCATGGCCTCCCGCAAATAGGTGACGTCCTTCGACGCAGAACCTGTACAGGACACTAGCGAAACGCGTTGGGCTGATTCG
>CAYWTX010000127.1:0-30219 GCA_964461295.1 uncultured Planctomycetaceae bacterium | reverse complement strand
GGCCTTTGCTCAACGTAGCCGACGACATCCCTGTCGCTCCCATCACCGCCGCCACACCCCCGCGGCCCATCGATCGCGCCTCTGCCGCGGCCCACAGCCGGCGGCATCGCTCGTTGAGCGATCGTTCCAAGGGTTGGTACTCGTCTTTGACCCATTGCACAACTATCTTGTCTGGCATACCTATCATAACGGCATGCTAAGGCATAATACTTTAGGCTACTTATGCGCGACGCCTAACCGGTTGAGACGATGAATCCGAAGCTCTCCTTGCTGTTTTCGACAAAGATCGAAGGTGGACCCGCGATTCCCTCTCGGAGGGGCCAGGCTGCATGGTAAACGAGACAGGCCACGGTACGTTGCGGATGCTGGAATGCGAGTTGATAGGCGTTGCATCCTGACCATGAGATACCCCAGACGATCCAGGGCGCAAAGTGCAGTTCGGGATGCTTTGCCATTCGGCCAAAGCGGTCCAATGCCGCCGGCAGGGCGCGACCCGCACGCCCATCGCGTACCCAGGCGGCATTGTCTCCCATGGGTTTGCCGCCGCCGGGATAGCACATCGCCAGCCCGCAGCGCATCCTGGCCGCCTCCGCGCGCCAGCGGCGGTTCCAGAACAGCCTCCCCTCAGCATGGCCAATGAAGACGATGACTGCACGGCATGCCTTCACCTCGTCAGCAAGCCACAGCTTGTACCGATCCGGCGGTATCTCCGCGCCGGTATCCGTCTTCCTGTTCTCCACGTCGGCCAGGAATAGCTTCCCGTCAATCCGTTTGATCTCCTCCGTGGCTTCCGGAGTCGGGCTCGGCGGAGAGATCGCGCCCTTCACCGTCCTGCCGGCCGCGGGCGACGATTGGGCGTCGGTGACCGGAGAAACCAGGCAATCGCCGCCCAGTTGGTCGCCCATGCGAAAGAGGTCGAGACTCAACTCGTAATCCCGCTGCTGGTCGTCGCCTTGCCGCACGCGGACCTTTCCCCGAACCGCGTCCGGGCCGATCTTCAGCCCCGAAACGTCGCACGGCTCCGGTTCATACCGCTCCCACATCCAGCGGTCGCTCCAGCAGAATGGGCCGTACCGACCGCGGACCGGTTGCCCCTTGGCCACATCGACCGTCAGCACCACCCACCGCAACTGCCTGTCGCCCGGGAGGTCCCAGACATCCGGGATGGTGATGGTCAACCGGCTGTCGGCCAGGTCGGCGGCTCGGGCCTCCTCCATCCGTCCGCTCAGTGTGCCGCGCACGCCGGCGCCGTCCATCGATCCCTCGTAGTCGCCGCGCACCGCTCCATCCTTCACTTGGCCTCGAATGGATACCTCGCCGCGGATGGTCTTCCCGTCGGCGGGCAGCCAGGGATCGGGCGCTATGGCGATGACCAATCGCCCGGCCAGTTTCCCGCCGTCCAGGCTCAGATCCTTCGCCTCCACGCGGTGATGGGCGCGGTTCAGCCCGCTGCCCGCGCCGGCAAGCCAGGCCTGCCCTTTGCGAACGAGCGGGAACGACAATGCCTTGCGCCCGCCTGACGAAGGTATGAGTCCATCGAGCGTGAGCGTGAGCCGCGAATCCGCCGAAGCAATGCCTTCAGCCGAAGGTCTGGTCATGGCAGGACCCTCCCGGCCAATGCCTACCCCGCCACAGTTGACCAGGATGACAGCGCACAGCCATCCCCATGGCACCTGCCGGACTCCGCCTGATGACTTCTCTCTCGGCATGCGCTGTCTGGCCCTCGTGGTATTGCTCATGGCCTATTCTCCCCGGCAACCGTCCGCGATGGACTCTCGTTTCCCACGCAGATCACGTTCCTGGCGTCGCGCCAGTAGACTCTTTTGACGTCGAAGACGAGGTTGCACGCGTAATGGCCGCCGGCCCGCATTCTCTTCACCAGGCTGAGTTCCCGTCCGGCCTTGAGGACAAACGCCCCGTTGTTGACAAAGATACAGTCGCCAGCCAGGCACAGGTCGGCATATTGGCAGACGTTGGGGTTGGGTTTGTCCGTCAGGTTCTTCATGTAGAAGAGCTTGCCCGTTTTCACGTCGCGAGCGGCAAACGCCATGTGACTGCTGGAGTAGCTGTAGACGATGCCGTCGCGCGTCACGCCTCCCGCGAAGTAGCGCTCGCCACCCCAACCCAGTCCGCCGGTGTTGCGATCCCTCACCAGCGCCGTAACCGCTTCCGCGGATAGCGGCTCGGCGCCGCCCGCGAGGTTCTGCTGCAACCAGTGGATGGGAAACCGCCAGGCAACGCGCCCCGCCTCGCCCTCGGCCGCAGGCGAGGCGACGCCCAGGTAGCCGCAGTCGAAAATGCCCGCGTCGGGGCAGACGCTGACCGGCATGAAGTAACTTCTCGCACGTCCCGCGGCGGGGGCGAACGTGTCGGCCACGGAGACGATCCCGCCATCACCGACGTTCACCATCGTCCCGCCCGGCGAGCAGGCGTACCACGCGCCGCCGCGTCGGACGACCGCAGGACTCCGAGAGAACCCTCTCCCCTCGATCTTTTCCAGATCGGTGCTCCACAGTTCCCTCCCCTTCAGCGCGTCCAGGCATAGGAAGCGGGCCGGGGCCGTCCAGTAGATCACCACTTTGCCATCCGCCATCAGCGGCGTGTGTCCCTTGACGCGACCCGCGGGAACGGTTCCATCCTTGTTGAGAATCAGATAGATCCATTGCCGCTTGCCGTCGAGATCGTAACAGACCACTTCACCGTTTCGGAACGCAGCCGCCACGCGATGCCCATCACTCACGGGTGAGACGCAGCAGGAATGCCCAAAGGTGTCTTCGGTATTGCAGCCAGACCAGGTCTCCGGCTCAGCCTGCATCGCCTTTTGCAGTCGGGCGCACACCTCCCCGGAAACTTTGCCACTGGCCAAGAAACGTCTCGGTCCGGAGTCCCCACCATAGACACCGGGTTTCCCCAGGTCCGGTTCGAGCACCTTCCTCCACCACAGATAGTACCGCTCCAGGCGAAATGCCTTGTCCTCTTCCGGCACGTCCGCCCGCGCATGATTCTCGCGTTCCCAGAGCACCTTCCCGGTGTGCTTGTCCAGGCAGATCAGGCGTAACGGTTCCGACTGCACGAACATCCGCTCGCCGACAATAATCGGGTCCGATGCGCAGGCCGATCCCGGGATCGCCGTCTTCCACAGAACGCTGCTCGGCGCCGACCAGTCCAGATCGATCGGCGGCCTCGCGTCGGGATACACCCCCGACCCGTCGTTGCGGTAGTTGATGACCTTGGGCACGGCAGACGCCTGGACCGGTTCCGGCGCCGGTTCGGCCGCCGCCCAACGAGCCGCCAGGCCGATGGCCAGGCAGGCGATCCGCGTGCCGCCCGACAACCTGTCCATTCCGTTCTCTCCTCTGTTCGTTCGCATTGTCTGCTCGCACGCCGCGCCGCACGCCCTGTTTCGGCGGCCCCTTCTTCTTCAACCGAGTCCGCATTCGTTTTCTTCTTCCAATTTCTGGCTATTCATGCCAACAATCTCGGACATGGGCAAGAGGCATACGACTCGCAGACGGTCCCAGGCGATTGTCCCGGCTTGGCTGGCACAGAGCGAGCCGCCTCCCACGAGGGAGTCGCAGCCGGCATGGGGGCATTCCACTTTTGTGTTTGAGTTTGGGTTCCCGCATCGGTTCGGTCGCGGCCGCTGCGGGTTCCACCAACACCCGGTGGTGGAGATCATCTACCACGCCAGTGGGCGCGGAGTGAATTTCGTCCGGGACGGTCCGGGCTACCCGTTTTCCGGGAACTCGGTGATCGTCTACCCGCCCTTGATGGTTCATGACCAGTTGGCGCACGCGCCCGGCCTGGACTACTGCATCTATCTCTCGGCGCCAGGCAGGCTGTCTGAATCCGTGAGGAACACGGTGGCGATTCCCGCCGTGGAAAGCCCGGAGATCCGGCGCGAATGCGCCGCGTTGGCGCATGGTCCATGTGCCGGCTCGCCGCTCCAGCGCGCGGCACTCGACCATCGCGTCACCGCGCTGCTGTTGCGGCTGTTGGATGCCGGCCTGCGGTCCGGCAAAGAGGGCGAGCGCGAACAGTTCCCCGATTGCCCGACGGCGGCCGCGCATGCCTATCTTCTCGACCGCTTCGCCTCCACGCCCAGTCTGCACGAACTGGCGAAGATCTCCGGAATCGGCGCGCACCATTTACGGCACGCCTTCAAGAGGCAGTATGGGTTGACGCCCAAGCAGTTCACACTACGGATGCAGATCGAGCAGGCGGGGTACCTCCTCTCCCGGTCGTCTCTGCCCATCAAGGCGATTGCGGTGCAGTGCGGGTTCCAGACGGATCGCTACTTTTGCACGGTCTTTCGCAGAATCACGGGGCGGACCCCGGGCAGTGTCCGGCATGGCATTCCTTCGCGGACGGGTCCGCCGTCGCGTGTGCGATGACAGCCACCGCTCTCAAGGTCCCTTGCCCCTATTGGCATCGAATCGCGGCGGAGAACCGCCTATCGAGGTCGAACCGGACACCACAGGCGCCGGTTTCGTTCGGTTCGCCCGATGAGAGGACGTCGCTGATGGCCCGGCCCGCGTGACCCACAGACAGGATCGACGAATCGCCGCCGGTCTACCTGGCGAGGGTGGGACGCGTCTTCGCCGTGTTCGGGGCCGAGACGCAGGATTCGGGCAACGTCTCGTACGGAGTGCGGGTTGAGGGCGAACGTTTCTTTGTGAAGACCGCCGGCGACGAGGACGATCCTCGCTGGTTCGTGCCTCGCCGCGACCGGGTGGCGCTGCCGCGGAACGCGATCCGCGTGCGGCGGAGCTGCGCCCACGCCGTAGGTGACGACGACGCAGCCCAGCCCGCTGAGGCGGGCGTACGCGTCGGCCGCGAAACCCGCTCCCTGCTCGTCGCAACTGACGATCGTCCGCAGGTCGCTGGTGGCGAGCATGTCGAACAGCCGCAGGGTGTAGTCGCCCGGCAGGCCGAACACGTGCTTCAATCCTCGGCCGCGAAGCTGCCCGATGAGGTACTCGCCGATCTGGATGGTGGCCGTGGTCGCTCCCTTGTGGTACTGAGTTGTATCGGCCATGCGGCGAGCCCGGGCGAAGGGAAATGCCGAGAGGGGAAGAACCGGACCTGAGTACCATTGTTGCACGATCGAGCGCGCGGTAGAATGAACTCGTGAGTCCGACAGTCTTCCGATGAAAAGAGTACCGATTCCTGTTCTTCTCTCGCGAAGAACTGCGGATGCACGTGCATGTCTCGTGCTCCGATGGCGAGGCGAAGTTCTGGCTCGACCCAGAGGTGAGCCTGGCGGAAGCACGGACTTCCAGCGAGGCGGATCACCGAACTTACCAAGGTTGTCGAGGAACACAAGGAAGAGATCGTCAATGCCTGGCGCAAGCATTTCGGAAGTTGAAGTGACCCATATCGACTGGCACGGCCTCTGGTTGCTTGTGAGCGAACGGGAGTACTTCCTTCCGTATGACGAGTTCCCCTGGTTCCGAGAAGCTCGCATCGCGGATGTGCTGAACGTCGAACTCCTCCATGGCGACCACCTGCACTGGCCGGCGATGGACGTCGATCTCTCGCTGGACTGCCTGGAACACCCCGAGCAATATCCGTTAGTCTGGCGGTAGGGAATGCCTTGGGAGCATGTGCAGCGGGCGGTCCCGAAGGAAGACAACCATGTCGATGGTGAACTTGACGAGCCTGGCGGCGACGCTGGACAACGTGACCGAGGCGTTGTTTTTCGGGCGCAAGATCGCGGCCGTCGAGAGGAAGCAGGCGGCCTCGTGGATTGCGGGCCGGCAGGGGTTGCCGGGTTCGTACGCGGGGATGTTCGCGCCGATGCCTGACGAGCGGAAGGGGATCAAGGTCTTCACCGGCGAGGCGATCACTTCGCGCGCGGCGACGGCACACATCCTGGGCGAGGAAGCGTGCCGCGCGTTGATCCTGCTGGACGCGCCGGTCAAGGCGGCTCGCGAGGCGCTGGGCCTCGCGACGCGAAACATGCTTGCGCGCCTGGCCGACGCGGAGGCCCGCGGCTACTCGACCGGCACGTACTGCTGCGGGCGATGCTCGTGTGCCTACTGGCGCCACCTGGCCGCGGGAGGGCTCGCGCAGCAGGAGCGGCGGCTCGCGGAGGGCCTGGTTGCTCTGAGGAGGGATCGCTTGCCGAACGGCAAGTGGAAGCGGTTTCCGTTCTGGTACACGCTGCTGGCGTTGGGCGACATGGACCTGCCGGCGGCGCGGGAGGAGATCCGCCACGCGGCGCCCGTCCTGGAGCGCAGGGCTGCCCGCTCGCCGAGCGGGCAGTTTGCCGAGCGCCGCCGCGCGATCGCCGAGCGCGTGCTGGCGAAGTTCTGAGAGAGCCGACAGGGATGAAGGCCATGAAAAGGGTCGGAGAGCGAACTTCTCTCCGATCCCCTGAATTGCCTGCATCCCTGCTACCCCATTTTCCCCGGACACTGCGCTGAACCCCACGAGGCAGATGGTGGGGGGGGGGGCAGCCGTCTGTAGCGGCTGAAGTGCTGCGGCGTTTCCAGGCACGGGCGGGAACCTTCCCGCGCCAGGGGCGTCTGAGACTCGACGATGGCGAGGGGGATGGTGCAACATCCGCGGGAAGGAAAGACATGGAACGTTCGCTGCTGGCCGGGTCGGTGCTGTGGGTCGTCGTGGCATGGGTCGCGCCGGTTGGCGCGTCGGGGGCTGGGCCGATGGCCTTGCCCAAGGCGGCCGGGGCCGTCGAGTTCGCTCCCGGCAAGGAAGCGAAGGTCGAGGACGCGGCGCTGAAGTACTACATGGTCTATACTCCGAGCGACTACACGGGCGACCGCGCCTGGCCGCTGATCGTCTGGATGCACGGCATGGGCGGCAAGCCCAACCTGGGGCCGATCAAGCGACTCACCGAGGGCAAGGGGTATGTCATCGTCGGGCACGAGTACGTCTTCGCGGTGAGCAAGAAGGAGGACCATGCCACCGAGGTGGCCAACCTCAAGCGCGTGGTGAGCGACGTGTCGAAGCGCCTGAGGATTGACCCCCACTGCATGCTCCTGGGCGGGTTCTCCCAGGGCGGGTGGTGGACCAGCATGTTGAGCGAGTACACCATGGATTCATGGGCCGGGCTGATCATCACCGGCAGCGGCGAGCACGCAACGAGGATGGGCGCCAAGGCCAAAGTGACCGGGAAACCCGTCTACATCGGCGCGGGCGAGAAGGACAGCAAGTTCCTGCCATTCGCCCGCGACGCGGCCGCGAAGTACAAGGCGCGCGGGGCCGCGGTGACGTTCGAGGAATGGCCGGGCCTGGGACACTCCGATAACGTCAATTCGGAAACGCTGAAGAACTGGCTGCTGACCCAGGGGCCGTTCCGCGCAGCCAAGGCCGACCTGGCGGCGGGCAAGGCGGCCGAGTCGGCAGGCAAGTTGGGTGCGGCGTACGCGGTCTATGAGCGGCTGGAGAAGATCGCCGCCTTCAAGGACAGTCCGGCGGCCGGGGACATGCGCAAGTCGATGGATGCCATCGAGGCGAAGGCCAACAAGATGTTGGCCGATGCGGAATCGGCCCTCGGGAAGGGCCAGAAGCCCCAGGCCTCGAGGTTGCTCACCCAGGCGAGCCAGGTGTTTGCGGGCTGTTGCTTCGGTGTCACGGCGAAGGAGCGGCTGGCCAAGTTGCAGCCATAGCGTCCGACGCGCCCAGGCAAGACGGATCGCCTCAAGACCTACCCGCTGAAGCGGGCACCTCAAGACCTACCCGCTGAAGCGGGCACCCCGGGACCTACCCGCTGAAGCGGGCAGGCCTCAAGACCTACCCGCTGAAGCGGGCAGGCCTCGGACCTCCCGGTCTCCGGTCCTCGGCATCCGGTTTCGTTCCCTTGGGTCTAACCTTTGCGCGGTTGGCTTGTCTATCGGGGCAACGGTCAGCTATCATGTAGTGACGCGCGGCGTGGCGCAAGCGGAAGGAAAGGGAACAGCGATGTGGCGGTCAGGTGTGATTGGAGTCTTCGCGGCGGTAGCAGGTTTGGCGAGCATTGGGCAGCGGGCATGGGCGGAAGAGACCCAGGTGGACGAAGGCAAGCCGGCCACCGCGCCCGCTGAGGCGGTGGCCGTGACGGTCCTGGAGCGGGACAAGAAGGTCAAGAACCTCGAGGCTCCGCCGGCGCGGGGTTCTACTTCCAGATCGACGTGCCTGCCGGCAGCGACAAACTCGTTGTGCAAACCGAAGGCGACGGCGACGTGGATCTGTTCCTGTCGCAGGGCAACATGCCCAAGATCACGCAGTTCGATTATGCGGCCAAGGGCAAGGACGCCGACGAGAAGATCACGATCCGCAATCCGCGGGCGGGCACGTGGTACGCGTTGGTGTACGGGCGAGCGAAGTTTGACGACGTGGAAGTGAGGGCGACGTGGGACAAGGGCCGCGGCGTGGCCGTGGTGACAACGTCCCCGCCGCCGGTGGTGATTCGCGAGACGCCGCCGCCGGTGGTGATTCGCGAGACCCCGCCGCCGGTGGTCGTACGCGAACCGGCGCCCGTCTACGTCTACCCGGACCCGGTGTACGTCTATCCCCGCCCCTCGACGAGCATCGTGATCGGTGGCGGCTTCTGGTGGCCGTGGCATCATTCGTCGTGGCACTGGGGACACTACGGCGGGCATGGCCGCCCGTCGCATTCGGGCGGGCATCGCTAGGCCACGGCCTTCGCGATGAAGACAGACGGGCACCTGCCCGCCGAAGCGGGGAGGAGCGGAGCCGTGGCGGCCTGAGAGAAACATGGTCGCGCTGGATCGAGGCCCGGGCGGCGCAACCGCTTGGGCCTTCTCCTGCGCGTCGTGTGAGGCGCCATGGACGCCAGACACGCAAAGGCGACGCTTCATGAAAGGCACGCTCCAGCGGTGGTCATGGGTGCTTCCAGCGGCGATGGCCGCGGTCCTGATCGCCGCGCCGGCCGCCTGATCCGCATCGACGTGGGGATGTCGAGGTACTACGGCGGCCCGGCCGCGTGCCTGCTGATCGAGGAGGGCGCGTTCCGCGAGGTGCGGGCGGGTGAGAAGAGCAAGCGGTTGCTGCTCGCGGCGCCGCCGACGCAACCCGGGACAGAACCGCAACCCGCTGAACCGCAAGGGGCGGAACGAGACGGCGGAAGAACGAGACGCTGGGTGGACGGCTTGCTCCATCCACCCATCGTTCCACTATCCCATCATTCCACTATGGCGCCTTCCCCGCTTACACCTTCGACCAGTCCAGCAGCACGGTCGGGGCGTGCGTGCGCATGTTCAGCAGGTCCTGGAAGATCTTCTGGCAATTGGCGGGGGTGTCGGTGGTGGCCAGCCCGTCGACGTTGATCTTCCCGCGCGCCAGCCATTGCAGCGCCACAGCCATGTTGCCGAAGACGCTGGGCTTTCCGCTGCCGTCGGGGAATCGGGGAATGCGCCACTCGCTGCCGCCGACCATTCTGGCGTTGGCGCGGAAGATCGCCTTGAACGCCTCCAGGGCCAGCACGCCGGTGCGGGCGCTCATCGGTACGCCCACCAGCACGATCTCGCCGCCGGACCGCAGGCACCACGTCGCATCGACGACGGCCTGCTCGTGACCGGTGCACTCGACGACCAGGCCCACCTTGCCCTTGTACGCGGCGTCGGCGGCGGGCACGGCCGGCAGCGCGACGCCGATGCCCAGGCGCTGGGCGACCTGGCGGCGCGTCTCGGCGGTGTCCACGCCGACGACGTTGTAGCCGGCGTTGTTGAACATCTGTGCGGCCATGAGGCCGACAATGCCCAGGCCGGTGACGAGGACGGTTTCCGGCGGGCGGACCTCGGTCGTGCTGTAGGTGGTCATGGTGATGTTGATGATGCGGGCCCAGACGGCCTTCTCGGGGGCGAGGCCCGCCGGGATCGGCAGCACTTCCTTGCGCGCCTTGCGCTGGAAGGTCTGGTGGGGTCCCATGCAGTAGCACACGTCGCCGGGCTTGATGTCGGTCACTTCAGCGCCGACGCCATCGACCTTGAACGCGGCCGCGTAGCCCGGCGTGGCGGGGAACGAGCCCCAGGCCATCTTGGCCTTGTGGTACTCGCCGCGGTATACGTTCAGTTCCGTGCCGGGGCTGATGAGGGTGCAGATGGTGCGGCCGGTGACTTCGTCGGCGGCCAGGGGCCTGGCGTCGCGATCGACTTCCTCAATCTGGGCCTTCTGTTCGGCCACGACGCGAAGGACTTTCATTTTTTCACTCAAAGGGATCTCCTTTCCGTGGGGGAAAACGTGAGTTTATACAAGTTGAGGGTGCATAGAGCAACACCTGCTTGCGGTTGGCAGAACCTGTCTGTGGCGGAGTTCGTGCGAACCGCAAGCGACCGAAGCAACCCCGCTATTCCTTCCCGATGCAGTAGAGCATGTCGTCGGAGCAGATGTACAGGCGGTCGCCGCCGATGTTCATCGCGCAGCAGTACGAGAATGACGGGCCGTTCCAGCCCTGCTCCAGCCACTTCTTTGCGGCGTCGCCCTCGCGGCTCGCCGCCGGCAGCACGTTGCAGGATACCTGCTTGCCGTCCTGCGCGTACACCTCGCAGACGCCGGTGATCTCGACAGGCTTGCCCTTCGCGCCGGTCTTGCGCTCGGCCAGGCCGTAGACGTGGCCGTTGGCGGCCAGGAGGAGGTGGTTGGTTCTCGGCGAACTGCGGGGCAGGTTCTTCTCGTTCTGGCCGTCGCCCTTCGCGCCCAGCCACGCGCCCGTTTGCGGGTCGATCTGCACCAGGCTGGTGAACAGGCGGCCGCTGGTGAACACGGCCGACACGGGGCCGTAGCTGCGCAGCAGCGCGTAGCGGTCCTTGACGAGGAGCTTGTCGCCGTCGATGGAAAGCACCTGGGCCGTACGCATGCTCGTGCCATCCACGTGCCCGGTGCTGAAGACCACGTCGTGCTCATCGTCGATGGCGTAGCTGCCGCAGATCTTGTCGATCGTCGCGTCGAACAACTTGCCGTCGGGCAGCCGAATCACGCGCCCGCTGGAAACCAGCAGCACATCGGTCGTACCCACGCGCAGGACGACGAGCGAACCGCCCGGGCGGCTGCCGCGAGTCTTCTCCTCGGAGGCCGCCTTCGTGGCCATCACCTTCCACTTCACCTTACCGGTCGTCTTGTCCCACGCGATCACCTGCGGGTCGAACGCGTTGGTGTCGATGAACGCGGTGATCACCAGGTCGGCGTACAGCCGGGGCGAGCACATCAGCCCGTGATGCCCGGTGTAGCCCGTGGCGGCCGACCACACGCGCTTGCCCGTCGCCACGTCGAAGCACGCCACCGTGCCGTGGTAGGTCATCACCCACACGAGTTTGCCGTCCGTCACCGGCGTGCAGAACGCCAGGCCCAGCCGCGCCCGCCCGAAGCGCTGCCACGTGCACTCGGGCTTGAGGTTCTGCGGCTTCATCAGGGCGTTCCACTTCTTGTTGCGGTCGTCGGTGTAGCGGAGTTGCCGCAGCAGGCCGTACCCCTGTTTGTAACCCCCGATGGACATGCCGTGTTGTGCCAGGGCCTTGTTGGCCGCGACCACAGCCGGGTGATTGGCGTCCGCCCCGCCCAGGGCCTCCAGCGGCGAGCAGATTCGGTAGGCCGTGCGCGACTGCTCGTAGATTGCCTCGACGGTGTCGGTGAGTTGTTGGCGCTTCTCGGGCGGCAGGTCGGGGAAGGCGTCGAGCGGGTTGACGGGCGACTTCCAGACGAGCGTGCCGGTGTCGGCGTCAAAGCAGCACAGTTCCGGCCAGGTGGATCCCCAGCCGGGCTCGGAGATGAACAGCACGCGGTTGCCGACGGGCACGGGGGAGTTGTAGCCCCAGTTGGGCAGGGGGGCCTTCCACAGGATGTTCCTGCCGGTGGCGGCGTCGAACTCGATGGGTGGCTTGGAGTCGGGGTAGACGCCCGTGCCGTCGCCGCGGAACCCGAGGCCGGTGGGCGGCAGGGACTGCGGCGGCTGGTAGGCGGGGACGTTCGCGGCGGGCAACTCGCAGGTGAGCAAGCACAGCGACAACAGCGAAATTATGGCGCGCGGCATGAAACAGGCCTTTCGGATTCGAGCACGGACGACGACAATACCACAATTCAACCCCAGTGCGCGGGCACCGGCACCGCAATCCCGCCGGTGGGTTTCAGGAAGCGAACAAGGAGATTTCTACGATGCGTGCAAGGTGGTGGTATGCCTGCGTTGCGATGTCGCTCGTGTTGTGCGCCCTGGCGCCCCATGGACGTGAGTTGCTGGGACAGACGACCAGGCCCGCCGCCAGGCCCATCCCCGCCCGGTACGCGGGCTTCTTCGCGGAAATCGGCCTCACCGACGAGCAGAAGCAGAAGTTCCGCCTCATTCTCGACAAGTACCTCGCCGACCAGGACGCGGGCATGGCGCCCGACATGGCCGCCGTCGGCGAGTTGCTGCGGCAGGTGAACCTCACGCAAGAGCAGCAGCAGGCGCTCAAGGGCGTCGTGCAGCGCTGGAACGCGGGGCGGATGAAGAACGCACAGCGCGTCGAGAAGAATCCCCCCGCGACGAAGTCTCCCGAAGCCCAGGGACCCGAGTCCCCGGGACCGAAGGCGGACCCGCGCGACCCGAAGCAGACCGACATCCTCGTCGAGGCGGAGAGCTTCGCCGACCGCGGCGGGTGGGTCGTCGACCAGCAGTTCATGGACCAGATGGGGTCGCCGTACCTGCTCGCCCACGGCCTGGGCAAGCCCGCCGCCAACGCCTCGACCGAAGCCGTCATTCCCTCGGCCGGGGAGTATCGCCTCTGGGTGCGGACGAAGGACTGGGTGCCCAGCGGCCATCCTGGCACGTTCAAGGTATTGCTGAACGGCGAGCCGGTAGCCAAGGTGTTCGGCGAATCGGGGAAGGGGTGGGCTTGGGAGGACGGGGGTACGGCCAACCTCGCCGCCGGCAAGTGCAAGATCGAGTTGCAGGACCTTACCGGCTTTGACGGTCGATGCGATGCGGTCTTCCTGACCCGGGGTTCGGGCGTTCCGCCCGGCGAGGCGGGCGACGCGATGGCCGCCTGGCGGCGCAAACTGCTGGGTCTGCCGGGCGTGCCGCCCTCGGCGGGCGAATTCGACGTCGTGGTTGTCGGCGGGGGCATCGCGGGAACGGCGGCGGCCATCGCGGCCGCTCGCCTGGGCTGCCGCGTCGCGCTGGTGCACGACCGGCCGGTGCTGGGCGGCAACAACAGCCCGGAGGTGCGCGTGCATACCGGCGGCAAGCCCTCGCCGGTCGTCAGCGAGATCGACGGCGGCTACGGCCACGCGCCCGCAACGTGGAGCTGGTGGGCCGAGCCGAGCAAGCCGGCCCTGGCGGCCGAGCGGAGGCAGAAGGTCGTCGAGGCCGAGAAGAACATTCGCGAGATGCTGGGCTGGCACGCCTACGGGGTTGTGATGGGCGCCAGGGGCATCGCGGGCGTTGACGCGCGCGACATCCATACGGGTCGCGAGCTTCGCTTCGCGGCGCCGGTGTTCATCGACGCCACGGGCGACGGCTGCGTCGGGGCGGCCGCCAAGGCCGAGTTCCGCCAGGGGCGCGAGGCCCGAAGCGAGCACGACGAGCCGACGGCCCCCGAGAAGGCCGACCGCATGACGCTGGGGACGTCGCTGCTGTGGGGCAGCCGCGACGCCGGCAGACCCACCGCCTTCGCTGACGTTCCGTGGGCGACGGAAGTCTCCAAGGACCTCGCGGCCACCAGCGGCAACTGGACGTGGGAATACGGGCACTGGCTGGACACCGTGGCCGACGCGGAGGAGATCCGCGACACGATGCTGCGGGCGATCTACGGTTCGTTCGCCAAGGCGAAGAAGACGCTGTCTCACACAGAGAACCTCGAACTGGGTTGGGTGGGCTACGTCGGCGGCAAGCGAGAAAGCCGCCGGCTCATCGGCGACTATGTCCTCACGGAAGGCGACGTGCGGTCGGGGCGCAAGTTCGCCGACGCGATCGCGACGGGGAGCTGGTCGATCGACCTGCACTACCCCAAGGGGTACGACTTCCGCACGTACGCGACCCAGTCGGGCGTTCGCCCGTACCCGATCCCCTTCCGCTGCCTGTACTCGCGAAACGTGCCAAACCTGATGATGGCCGGGCGCAACGTGAGCGTGACGCACGTGGCGTTGGGCACCACGCGCGTGATGAACACCTGCGGGCAGATGGGCGTGGCGGCCGGAGCAGCCGCTTTCCTGTGCGGCAAGCACAAGACCACCCCGCGCGGGCTGTACGAGAAGCACCTGGAGGAACTGCTGACGATCGTGGATAGGCAGTTCGGTCAGAAGGCGGCTTTGGCGGCGGAGCCTGCTTCGCGTGTTCCCGCCGCCCCCACGAGCAAACCGGCGAAGGGGGCGAAGCCGTAACCGGTTACGGCCAAAGCAGTGGGTACCAATCCGGTTCGGCCACTTCGTGCGAGACGGGAGGAACCTTGCCGGCGTTGAAGGAGCAGGCTCGCGTGGGGCGGGCTTTGAGGTGGCACAGATGGAACTTCGACTCCGCAGCGCGGCGGCGGGTGTGGCGATCCTGGCGATGACCGCGCTTGCCGTGCCGCGCGCCGCGGCTGGCGCGGAGGCGCTGGATCCCAACAACGGGGCGTACACTCTCCTGCTGGGCAAACTGCTCCCCGACGGCCAGGCCGTGCAGGTCCACCTGCGGGCCGTCAACGGGCAGATTCGCCAGGCGTGGGCGGCGCTGCCGCCCGACCGCGCGTCGTACTACCCGGCCGAGGGCTCGAAGCTGACGGTTGCCGGGGGGCGTCTGGCCGGGCCGCTCAGCGTCACGGTGCAGTCGGCGCGGTACGACTGCGTGATCGACGCGGCCGCCGGCGGCGCCGGGGCCATCGCCGGCACGTACCGGTGCACATACGGCGACGAGGGCACCCGAGAGGTCAAGGGCGCCATCGGCGGCGAGGCGGCGCCGGCCGCGGATATCACGGGCCCAATGCGGTTCGACCTGGACCTGGGGGCGGTGTTCGGAGCAGGGCCGGAACGGCAGTGCATCGCTTCGTTCACGCTGGAGGACGGCAAAGTTCGCGAGTTGAGGCTTCGGCCGGGGCAGGAGGGGGCGGCGAAGAGATGGGCGGCGTTCGTGGTGTCCAGCGACCTTCGATTGCGTGGGGTGGAGTTGACGGGCGAGATCAACGCGACGGTGTCGTCGTTTTCGGGCGTGACGGAGGGCGGTTACCTGATCAAGTTGGACGGGGCCATCGCGTGCAACGCGGTGATGGGCACGGTGGACATCCGCGTGAACGAAGGCGGGGCAAGGTCCAACAGGTTCTTCGGTTCGGTGCTGCCGGCCGAGGGGGCCAAGCCCGCGCCCGGCCAGGTGCTGCGGTTGACGCTGGACGGCGCGGTGGAGGGCGACAAGCCGTTGCGGATACACCTGTACGAGCGCGGGGGCAAGTTCGTCGGCGCGGCCGCGTTCTGCCACGAGTGCAGCAGCCTGGTGCACCGCGTGGGCGTGGACGGGCTGAAGTACGAGTCGGGCCGGCTGAGCGGGGAGTTGCAGGCGCGGATCGAATACGACGGGAAGTTTCCCAGCTTCGCGCGGGACGTGCCGTGCAGCTTCAACGTGGACGTGAAGATCGACGGCGGGCGCCTCGGGGGGACGTACTCGGGCGGCTACGGCCTGGCCGGGCGGGGCAGCGGGCAGGTTGGCGGGAAGCTTGAGCCGTGGGGCGAGTTGCAGCGGCGCGACGCGATGACCGCGGGGTTGAACTGGCCGTGCTGGCGCGGGCCGACGGGCAGCGGCAGCGCGCCGGATTCGGGGCGCAAACTGGTGGGCAACCTGTGGAAGGCCCGCCTGGCCTGGTCGAGCGAAGAAAGCAGCGTGCCGGGCACATGGGCGGAATGGCACAGGGGCGGGTTGGGCGGCTACTCCGACTTCGCCGTCGCCGACGGGCGGGCGTTCCTGTTCTACTACTGGCCGGGCGGCACGATCCTTCACCAGGCCGCGTACGACCACCTCCACAAGGAACTCGGCATCCCGCTCAGCCAGACCGGCCAGCGGCTGTACTACCTCGCGGAGGCCGACGACACGATCGTGAGCGTGGACGCCGCGACCGGGCGCACGTTGTGGAAAACGGTCTTCCGCGGGCGCGGGCTCAATCACGGGTACGTGCATTCGCGGAACAGCCCGCAGAACACGCCCTGCACCGTTGGCGGGCGCGTGTTCGCGATGGGCACGGCGGGGAACATGTACGCTCTGGACGCCGCCAGCGGCGAGCCGCTGTGGGACAGCGACGTGGACGAATGGGCGGTGGCGATCGACCAGTTCAAGCAGTCGTTGCGGATCCCCTATACGAAGGCGGTGTACGAGCGGTCGGGCAAGGACTACTGCCTGAGCGGAACCAACGCGCTGGCGTGCAGTAGCTCGACGTTTGCCGACGGCGTGGTGGCGTGCAACGACCACAGCGTTTCGCGCCGCGAGCGGCGGGCCGAGGGGTGCGGGTTGGTGGGCTTCGACGCGGCCACGGGCAAGCGGCTGTGGCGAGTGGGCGACTGCCTCAGCAGCACGGGCAACTCGCCCGTGCGGTGGGTGCACCGCGGGAAGGAGTACTTCGTGGCGGCCTGCAACCGCCGGGCGGTCGGCGTGGAACCGCGGACCGGCAAGGTGTTGTGGGAGGTCAAGGGCGAGGTCCACCACGGCGGCACGCCGGCTGCCTGCGAGGACTACGTGTTCCTCAACGGCGGCAAGAACACGCACGGCGACTCGGGGTATCGGTACGGCCAGGAGGGTCCGGTATGCCTGCGCGTCGACCCCAACGGGGCGCAGGTCGCGTGGAAGTACAGCGCTGAGAAGTACATCACGGGGAGCACTCCCAGCCAGATGATTGTCGGCAGCGAATTGGTGGCCGGCCTGGCGCGGCACGGACGGGGCTTCACGCGCATCGACCTGACCAGCGGGCGCGTGATCGAGTCCATCGGCGGCGAGGGCGGGTATGGGCCGGTGGCGGCCGACGGGCGGATCGCGGGCGACTCGTTCTCGGTGATCCCGCTGGACGCCAATGAGCGACGGCGTGCGTTGGAGGAAGGCGTGCGAGCGATCGCAACCGAGGGGACCAGCGGCTGGCAGGGCGTGCCGAAGGCGTCGTTCGTGCCATTCACGATGATCGACGGGCGAATCTTCGTCCGCGGGGTCGGGAGACTGTTCTGCTACGACCTGCGCGCGGACGCCAACGAGCTGCCCCTTCGGGGGGCGCCGGCCCAGCCGTGGGCGGACGCCGCGGGCAAGCCCGCCGCGGCGCCTGCGGCGCCTGCGGCCGTGCTGCCGACAGATGCGGGATTGCTGGCGGCGCTGTCGGGGCCGCACATGCTGGCGCGCGAGGACGCGCTGGTGGGGCTGCGGTCGCTTCCGCCGGGGCGGCAGGCAGCGATGCTGCCGGACCTGCTGCGGCTGATGGACGAGGGCAACTGGTACGCCCGGACGGCGGCGGGCGAGCTGCTGAGGCAGCTCGGGACGGCGGCGGCGTCGGCCGCGCCACGCCTGGAGAAACTGCTGCTCGCCGCGGCGGCGAGCGGGCGGAAAGGCCAGGCGGACCTTGCCGCGGCGACGCTCGCGAAGGTCGCGCCGGAATGGGCGGCGCGGGTCGCGCCGCTCTTGGCGGGCATGCTGGCCGACGGCAACGAATCGGCCGTCGCGACGGCCCGTTGGGCGCTGGAGGTCATCGGGCCGATGGCGGCCCCGGCCGCGGGGGAACTGGCGAAACTCGTGCAGCACAAGGACGCGGTCCGGGCGCGGGCTGCCTGCCGCGCCTTGGCGGCCATTGGCCCCGCGGCGGCGGAGGGCGCCCTGCCGGCGCTGCGGGCGGCGCTGGGCGGCAGCGACGCCGACCTCGCCCGCGAGGCGGCGCGGGCGCTGGCGGCGATGGGTCCCGGCGCGGCCCCGGCCGCGGCGGACCTCGCCCGCCTGCTGGAGCACGAGGACGCGATGGTGGTGACGCAGGCGGCGCTGGCGATTTCGGCGATGGGCGATCGCGCCGCGGCCGGGGTGCCCGCGGCCCTTGCCGCGCACGGGCGAATTGCCGCCCAGGCGGCGCGCCCGGAGAAGACCACGAGGACCGCTCTGCTGGCCCTGACCGCGATCCTGGTGAACAACCCATCCGCCAAGGGCGCCCTGGCCGAGGCGCTCAAGCACACCGACGCCCGCGGGGGCGCCGCGGCGATCGGCAAGGTCATGAAGGCCTCCGGCGAGGAGGCGATTCCCGAGTTGCTCGACGCGATGCGCGACAGCCGCGACGCGGCCCAGCTCAAGGCCCTGAGCCAAACGCTGGCGACGCTGGGCCCCAAGGCCGTGCCCGCCATCGAGGATGCCCTCTTGAGGGCCGACGGGGCGTTCAAGGAAGCCCTGACCGCTCTCCTGCACGAGTTGAAGATGAAATCGACCTATGGGCCGAAAAGGTAAGTCTCGGCTCTTTCTCTTGTGACGTGCCTCGTTGGGTTGCTCTTGCGGGCGGGGCGGTCTATAATCGCCCGCGTGATGAGAGCGGTTACAGTCTTGGCGGCGGCGATTGGCTGCGCGGTTGCCGGGGGTTGCGGCCACGGCGAGGTGAGCATGGGTCGCACGCCGGGCGCGCCGACGGGCGTTGCGCAGCGCGTGCCCGAGCCGCTGCACCTGCTGTTGCCGGAGGCGATCCGCATTCACCCGTTCACCGGAACGCGGACGTTCGACGAGCAGGGCGGCATCAAGGGCATCGAGGTGCGGATCGAGGCCCTCGACGCATATGGCGACCCCACGAAGGCCTTCGGCGATTTCCACTTCGCCCTGCACGCCTGGCAGGCCGGCGTCGCCGACAACCGCGGCAAACAGCTCGCCACGTGGGAAGAGCCGCTCCTGACGGGCCAGAAGAACCTGCTGCACTGGGACAGCATCACCCGGACGTACAAGTTCAAGCTGCAATGGTACAAGCCCATCGCGGTCGGATCGAAGTTCATCCTGACGGCGACGTTCTCCAGCCCGTTCACGGAGCGCAAGTTCGCCCAGCGCGAGTTTGTTTCCGGACAGTAGGGAATTGCCAATAGCCGATTGCCGATTGGCGATTGGTCTGCTGACGATTGGTGAGTGAGGTGCAGGTGCGCTGCTGCCAGAGAGAATCTTCGCGGGTTGCGCAGGAATCCCTCAACCGGGGCTGCTGCCTGCGCCCTGCTGCCCGCTGCCTTCCCTTGCTCTTAGCCCTGGCGTTGATCCCTCTCGCCCTGGCCTGCTCGTCCTGCGCCAGCTACCAGAGATTCACGCCTCAACGTTACTCGCTCATCTACACCGGGCAGAAGCAGTCGGAAGTCCTCGAACTGCTCGGCGAGCCCACACACCGCTTCGCCGATCACTGGCAGTACCACTGCCAGATCCCGTTCTACAAGGCGACGGTGGAGTTCCGCGACGGCCGCGTGAGCGGTAAGCGGTGGTGGGACTCCGAACCGGGGTCGGGAGCAAGATAGGAAACGACCGAGGACGAGGACGACGACGAGGGGGAGGCAATCCCATTCTTTCGCGCTCGTACTTGTTCTCGACTGTTTCCCGGTTCTGGTCGTTCTCGGCTGTTTCCTTTTGACTCTTCGCCCTCCTGTGCCTAGGCTTTCGGCATTCGCCGCCGCGGCGGCCGGAGAGCGACATGGCAGACCTGAAGTCCGTCCGCAAGATATTGAAGGCCTACGGCCAGGAGCACCTCCTGGCGTTCCATGACGAGTTGGAGCCGCCGCGGCGGCAGGCGTTGCTGGAGCAGATCTCGCACATCGACTTTGGCTTCGTCGAAGAGTGCATCGCCAGGTACGTCCGACAGAGGGCGGCCATCGCGCTGCCGGACAGGATCGACCCGCCCGAGATCGTTGCCCCGTATTCGCAGGGCGGCCTGTCGCGGGAATGCCGCGAGGCGAAGGCCCACGGCGAGAAGCTGCTGCGTGAGGGCAAGGTGGCCGCGTTCGTCGTGGCCGGGGGGCAGGGCACGCGCCTGGGCTTCGACGGCCCCAAGGGCTGCTTCGAAGCCACGCCGGTGACGCACAAGCCGCTGTTCCAGGTGTTCGCCGAGCAGATCCTGGCCGCGTCGAGGCGAGCGGGCAAGGCGGTGGCCTGGTACATCATGACCTCGCCCACCAACGACGCGACGACCAAGGCGTTCTTCCGCCGCAACAACTACTTCGGCCTGGCCGCCGGCGACGTGTTCTTCCTCGTGCAGGACACGATGCCGGCCATCGACTATGATGGCAAGCTGCTGCTTGCCGGGAAGGGCGAAGTGGCGGTCAGCCCCAACGGGCACGGCGGCAGCCTGCTGGCGCTGCGGACCAGCGGCGCTCTGGACGACATGGCCCGGCGCGGCGTGGAACTCATCAGCTACTTCCAGGTCGACAATCCGCTGGTGCGGGTGATCGACCCGTTGTTCCTGGGCCTGCACGACCTGCGCCAGGCGGAGATGAGCGCCAAGGCCCTGCCCAAGCGCGACCCGCTGGAGAAGCTGGGCAACTTCTGCCTCGTGGACGGCAAGGTTACGGTGATTGAGTACTCCGACCTGCCGGAGGCCCTGGCCCGCGCGTGCCTGGGCGACGGCAGGCTCAAGTTCTCCGCCGGGAGCATCGCCATCCACGTGCTGGGCCGGCGGTTCGTGGAGCGCCTGACGACCGGGGGCAAACCGCAACTGCCGCTGCACCGGGCCGACAAGAAGGTGGCACACGTGGGCGCCGACGGGCAGATGGTCAAGCCCACGCAGCCCAACGCGGTGAAGCTGGAGATGTTCGTCTTCGACGCGCTGTCGATGGCCGCGAACGTCGTCATCCTCGAGACGCTGCGCAACGAGGAATTCAGCCCGATCAAGAACGCCGGCGGCGAGGACAGCCTGGTCACCAGCCTGCACGACCAGATTCGCCGGGCGGCGGCATGGCTGGAGAAGGCCGGCATCGGGGTTCCGCGCGACGCCAACGGGCAGATCGCCGCCGCGATCGAGATATCGCCGCTGTTCGCCGACAGCGCGGAGGAACTGGCCGCCAAGGCGGATGCCAACCTGGCGATTGCGCCGGGCCAGAGCGTGTACCTGGGCTCCCGCGGGCAGACGGGGGGAGTAAGATAAGAATGAACCGCAGAGCACGCGGAGGACGCAAAGAAGCTAGGTCTTGAGGAAGAGACTCCTTTGCGGCCTTTGCGATCCCTGCAGTTCAACTCTCTTCAGGTGGTGAGGTTGTGATTGGGATCGTTGACTATGAGATCGGCAACCTGCGGAGCGTGCAGAAGGCGCTTCAGCGCGCGGGCGGCGAGGCGCGGCTGGTCCGCACGCCGAGGGAGTTGGCCGAGTCGGACAAGATCGTCCTGCCGGGCGTGGCGGCCTTCGGCGATGCGGTGATCGAGCTGCAGGCCCTGGGGCTGGTCGAGCCGCTGCGCAAGGCGATCGCGGCGGGCACGCCGTACCTGGGCTTCTGCCTGGGCCTGCAACTGCTGTTCGATCGCGGCTACGAGGACGGGATGCACGAAGGGCTGGGCGTGCTGCGCGGCGAGGTCGTGCGGTTCAACTTCCCTCAAGCGGCCGCCGGCGCCCAGCGGCTCAGCGTGCCGCACATGGGCTGGAACCAACTCCGCCTGGCGGGGCGCTGCCCGATGCTGGCGGGGATCGAGGAGGGCGCCCACGTCTACTTCGCCCACAGCTACCACGTCGTGCCGGCCGACGCCTCCGTCATCGCGGCATGGACCGACTACGGCGGCGAGTTCGTATCGGCCGTGTGGAAGGACAACGTCTTCGCGACGCAGTTCCACCCGGAGAAGAGCCAGGCGGTGGGTCTGCGCCTGCTCGAGAACTTCGTGAGGCTGTAGCGACCTGCGGGCGTCCTGCCTGTACGCCACGGTTGCGGCGGATCGGCGCCGACGTCCCGGGTTGTCTCTTTCCTGTGACGGAGACTTGACAGTGGACATACTGCCCGCCATCGACCTGCGCGAAGGGAAGGTCGTCCGCCTGATCCAGGGCGACTACGGCCAGCAGCGCACCTACAGCGAGGATCCCCAGGCCGTGGCGGATGCGTTCCTGGCGGCCGGGGCGAGATGGATTCACGTGGTGGACCTGGACGGCGCGCGGACGGGGCGGCGCGAGAACATGGCCGTGATCCGCGAGTTGTGCCGGCACGTGGACGAGCGAGCGGCGATCCAGTGCGGCGGCGGCGTGCGCAATCGAGCCGCGATCGAGGAGTTGCTGGACCAGGGCGCCAGCCGCGTGGTGATCGGCTCAGCGGCGCTGAAGGATCCCGCGTGGTTCCAGAGCCTGCTGGATGACCCCGACCTGCCCAACGGGCAACTGGCGCTTGGGCTGGACGCCCGAGGCGAGAAGCTGGCGGCCGAGGGATGGACCGAGCAGCTCGATCAAAGCCCGCGGGACTGGGCGAAGCGGATGCGCGGCTCGGGGCTGGGGGCGATCGTGTACACAGACATCTCGCGCGACGGGATGCTGTCGGGCGTGAACGTGGAGGCGACGGCGGCGCTGGCCGCGTCGACGGACGTGTCGGTGATCGCATCGGGGGGCGTGGCGAGCATCGCGGACGTGGAGGCGTGCCTCCGCGCCGGCTGCGCGGGCGTCATTGTCGGCAGAGCGTACTATGACGGCAGGATCGACCTGGCGGAGGCGTGCAGGCTGGCCGGCGGCCGGCGGTAGGCGTCGAGGCGCCGGAGGGCGAATCGCCCGCGACTGCACGGCGCGGGCTTCGCCCGCAGCCCAAGGCAGCAGGCGGCAGCGCCGAAACGAGTGC
The DNA here is from genome assembly GCA_964461295.1 of uncultured Planctomycetaceae bacterium. Lineage (GTDB taxonomy): Bacteria > Planctomycetota > Phycisphaerae > SM23-33 > SM23-33 > CAYWTX01. Next base: position 7,557 of record CAYWTX010000127.1, on the reverse strand, counting down.
GGGCGCCTCGCTTCGTGCCGGGAATCGTCGCAGCGCGCAATGCGGCTGACGGATAGCAGTGCGGAGAGAAGCGAAAAAAAAAGTGCGAGTTCGCCCGAAAAACTTTTGCTTTGTCTTGTGTAGCAGGTAGTATAGTGTCCAATGGGAGGGGGTGGGTCACTCTTCGAGCTCCGCAATTGGGTGCGGGATCCGTAACAGGAAGGTCCTTTAGGGGCGTTATTAGAGGAAAGTTTCCTATGTATCAGCGGTCTGCGACCACGGATGACCAGGCCAGGCAAGGGCCGGGGAATCCAGGGGAAGTCAAGCTTCTGCAAAGTGCCGGCGTGCTGGAGATCACCGACAAGGGCTACGGGTTCCTCCGCCAGGCGAAAAACAACTACCGGGCCACGCCGGGCGACGTGTTCGTCGGAAAGGACCACGTCCGCCAGGCCGGGCTGCGAACCGGCCTGTTCATCGAGGGCGAGGTCCAGCCGCCCAGCAAGAAGAAGGGCGGGCCCAAGCTCGAACGCATCACCAAGGTCAACGGCAAGCCGGCCGAGGAGTATACGGGCATCGTTCCCTTCAACGAGATGGTCGTGGTGGATCCGCACCCTCATCTCAAGCTGGAGACCAAGGGCGGCCCCATGGAAATGCGAGTGCTCGACCTGGTCTGCCCGGTGGGCAAGGGCCAGCGCGGCCTCATCGTCGCCCCGCCTCGCTCGGGCAAGACGATCCTGCTGCAGCAGATGGCCAACGCCATCGCCCAGAACAACCCCGAATGCTACATCTTCATCCTGCTGGTGGACGAGCGCCCGGAGGAAGTCACCGACTTCCGCCGCAAGTGCGAGCGGGCCGAAGTGGTGGCGTCGAACAACGACCAGCCGGTCGAGAGCCACGTGCGAGCGGCCGAGTTCACCATCGAGCGGGCCAAGCGCATGGCGGAGTTCGGGCAGGACGTGGTGATCCTGCTGGACAGCCTGACCCGCCTGGGGCGTTCGTACAACCGGTCGATCGAAGGCAGCGGGCGCACGATGACCGGCGGCGTGGACATCCGAGCGCTGGAGACGCCCAAGCGCCAGTTCGGCGCGGCCCGGAAGGTCGAGGGCGGCGGCAGTCTGACCATCATGGCCACGGCGCTGATCGAAACCGGCAGTCGCATGGACGACCTGATCTTCGAGGAGTTCAAGGGCACCGGCAACATGGAACTGCAACTCGACCGCAAGCTGGCCGAGAAGCGCATCTGGCCGGCGATCTCGATTCCCAAGAGCGGCACGCGCAAGGAAGAACTGCTCGTCGAGCCGTGGATGCTGCCCAAGCTGCACATGCTGCGGCGGTTCCTGAGCAGCCTGAGCGTCGACGACGAAATGCCCGCCCTGCTGAAGGCGCTGGAACGGTTCCGCACGAACGAGGAGTTCCTGCGAAGCTTCGACACGAGCAAGTACTAGAAGAGCACCGGCCGCCAGCCGCCGGCTCCATGCGGGAAGGTGAAGCTTCCCGCGATCAGCGCGGGTCGCCGCCTCTTCGACCTCCGCCGCTGGTGCGCCCCTCCGCGGCCTCCAGCGCCGCCGCAAAGGCCGCGTTCTCCGGCCTGGCCAGCTCGGCCTGGAACTCAGACTCCGTCAGTTGCCTGACGTTCATGCTGGCCGACAGAACGTTCCGCTTGCCCCTATGGTTGCCCTTGAGGTCGCAGACGATGATCCGGTCCGGCTGATCGTCGTCCTTGGGCGCGAGGTAGAAGTAATCGCTGCTGCGCCCGAGGCGCTGGTTCGCCGAGGGGCAACGGACGAACATGGCCGGTGAACCGCCAGTCGTCAGGGCGGACATGAGGTCGGCCGGCCACTTGTCGGCGTGCTGACGCCTGTAAAGAGCGATCCCACTGCCAAGGTTACTGAGGTTGGACACGCAGGTGGCGGGATCGGCGAATTCATTGCTCCACCGTGGAGGTGGAACGGGGGCCTTCGCTCTCTGGTCCTCTCGCCAGAAGTAGTACGCAACCCCCACCCCGGCAACCACAATCGGCAGCAGCACGCCGGCCACCATCCCGCCGATGGCCATGCCCTTTCCCGGCCGGCCGGTGGCCAGCACGATGACGCCGACGACGATGGCGCCGAAACCGGTCAGCCAGCCCAGCAAGGGGATCAGCCCGCACAGGCCCAGGATGAGCGCGAGCACGGCCAGGCCTTTGCCCTTGGGCGGCTCGGGCGCGACGTAGGCGGGCTGCGGGGGGGTGAACTGCGGCATCTGCGGTGGGGATGGCACTTGTGTCATGACGTGTCTCCCTTGGTTGGGGTGTCCCTTGGCGCACACAGCATATGCACCGATGCCGAGAAGTCAAGCATCCGGCGGCCGAGAGAACGACCCCTCCTGCCGCCCGGGGTTCAGCGGCGGGCCCCAGGGCCGCATGCCAGGCCGCAAGCGAAGATGCACCCGCCACGCGGCCGGCCCGCCCTCCATTGCGCCCTTGTTCCACGTTGCGGGGCGGCGTACACTTCCCGCCCGAAAGGTGCGCGATGCTGGGTGTTGGGCTCATTGTGCTGGGCGCGGCGTGCATGATCGGGGGGACGATCATGCTGGCCGGGTGGCTGGGCGGCAAGAGCTCCTGGTTCGGCGCCGGCGTGTACGACCGGGCCGGCGAATCCAAGAGCGACCGGCAGGCGCTGTACCTGTACTTCATCGCCCTGGTGATCGCGCCGTTGTTGGGCGGGGCGCTGATCATCGCGTTCGGAATATTGCAGGTTTCGACGTAGAGCGGGATGCTTGCGCGCCCCGTCACCGTGACAAGGCAACCGTGGCGACACGCCACGGCTCCGTGGGTTTTCACTGATTGCAGGTGAGTTCCATGCAGCAGATCATTCGCGGCAAGGCGTTCGTCGTAGGCGACAACATCGACACCGATCAGATCATCCCGGCCGAGTACCTCAACTACAACCCCTCCGACCCCTCGGAGCGGAAGTACTTCGGCTTGTACGCGATGAGCGGCGTGCCTGTCGCGCAGAGCGGCCTGCCTGAGGGGAACATCCCGTTCATCGACGCGGGTGGCGGCGGCATAGCCCTCCAGAACCGTGGCCGAACCGCTCAAGGGGATGGGGCAACTCGGACAGTTGCCCCGCCGGAATTCACCTGTCGCTACGCCGTGATCGTCGGCGGGCGGAACTTCGGCTGCGGCAGCTCGCGCGAGCACGCGCCGGTGGCGATTGCCGAGGCGGGCGTCAAGGCCGTCGTGGCCGAAAGCTACGCGCGCATCTTCTACCGCAATAGCGTCAACGCCGGCTTGCTCGTGCCGCTGGAAACGCCGCAACGCCTGGTGGACAAGGTCGCCACCGGCGACGAGGTGGAGGTCGACGTCCAGGCCGCGGTGCTGCGCAATCTCACCCGCGGCGCCACGTACAGCCTCAAGCCCTTGGGCGACGCGGCCGAGATCGTCGCCGCCGGCGGCATCTTCCCCTTCGCCCGTGAGAAGGGCATGCTGAAGAAGTAGCGGATCGTCGGGCTTCGGATTGCGCGTTGGTCTGGCTGACGCGGAGCCCGCCGGAACTTGGTGTGGCCATTGGCGCACAATCGGCAAGGCGGACGTCGCTGCCTTCGCCCACGAAGATTTGACCCGGTGCCCGCGGCGCGGTGTAATGGCGGACATGCTTGGGCGAATGAAACGAACTTCGCGAACCGACGTGGGACTGGCCCTGTCCTTCGCGGGCATTGTCTACCTGGTCTGGGCGCTGGTGGCGGGCATCAGCCGGCACGTCGTTCAGGAGTTCATCAAGTCGGCGGCCGTGCATGGCCTGACGTTGCCCGAGGGCACGCGCCTGGTGAAGGTGATCTTCGTGCAGGCGGGGTTCGTGATCGACGTGGTGGGGCTGGCGTGGCTGGCGGCGTCGCTGCTGCTGGTTTGGCTGAGCTCCCGCCAGCGATGCACGATCTCGTGGGCGTGGGTTTCGGCCGTCTGCCAGGCGATGGTGGCGGCGCTGGGGGCCGTGCTGGTCTGCTGGGGGATCTACCAGCCGCACATGATCTCAGGCGGCCCGGCTGCCACGCACACGCCGTGGGAGACGGTGAGCCAGTTGTCGCTCCCGGTGATCGCCGTGGCGGCCGTGGTGCTCTGGGTGGTGGTGCTGGTCTGGCTGCTGGTGGACCGTTCGCGTCTGGACCGCCGCGGGCCGACGCTCCGCGACGGGTTGCGAACCACCAACGTGCGATAGCCGGCGTGGCCAGGGGCCGCCGGGCGAGGAGATGATGGGATAGTGGAATGATGCCGACCGAGAGGGGGCGCCTCTCCTTGGCCTCTATCCCTCTATCATTCCAGCATTCCGTCCCGCCCGTTCCAGTCCCTCGAAAAAGATGGAACGACGGGAGCGAACCCGTCGTTCCATCATTCCGTCGAACCGCGCGGCGGCTGGTCTACTTGCTCGCCCTTTCCTTGTCCTTCTCGTCCTGCACTTCCTCGCCCACGCGGCTGATGGCCGAGCGGAGGAACTTCATGCGGACGTTGTTGGTCTCGTCCACCTTGACGGTCACCTCGTTGGGCCGCACCTCGACCACGGTGCCGATGATTCCGCCGATGGTGATGATCTTGTCGCCCTTGGAGAGATTGCCCAGCATCTCGCGCCGCTTGGCTTCCGTCTTACGCCGGCTGCGGCCCATCCATACATACAGCAGGATGAAACCGCCCAGGATGGCGACGTAGAAGTACAGCATCCCTTTGCCGTCGTCGGGGGCCTGCGGACCGCCGGGGGCCTTGGCGCCCGGCTGCGTCGTCGCCGGGGCCTTCGGGGCCTCGGCCGGGGCCGCCGCCGGCTTGCCCGTCGGCGCGGGGGCCAGTTCAGGCCGCTCGCTCGGCTGGGTCGTCTGGGCGAGCGTGCCCGCCCCGATCATGCATATCGCCGCCAACACCATTGCCGCCACCAGAGCACGATTTCGCATCGCCGATTTCCTTTCTGTGAGCCCCCGGAGGGGCGATTCGGGATAGGCGGGGAATTGTCACCTGCAAATGGCATCGCGTCAATCATTTCCGGCGCAGCGGGAAGGAGGGCTTCCGATGCTGCGCCTGGATGATGTCAACCGGGGCGACACGCCCCGGCTCTGCTTCTTCCCTGAAATGCCCGTCCACGGGCGGATCGAACAGAGCCGGGGCGTGTCGCCCCGGTTGACATCAACGAGGAGATGCTTTGCTTTGCGTCATCCCCGCCCCCTCCGGCAGCGGGGCCTCCAGCAGCTTGCCGAATCCCGGCGTCTGGTGGATGCGATACTCGTTGGGGTCGCCCACCACCACCATCGCCTCGATCCGCTCGCCGTCGGGCAGGTGCTTCAGCCCGTCGGGGCCCAGCACGCTCAGGGCCGTCGACCACGCGTCGGCCAGCGCCGCCGTCGGCGCCACCACCGTCACCGACGGCGCAAAGTCCACCGGCCAGCCGCTGTTGGGGTCCACGATGTGGCTGAGCCGGCGCCCGCCGACCTCGCTGAACTTGAAATAGTCGCCGCTGGTGGACACAGCCAGATCGGTCATCAGCAGGATGCCGAAGTAGCCGCCGCTGTTGGGATCGAAGGGGTTGCGTATGCCCACCCGCCACAGCCCGCCGCTGGGCGCGGGGCCGAAGCAGCGAATCTCCCCGCCCGCGTCCACCAGCCCGCCGCGCACGCCCGCCGCCTTCATCGCCTCGACGGCCCGGTCGGCCGCCCAGCCCTGGGCGATCCCGTTCAGATCGACCTGCGCCGCCTCGAGGGTCTTCCTTGCCCCCCGCGCCGTCAGTTCGAACTTGTCCCAGCCGCAGTTGGCCTTCGCCTCGGCGATGGCCGCTTCGCCGGGCAGCTTGCCGGCCTTGCCGGCTGCGCCCCACAACTTGAACAGAGGCAGGTACGTGACGTCGAAGGCCCCGCGGCTGTCGCGCCCGATCTGCCGTGACAGTTCCAGCATCCGTCGCGTATCGGCCGAGAGATCGACTTCCTGCCCCGCCCTGGCGGCGTTGAGCGCTGACAGTTCGGACGCATGGATGTAGCGGCTGACGCGGGCTTCCATCGCCCGCATCGCCGCCTCGCCGGCCCTCAAGGCCGGCTCGATCCGCCCGCGAGCGTTGGCGTCGGCGACGGCCGTCAGGTGCGTCTGCGTCCCCATGATCCCGACGGGATGCACGGTGCGATACGCCGGGCCGCGGGCCAACATGCGTCCGCCGGCGATCATCAGTCCCACGATCGCCGCCAGGCCCACCGCGCCGACGATGTACGGCCAGCACTTCCTCACGCGCGGCGCCCTTTGCGCCCTTTGCGCCTGGCGGTCGTGCGGGCCGGGCGCTCGTACGTCGCCGTCACGATCGAGTGTATGCCTCCGCGGGGCGTGAAGCTGCCCGTGACGGTCATCCGCCTGGGCCTCACGGCCGCGACGAGGTCGTCCAGGATGCGGTTGACCACATCCTCGTAGAACACGCCGGTGTTGCGGAACCCCTGAAGATAGAGCTTGAGGCTCTTGAGTTCCGCGCACAGCCGGTCGGCGACGTACTCGATCTCGATGGCGCCGAAGTCCGGCTGGCCGGTCTTGGGGCATACGGACGTGAACTCCGGCGCGACGTGCCGGATGGCGTAGTCGCGCCCCGGACGCGGGTTGTCGAACGTCTCGATGTCGGGCAAGGTGTTTTCCCTGAATAGCAGGAGGCACGAAGTGCATGGGGCCAGCGAAGCCACCCATGCAGTGGTCCCAGTGTATCCCGCGCGTCCTGTCGGTTGAAAGGACTTTGCCGGGCGCATACAGTGGCGGCGATGGCTGACGCGCCGAAACATGCCGTGGTGTTGCTGTCGGGCGGGTTGGACTCGGCCACAACGTTGGCCCTGGCCCGGCGCGATGGGTTCCTCTGCCACGCGCTGAGCTTCGACTACGGGCAGCGGCACCGCTTGGAGTTGGGGGCGGCTTGCCGCGTTGCGGCCGCGCTGGGCGTGGTCGAGCACCGCGTCATCGGCTTGGACCTGACCGCAAAGGGCGGGTTCGGGTGCAGTGCGCTGACGGATGACATCGCGGTGCCCAAGGACGGGGAGGGAAGGGAAGGCAGCAGGCAGCAGGGAGCAGGCAGCAGCGAAGAGGAAGGACTCTCAGTCTGTGCTCCCCAATCGGCGATCGACAACCGACAATCGACAATTCCCGTTACCTACGTTCCCGCGCGGAACACGATCTTCCTCTCCGTCGCCCTGGGCTACGCGGAGGTGCTCGGCGCGTTCGACATCTTCCTGGGCGTCAACGCGGTGGACTACAGCGGCTATCCCGACTGTCGGCCTGGATTCGTGGAGGCGTTCGAGCGGCTGGCAAACCTGGCCACGGCCGCGGCCGTGGAGGGGCGGGGGCGGTATCGCATCCATGCCCCGCTGATCGCGATGAGCAAGGCGCGGATCATCCGCGCCGGCCTGGCCCTGGGCGTTGATTACTCGCTCACGCATAGCTGCTACGACCCGTCGCCGGACGGCACGGCCTGCGGGCGATGCGATTCCTGCCGCCTGCGCCTGGAGGGCTTCGCCGAAGCGGGCCAGCGCGATCCGGGGCGGTATCGATAACCGCAAAGGCGAGGAGAAGAGAAAGAGCAATGATGAACGCAGATGAACACA
>CAYWTX010000126.1:0-2987 GCA_964461295.1 uncultured Planctomycetaceae bacterium | reverse complement strand
AGCCCCTACACCTTGCAACTGACTTGCGAGCCATATCCGGCATCAGACGGACGGCTCCCAAATCGCCTAGGGTGAAAGACTAGGGGCATGGTTTCTGACGTGGTTTTTGTTGGGATGGTCCAAGAGGGATTGAGCCTCCGATCCCGATGCCGGGCTTCCCCCCGATGATACGTAAGCGTCCGGCGGAACACGTAGCAGGAAAATCGCGGGGCGCGGGGCAGGCTGGGGGAATCAGGCGGGGCGCCAGCGGTGGGGCAGCAGGGCGAGAAGCTCTTCTTCGTTGGCCCCCGGCAGCATGGCCGGCAGGCGGGCGAGCACGTCGCGGTAGTAGGCCCAGGGATCGTGGCCGTGGCGCTTGCAGGAGGCCAGCAGGCTGAAGTGGACCGCCGCCGCGCGGCCACCGCGGTCGTTGCCCAGGAAGAGCCAGTTCTTCCGGCCTAAGGCAATGCCGCGCACTGCGTTCTCGCCCTCGTTGTTGTCGATGTCTAGCCAGCCGTCCTCGGTGTAGACGCCGAGCGCCGCCCAGTTCGAGAGGGTGTAGTCCATCGCCCCACGGACCGCGCTCTTGGGCAGGACCTTGGGTGCTTCCGTTTCCAGCCAAACACGGAAGCCGTTCAACAGCGGCCGAGAGCGCTCCTGCCGCTCGGCTGCGATCCGTCCCGCGCGCTCCTCCAGCGTGAGCGCCTCCCACTCGCCCTGACAGCGCTGGCGCAAATCCTTCTCCACGGCGTACAGCTTGCCGATCCAAGCCAACGCCGTCTCCATGCGGATCGAATCCAGCCGCCGGCACTCGTGGAACTTCCGCCGGGCGTGCGCCCAGCAGGCCACCTCGACGATCCGCCCCTGGGATTCCAGGTAGATGCCGTCGTAGCCGTTGAACGCGTCGGCCTGCAAGTAGCCGCGATAGTCTTTGAGAAAGGCCGCCGGCCCGGCCCGTTGGTGATTGGTTGTGTAGTCGAACACCGTCAGCGAGTGGAGCGCATCGCCCACGTAGGGCCAGAACCGGCCCGTGTACTTCAACTTCCGCCAGGCGTCGCGGACCTTCACCGAAGTGTCGTCGGTGTGGATCACATGCGAGGCGAGCACGATGCGGACGGCCAAGTCGTACAACGGCCGCAAGAACTCGGCCGTCTGAAGCCACCAGCCGTCCATCGTCTGCCGCGAGATGCGGAGCCCCTGCCGCTTGAATATCCCTTCCTGCCGGTGCAAAGGGAGATGGTCGGTTCCCTTGCAGACGATCACCTGCGACATCAGCCCCGGCCCCGCCAAGGCGCCGGGGATCGCCTCGGCCGGCTTGCGGGCCAGCACCACGTTCTGCTCCGCAAGCGTCAGGCCGCTCTCGGGAAGTTGTTCCTTGCGGGCGTACTTCTTGCGGACATGGACCACCACGAACAAGGTCGAGGGCCGCCAGTCGAGTTGCTCGCTCCGCTCCGGCGGCAGTTCCATCAGGTTCTCCACGCCGCCCAAGGCCGCCTTCTCGGCCTCCGTCAGGTCATGGAGTTGTTCTTGACGCTCGATCTTGTCGGGAATCCGGCCCCGGCCATGCCGATCGCGGTTCTTGGAAACCGCGGACGCAGCGGGCGGCGGCGGGGGCGGGCTCGGGACAGTCTCTTCCGCAACGGGCTGAGAATCGAACAAGGCGCCTTGCCGCGGATCGAGCTTCTCGCTCGTGCTGCCGTAGATTCGCTTCAGCAGCAAGTGCATGTGGTGCTCTTGCCGCTCCAGACGCGCGCGGGCCTTCTGCAACTCTTCCAACAACTGCACGACCAACTGCTTCAGCACGGCCGGGTCGTCGGGCAGCAGGGCCGCATCGGACAGAGGCAAGGCGTCGGTGCTCATGCCATTATAGATACCCTCGCCGGCCAATTTATTCCAGCCGCCGGAAAATAGTTTTCTCCGCGCCTCACGCCGTCCGTTGATAACGCGGCTGCCGCTTCACGCTGGCCGGGTCGATGCCCCACAGCACCAACGACAACTCTTGCGACGACACCTCGATGCTCCGCGCGTTCGGGTCGCCGGCAGCCGGGAAGCGGAAGGTGCCTTTCTCCAGCCGCCGGTAGTACAGCGTCAGCCCGTCGCGGTCCCACCACAAGAGCTTGACGCGATCGCCGCGGCGGCTGCGGAAGACGAACAAATGGCCCGAGAGCGGATCGTAGCCCAATCCCTCCCGCACCAGGGCGGCCAAGGAGTCGAAGCTCTTTCGCATGTCCGTCGGCGCCAGGCAGACGTAAATCCGCACCAATTCCGAGAGGTTCAGCACGGCGGCGCCTCCAGTACCGCCAGCACGTCGGCCAGCGTCTGCCGGTCGAAGCCGGGCGGGACGCGAACCGTGCGGCCGCCACCCAGAACGATCTCGACGCCACCGGCGGCGACTTGCTCCCGGCCCATCAGCAAGCGGACCGGCAGAAAGCGGGCTTCGTCCGGCTGGGCATCAGACGCCCGCCGCGGCCGCGCCGACGCTCGCTCACCACGCCGCGTCTTGGCGGCCGGCGATTGCCCGCCGCCTTTTTGCCGCTGTGGACCGGCCGTGCCGCGCCGGGCCAGTTGCCGTCGCCAAAAGTAGAACGCCGATTCCTTCAGCCCGTGGGCGAGGCAGTAATCGCGGACCGGCTGCCCGCTTCTCCGCCACTGCCGCACGGCCTCTTGCCACTGCCGCTCCCTTTGCGGGTCACCCCGCCGACCAGGCTTCGTCATGGACAGGCTCCCGAGAGTTCCCCCTGGCCGAGACCCTCCCGGCCCAGGAACCTCAGCCTACCATGCCCCACAAGACGCATTCCGCCGGACGCTTACTCCAACGGGCCTTGGGCCATAGCTCCCTTGGCACAACGGCCCGCTACATCGACCACTTGGCACCGCGCGCCGTCATCGACGCCCTGCGGGCGAGAACGTGGTAGAGGAGACGTACCGGGTGGGGTTATTTTGCCGCTCGACGGCAAACATATCGCCCCGCCAAGCCGCGATGCCCTACCGAGCGTACTTGGCCGACT
>CAYWTX010000125.1:0-8093 GCA_964461295.1 uncultured Planctomycetaceae bacterium | reverse complement strand
CGACTGGGCCTGGCCGGCCTGGACCGACCAGCAGCGGCAGGCGATGCGCAAGCGCGTGGACGGCGTGCTGTCGGCCATGGGCAGCGTGTCGCACGGCAACCTGGGCGGCGACCGGACGTCGAACTTCGTGGGCGTGATTCGCGGCGCGGAGCTGCTGCTGCACCTGTGCTCGGGCGCCGAGGCCAAGAGCGAGCGATGCCGGTTCCTCGTCGGCGAACTGAGGCAGTACTTCGACAACGGCTTCGGCGACCTGGGCGCCTGCCAGGAAGGGCCCGGGTACACCGAGTACCCCGGGCCGTTCGCGTTCGGGGCCGCCCTGGCCGCCAAGGAGGCCGGCGACGCCACGCTGTACGACGCGGCCGGCAAGCACGCCTTCTGGAAGCTGATGCTCTACACCCGCGTCGGCGGCGAGAAAACCAACCACAGCATCATGTGGGGCGTGGGCGGCGGCGCGGACTACACGGAGGGCTGGTCCAGCCAGCTCTTCGCCTGGTGCCCCGGCGAGCAGGTTCCGTACTACGTGTGGTGGTACGACCGGGCGATTGGGCGGCTGTCGCCGGCGACGACGGCCCACCGCTTCGACAGCGACCGCCACGGGACGGTCTGGGCCCTGCTGTACTACCCCGCCGACGTGACGGGCAAGGACCCCACGGGCGTGTTCCCGCCGGCCGCGGCCGACTCGCGCGGCTACGTCTTCTTTCGCAACCGCTGGAAGGACGCCAACGACATCCTGGCGTCGGTGACGGCCCAGGTGCGGAAGGACGACAAGGGGTGGAACCAGCCGGAGCAGTTGGCGATCAACCTGCTGGGCTTCGGCGCGCGGTTCATCGTCGGCCCGGCCAAGGCGACCACGCCGGATGCGTACAGTTCGCTGCTGGTGGACGGCAAGTACACGTACAAGGACGCCACCGAGACGATGGGCAAGATGGTGGCGTTTGAGCCCGCGACGGCGGGCGGGTACGCGATCGTCCAGGGCGGGCAGATGTACGCGAAGCTGGGCGTCAAACAGGCCGTGAGGCACATGCTGGTGGAGTTCGGCAAGGGCGGCGCGGCGGCAGTCGTCTGCACGCTGGATCGCGTCAAGGGCGACCGCGAGCACACGTACACCTGGCAGGCGAACGTCGGCACGGGTGTCGCGACCGGCGCCGAGGCCGGGCGGAAGCTCTTCCTGCTCAAGGGCGAGAACAACAGCTTCGCGAAGGGCTGGGTGGTGCATCCGGCCTCGGCCGAGGTCAAAGCCGCGGGCAAGGCGGTGCAGGTCAGCACGAAGGCGACGGACGCGGACATCTGGGTGGTGATGCTGGTAGGCCAGGGCGCGCCGCCGACGGCCGAGATCAAAGGCGACGGCCTGGCCGCCGTCCTGTCCGTCGCGGGGCGCACGGTGCGCCTCGATGCAGCGAAGGACCGTATCCAAACCGAGTGAAGAAGGGCGAAATGACTATGCGAACTGCGATTGTCATGATGGTTATGGCGGCGAGTGCGGCGGCCGGCCAGGCCGGCGAGGTGGAACTGCTCAGCCTGGAGGCGCCGTGGCGGGTGCACCTGGTGACGGGGTGCAACCTCGTGCGCGAAGGCAACGTCCTCAAGATCGACGTCCGCGGGCGGGCTGCGCCGGTGGACCCGGTCAAGTTCGACCCGGACCGATGCGGGCTGTCGCCCCTGGCGCCGGCCAACTGGGCGAAGGCCTACTTCGACGACAGTTGCTGGCCGCGATACCAGGGCGACCTGACCGACTTCCTCGACGGGTACGGGACTGCGGTGAGCGACCAGGTCTGGCCGACGCTCCTGCACTTGCGGAACTGCTTTGGAGTGGCCGAGCCGGACAGGGCGAAGGACCTGAAGCTGACGGTGACGTGCCTCGGCGGCGCCGTCGTGTACGTCAACGGGCGGGAGATCGGGCGCGGGTTCATGCCGGCCGGGGAGGCCGGCCCGCTGACGCCGGCGGAGAACTATCCCATTGAGGCGTACGCGGGTGAGGACGGGGTGGTCGCACTGCCGGCGCTGTCGGGGAAGGAACCCGCGGCGGGGTTGTTGGACCGCTATCGCAAGCGCATCCGGACGTTCACGCTGGACGTGCCGGCGGGCGCGCTGGTGAAAGGGCGCAACGTGCTGGCGATCGAGCTGCACCGCGCAGCCGTCGCGGGTCCGATGCCTCGCCCGGCGTGGAGCCACTTGGGCCTTCACGCGATCCGGCTGGCCAGCGCCGGTGGCGCCGGGGCGATCGGCTACGCCGACGCGATTCGAGGCACGCACGTCTGGAGCGCGAGCAGCGTGGACCAGGTCACCGACACGCCGGCGGCGAAGTCGCTGATCAGCCGAGGCTGGTTCTGGACGCTGTACTGGGGGCGGGGAATGCCCGTCCGGGGCGTCCAGCAGGGCAACCCGTTCGATCGCCTGCTGCCCGTGAAGATCACCATGCCCCGCAACGGCGTGGGCAGCGGGCAGGCGGTCCTGTCGGACCCCAACGGCCTGACGGACGTGAAGGCGGCCATCGGCCCGCTCAAGGGCCCCGGCGGGGCGACGATGCCGCCCCAGGCCGTCCAGATACGGTTCGCCGTCCAGCACGAGGGCCTGCATTACTGCGACGCGCTGATGGAACAGCCCCCGGCGGGCGCTAAGACCGTGCCGGTCTGGCTGATCGTCCAGGCGCCGAAGAGCCAGGCGCCCGGCTGGTACGTCTCGACGCTGAACCTGGAGGCCAACGGCAGGAAGTTTGCCGTGCCCGTGCAGGCGCTGGTGAGCGGCTTTGTGCTGCCGGACGCCAGGGACTTCTCCGGGGCAGTCAGTTTCCCGCATTCGACCGGGACCGTGGCCGACCAGTACAAGGTCGCGCTGTGGTCCGACGCGCACTGGAAACTGATGGACAGATCGCTGGCCCTGCTGGGGCAAGTGGGCAACGACGTGGTGCATGTGCCGGTGCTGCTGAGCGAAAATGGCGGCGGCTGGAAGAGCACGTTCAAGTGGAACTGGCCGCCGTTGATCCGCTGGATCAAGACCGGCGAGTCCTTTCGTCCGGATCTGTCCATCCTGGAGAGATACCTTGATGCGTATCTGAAGCATTGCGCGCAGCCGCGCGCGATCAGCCTGTACGTCTGGGGCGCATCCAGCGCCAAGGAAATCGCCGACGCCTACGAGAACCGGCGGATCGCCTCCAAGGAGAACACGAAGTTCTCCCCGCCCCTCGTGCAGGTGTGGGACCCGGCCACGAAGACGGCCTCGGAGCACAAGGCCCCGGTCATCGGCGCCGAGGGCAGCGAGGAGTTCTGGAAACCGATGTTCGACGGCGTGCGGGACCTGGTGAAGAAGCGCGGCTGGTCGGAGCGCGTCATCATGCTGGGCCTGGGCGGCGACCTGCGCCCCGGCGAGAAGACCGGCGCGCTGATGCGGAGTTGGGCGCCGTACGCGCGGTGGGACTTCCTCTCGCACTTCAGCGGCGACCCGCCCGCGGCGAACGGCAAGTTGATCGCCACCGGCGGCCACGAGGTCGGCATGCGGGAATGGCCGGGCACCAGCCAACTGTCCCTCGCGGCCCTGGAGGAGCGGATCAAGGCGCCGTACGACTTCCTGGAGTTGCCCACGGAGCGATGGCTGCACCAGGAGTACTCGCCGCCGCTGGTCTTCCGCACGATGGCCTGCACGTGGGGCTGCCTGGGGCGCATCGGGCTGGACTTCTGGACGGCCAGGAAGGGCAAGGAGACCCCCCGGAGCACCTCGTTCTTTTCGCACGTGGAGTCGCTGACGGTTCCCGGCCCGGACGGCGCCGTGCCGACCGTGCGGTTCCAGATGCTCCGCGAAGGCATCCAGGACGCCGAGATCAGGACGGCCATCGTGAAGGCTTGCCTGAAGTTGCCGGCGGAGCGACGCAAGGGGTACCAGGCGCTGCTGGAGGAGGTGTCGCAACGAATCCGTTGCGGGGCGCCGTTCCTCCTCAGCCAGAGCGAGCTGAGCTACGACTGGCCGGGCTACGTTGCCCGGCTGCACCTGGCCGCCGCCGAGTTGGCGGGCGCCGCCGGCGGCGCGACGTGGGAGAAGCCCCCGGCCGGCGGCGAGTGATGATCGGTCCGATCCGTCGGACCAACGGTCCCTTCGGGATCGGACGGATCGGACTGAAAAGGTGGAGGTACAGCCATGCGAACAGCGATAGTTGCGATGGCGGTTGGGGCGTTGTGCGCGGCGGCCCGTGCGGCGGATGAGACACGGGGATGGCCCGGGAATGCCGGGCCGCCGCTTCCGGCGCGCGCCGGCGGGAACGTTCTGGGCACAAACGCGAACACAGAAGGGCGAAGCGCCATGAACGCGAGAACAACGTGGCCATGGATGGGATCGCCATAGTGCCGAGAGTTTGTGAAAGATTCGGATCTCGCGGGTTTGCCCACGCGGGAAGGTTTCTGTCGCCGCTTCAGGGCTTCTCGCCGAATCCATCGTCCACCGGGGGCCTGCGCCCCCGGCGGAATCCTGATCGCCCCTTCCGGGCGAAGAGGAATGGGGCTGTTTCCGCAGTTTCCTCGCAAGCTCTGAGCCTGGTCTTGTGCGCGGCGGCGTGCGGATGCGCAGGGCACTGGCAGGTCGACGCCCGTGCCGGCCGCAAGTATCCGGAGGAGCAGGGCATGTCGCGGAACATACGGTTGTCGTCCCGCCAGATCACCTTCGGACCGCACCACCACTTCTTTGGCTACATCGGTCACGCCGGCACCATCCCGTGGAACGCCAGCGGCCGGTATATCGTCGCGCTGCGGACGACGTTCCAGGACCGGATGCCCGGCCCGGACGACCCGGCCGAGGTCGTCCTCATCGACACACAGGACGGCCACCGGGTCATCCCCGTTGACCGGACCCGCGCGTGGAATCCCCAGCAGGGCACGATGTTCTACTGGAACCCGCGGGCGGCGGAGGCGCAGTTCTTCTTCAACGATCGCGACGCGAAGACGGGCAAGGTTTTCGCGGTGCTGTACGACATTGCCGCCCGGCGACGGGTGCGCGAGTACCGGTACGATGACACTCCGGTGGGCAACAGCGGGGTCGCCCAGCGGGGCGGCAAGTTCCTGGCCATCAACTACGCGCGCCTGGCCCGGCTGCGGGCGGTGACAGGATACAGCGGCGCATGGGACTGGACGGTCAACGTCAACGCCCCCGACGACGACGGCATCTTCAAGATCGACGCCGCCTCGGGCCGCAAGGAACTGCTCGTGTCGTTCCGCCAGCTACGCGAAGCGCTGCGGCCCGACCATCCGGACATCGACGGCAAGGCGCTGTTCATCAACCACACGCTATGGAACCGCGAGGATGACCGCATCTACTTCTACTGCCGGGCCGACTTCGATACCAAGCAGCGGCTGAACGTGTCGTTCACCATCCACCCCGACGGCACCGCCCTGACGCGCCAGGTGCATATCGGCGGGCACCCGGAGTGGGACCTTGGCCGGCGCTTGCTGGGCGGCGATGGCGTCATCTACGACACGGACACGCGCCAGGTGGTCGGCAAGACGCCGGGGTATCCGCAAGGCGATCCCGACGTGGCGCTGTCGCCTGACGGCAAGTGGCTGGCCATCGGCGACAAGGACGCGGACCGGCCGCGGGAGAATCGCTACGTCGTCATTCGTCGCTCCGACGGAGCGAGGGCGGAACTCGGCGGCTTCTCGCGTGGGCCGTGGCGAGGCGACCTGCGCGTGGACGGCGCGCCCTGCTGGAACCGCGACGGCAGCGGGATTCTGCTTGCCGCGATCGCGGAGGATGCCCAGAAGACCCGGCAGCTTTTCGTGATCTCGTTGCACAAGTAGGCGGGCCAGAGGCAGCCGTGACGGCGGGGATGCCCCGCGAGGTCGTCCTGTTGTACTCGTGCCACGCCAGGGACCGTCTCGATGCGGAGTTAAGAAAGGCGAACGATGATGCGAACCGCGATGGTTGTGGCGGCGGCGATGGCGTTGTGCGCGGCGGCCCGTGCGGCCGATGAGACGCCAGGACCGACCTGGCAGTGGGCCGTGCCGGTGGAACTGGCCGGCGACAAGAAGACCACCGCGATGGTGTGGGTGCCGCCCTCCGCCAAGCGGGTTCGCGGCGTGCTGATCGGCGGCATGGGCGCGCTGACGAACGACGCGGGCGTGCGGAAGGCCTGCGAGTCCGAGAGCCTGGCGATCGTCCACGCGGGGATCGACTCGATCTTCAACTACAAGACCGGCCAGGGGCCGGAGACGTTCCAGGCCGTGCTGAAGGCGGCCGCCGAGGCGACGGGCTACCGCGAGATCGAGGTGGCGCCGTTCTTTGTTTTCGGGCATTCGGTGGGCACCAACTACGCGACGTCGGCGGCGTGCTGGCAGCCGCGGCGGTGCTTCGGCACCGTTCCGTTCAAGGGCGGGCTGGTGTACCCGCCGGGGTGCGACCCCAACGCCGACCTGTCGGGCGTGCCGGTCCTCATCATCAGCGGGCAATTCGAGGAGTTCGGCGGCGGTCCCAGCGGCGTGCTGCGCGACTACGAGGACCGCGACAGCGGCTGGCGGGGCGGGCGGCTGGCTTACCTGGGCATGCGAGCGCGGAACGAGCGGATGCTGATTTCCTTCGCGGTGGAGGCCGGCACGACGCACATGGCCTGGTCGCCGCGGGACGGCGAGCTGGTGGGGCTGTTCATCCGCAAGGCGGCGGGGGCGCGCATCCCCGACTGGCCGGTGGACGCGAAGGAACCGGTGAAGTGCAAGGAGATCGACCTGGCGTCGGGGGCGTTGACGAGCACGGCCATCACCAACCCCGCGGCGCCCAAGCCGGCGCTGTACAAGGACTATCCCGACAGCATTCAGACGCCGCGGAAGGCCACGTGGTGGCACGTGGACCTGGAGATGGCCCAGGCGTGGCACGCGTTCCACGCGGGCAGGTTCGGCAAGCGGACGCAGTACGTCACGTTCGCCGACCCGGCCACCGGCAAGGCGCTCTACAGCAAGCACGACCTGCGATTCGACGCCAAGGCGAAGTTGGTGGGGGCCGACACGTTCCAAGTGGCCGGGACGTTCCTGCTGGAGGTCCGCGACAAGTACCCCGCGCCCGAGCCGCCCATCGGGCACGCGAGCGGGCCGGTGGGGTTCCGGTTGTTCAGCCTGGGCGGGAGCGGCGCCGTGGAGCAGGTGGGCCCCGACACGTTCCGCGTGACGGCGGGCTCGGCCAAGGGCGGAGCGTCCGCGGCCATCACGGCCTATCACGACGGCAACGAGACGTTCCGCTACGCGGAGCAGCCGGCGCGGCTGAAACTGGACGCCAACGTCAAGGGCAAGGCGCAGACGGTCACCTTCCCGCCCATCGGCGACCTCAAGGCCGGGGGCGAGGCGAAGCTGGCGGCCACGGCCGACAGCGGCCTGCCGGTGCGATACGCGGTGAACCACGGCCCGGCCGTCGTGCGCGACGGCAAGCTGGTCATCTGCGGCATTCCGCCGCGGGCGAAGCTGCCGCTGAGCGTGAAGGTGACGGCCTGCCAGTGGGGCAGCAGCGTCGAGCCGTTTGTGCAGACGGCCGAGCCGGTGAGCCAGACGGTCGCGGTGAAGGAGTAGGAGGAAGCGATGCGGTCAGCGTGCGTGGTGGCCATGGTGGCGACGTGTGCGGCGGCGGCGATGGGGGCCGGACCGACGACGGTGCCCGCCTGCCCGCCCCCGGCGGACAGACTCGCGGCGGGCATCGGCTTCCGCAACGACGGGACGGGGGTATTCCCGGCCGGGTGCAGGCCGCCGACCGAGTTCGATGGCGTCGCCGCGAAGAACCTGGCCTGGAAGGCGCCGCTGCCGAACTTCTCGAGCTCGTCGCCCATCGTGGTCGGCGGGAAGGTCTTCGTGGTCTGCGCGGCCGGGTGGCCGGAAGGCGCCGACTGCGCGGTCCTGCTCTGCTTGGATGCCGAGAGTGGCAAGGAGTTGTGGAGGCGCGAACTCGACGAGTTCGCGACGATGCCCGAGCCGCAAGCGGCCGAGGCGAGGCGGACCCGCAAGGAGTACTATCATCGCATCCGCCGGCTGAACACGGTTCTGTACGAGTACAGGACGGCGGATGAGGCAAGGAAGGAAGCCCTGAAGACGGAGGCACAGGGAATCGGGTTTGCGGGGGACCTGGACAGGGGTTGGGGC
>CAYWTX010000124.1:0-2973 GCA_964461295.1 uncultured Planctomycetaceae bacterium | reverse complement strand
CATCCTGATGGGCGCCGGAGGCAGCCGCGCCGCCGACGACGGCAACCTCATCCCCGTGCTCAGCGGCAGGGTCATGTCCAACCAGATCCCGTTCGTCGTGAAGTAGAGACTGAATGGTCGACGGTTCGGCTCTGCTCGGCTCTGCCTATTGTCCTTGTTGTGTTCTGCGCCTATTATTCACAGGTAAAGCAGGATGAAGTCGAGCGTGTATATTGAAACCACCGTCGTCAGTTACCTCACGTCCAGGATCAGTCCGTTTTCTGTCATCGCTGGAAGGCAGGCGGTGACTCTGGATTGGTGGCAGAATCACGCGAAGCAATACGACCTGTACGCATCGGAGGTGGTGCTCGATGAAGCGGGGGCTGGAGACGCCGAACCGGCAACCAGAAGAATGGAACTGCTCAAGGACGTGCCCATTCTGTCCCTAACGAGGGAGGGGCTGCGTTTGGGTGAGGTTCTTATCGCCGACGGTGCGATACCCAGAGAGTTCTTCGACGACGCCTTGCATGTTGCCATCGCTTCGGTGCATCGGATGGATTATCTTGTTACATGGAATTTCCAACATCTGGCAGGGGCCGGGAAGCGACGCAAGATTGAGAGGATCGTCACCGGTAACGGCTTCGCCTGCCCTGCCATCTGCACACCAGAGGAATTGATGGAGTGACAAGAATGGTTGACGACCCTATCGTTGAGGGAATCCATGCCATCCGGTATCGGCATGCGGAGAAGTTCAATTTCGACCCGGAGGCCATCTACCGGGACTTCAAGGCTAAGGAAGCCGCCTCGAAACGAAAACTCATCTCTCGCGTGCAGAAGCAGCCACGCAAGTCCGTGGGCCAGATGCATAAAGATGCCAAGTCCCTGAAGCAGAAGGTCTGAACCCGTTGTAGATGCCGTGCATGCTGCCAGTACTGTAACGCCCTGCCGGTCTAGCGTCGCCGGAAAGCTCGCCGTCAATGTCGTCTCTGCTTCCGGCGTCCACGTGAAATCCAGCTTCCTGCTCAGGGAACGCTCGGCCATGGGCTTGCCGTGAAGCGATCTTCCTTACGGCGGCGCCAGGAACGATTCGGCCGCCAGTTCGTCGAAGAACCGGCGCTCCACGGCGACGCGCCGGTCGAACTCCTCGCGCGACGCGGCGAAGTGCAGGCTCGCCCGAGACCCGGCGATGTATCGCCCGTTCTCCGCTCCGTTGTAGAACTCCAACGCCTGCTCGATCGTCCGGTCGTACGTGCGGCTCCAGGAGATGCACAGCCACACGCACTGCGCCCCGAAGTGATCCAGCAGGTCGGCGTCCTGCACGACCTTCGCGGCCGTCGAAAGCCCCTCCCGCCCCCGCTGGTTGTGCAGTAAGATCAGTTCGGCCACCGTCCGCAGTTCCGTGGCCGGCAGCTCGCCGGCCAGCAGCTCGCGCGCCCGCGCCGCGCCGGTCTGGTGGTGCGGCTCAACGCCCTTGCCCACGTCGTGGAACAGGCACGCCGCCCAGATGACTCCCGGCGCCGCGCCGGCCGGCTCGCCGAGGCGCCCCAACAGGTCCATGGCGATCTTCGCCACACGCAGGCCGTGGTGAAACACGTACCCGGTCTCGCGGGCCGGGTGGGCCTTCACTCCCGCCATCGCCCCGCGGGCGATCTCGATGAGCCGCTGCTTGTCCATGGCGTCTCCTGGAACACGTATGGTACGGCAACGCACTTGCCGGACACAGCAGTTCGTGGGGCACACGCGGCAGTTGCGGGACGGCGGCCCCGCCGACCGTAGTCGAAGCTCGCGGCTCTCCAGGCCGCGTCGCCAGCGGCGAATCGGTCTCCCGCCGATCGCCGAATACGGCCGGAAGTCTTCGCGACGGCGGAAAGACCATGGCACTTGGGAAGGGGCGAAGGAGAAGCCTGTGCGCGTTTCTTCGCCTTGTCGTCCTGCCAACCCCGAACTCTCCCTTGTGCGACGATGGCTGGTCGGGTTGTCGTCCCATCTTGGACCCGAAGTCTCGGGCCACCGCGACCGGACTGGACGCCGCGGGCACCGGGCCAATACCATGCCCGTACCGGTCGCCGCGGCGACCTGGCGGAGCGGACGTGGCGGCGATGGCATCCAGTCATGTGGGCGAGGCGGCGGCCTTCGCGGCCGCACTGACTTGGACGGTCTCGATCCTCATCTGGACCGCGGCCGGGCGACGCGTCGGGTCCATCGTCGTGGGCTTCCTCCGGCTTGTGGCGACGCTGCCGATGGTGGCGCTGGCCGGCGCGGTGCTGGTCGGCCGGGGCGCCCCGTCCTTCAATGCCCACGCGTGGACGTACCTGGGGCTTTCGGGGCTGGCGGGCTTTTTCCTGGCTGACGTGCTGCTGTTCCGGGCGCTGGTGCTGGTGGGTCCGCGGCTGACCACGCTGCTCCAGTCGTTCGCCCCTCCGCTGACGGCGTTGATGGCCTGGGCGACGCTGGGCGAGCGGCTCTGCTGGCACGACTGGTTGGCGATGGCCGTCACCTGCGCCGGCGTGGCCTGGGTGGTGCTGGAGCAGCCGGCGGGGGTGGCCGGGCAGGTCCAGGCGGGCGAGTCAAGCGGCCCGGCCGGTCAGGCCGCGCCGCGCCGACGGCGCGTCGGGCTGCTGTTGGCCTGCGGAGGGGCCGTGGCCCAAGCGGCGGCCCTGGTGCTCGCCAGGGAAGGCATCGCCGGCCAGGACGCCCTCGGCGCGACGTTCATCCGCATCCTCGGCGCCCTGGTGGGGTATGTGCCGCTGGTGACGCTCACCGGGCGCTGGCGTCCGGCGGCCCGGGCGATCCGCGACCGCAGGGCGGTTGGGCTGGTTCTGGCCGGGTCGGTCGTCGGTCCGTTCCTCGGCGTGGCGATGTACATGGTGGCAATCGCCCGTTGCCCGGCCGGCGTGGTGGCGACGATCGTGGGCACCATGCCCGTGCTGGTGCTGCCGTTGGTGATCCTGCTGCACAAGGAGCGCGTCTCGGCGCGGGCCGCGCTGGGCGCCG
>CAYWTX010000123.1:0-4182 GCA_964461295.1 uncultured Planctomycetaceae bacterium | reverse complement strand
GACGGCGACGGCAAGCTGGATATCGTGGCGCCTGGCAAGGACGGCCTGTACCTGTTCCGGAATACGGGCGAGGCGGTTGTGAGAAATTGTTAGTTCTGGCCATGCGGAGAAGAGAAAAGCGATCAAGGGATTGATGGGATTGCAGGGATTGAGGAACTAACCCTCAAACCCCCATGATTTCGGCAATCCCACGATCCCTTTCCTTGTTTCCAGACAAGAAAGACCGACCGGCCCGCGGGGCCGGCGATGAGGAGAGAACATGGACGTATTGAGTGGACGCCCCGAGAAGTCGATTGGTTTGCTGAGCAGGAACGAGGCCGAGCTGATGCTGCTGGGGCTGTCGCCCGAGCCGGAGGCGCCGCCGATTCTGGAGATCGCTCCCGCCGGCGGGGCCGTGCCGGCGCAGATCCCGGCCATGCAGTTCATGGACGGCGCGGTGATCACGAACTGGCTGGCGGCGTGCCCGATCGCGTCGCGGACGGGCGTTGATTTCTCGCGCGTGCTTGGCCAGGCGGGCGAGGAAGGCTACGCCGACGAGGCGGCGGGCGTGCTGGCGAAGATGTCGCCGCTGGACGGCAAGTACGTGGTGGCGGAGAGTTGGCCGGACTTTGGGCCGGCGATCGACCTGAAGGCGATGGCCGCCGGCGAGGACGGCAAGGACGCGCTGTTCTGCGCGGTGCTGCACGTGGACAGCCCGCGGCTGGTGCGGGTGTGCTGCGGCGGCATCGGCGAGGGCGTGACGGTACACTTCTACATCAACGGCACGTCGATCTCGCACGGCGGGTTCGTCCGCCTTGCGGCGGGAACATACGTGCTGGTGATGGAGGCCAACAGCGGCAGGGTGAACTACACTTGGCAGTGGTCCGAACGGCGGGTGGGGCCGCGGTTTGACGAAGTGGGCGAGGCGGACATCGCGGCCGTGCATGCCTGGCGGCACGCGGTGTGGGCGAGCACGGCGAAGGCGGCGCGGATGGACGAGCGGCGGGCCGTGGCGAGGGTGAAGATCGATCCGGCCACGGTGGTGGGCAAGGAAGGTTTCATCCGGGTGGGGCGAAGCGAAGCCGGCGTGTGGTGGCTGCTGGGCGCCGACGGCACGCCGTTCCATTACCGGGCGATGTGCTCGGTGAACAATCGCGGCAGCTTCGGCGGGCGGCGCAAGGGCGATCCGCTGTTGCCGCACGACCAGTCGGCGCACTGGCTGCGGATCATCCGTCAGTGGGGGTTCAACGGGCTGGGGTCGTGGACGACGCGCGAGTTCTTCGATCGCGGCCTGGTGTTCACCGAGAACATCGAGACGTTCTACGAGGGTCCGTACTTGCAGGGCGGCGAGTACCGCCACGGCATCGTGCCGGACGTGTTCGACCCGCGCTGGGCGGACCGCGTGGACCGCAAGTGCCGCCGGCTGTGCGCGCCGCTGGCCGGGAGCAAACTGCTGCTGGGCTATTTCATCGACAACGAGCGAGGCTTCATGCTCACCAGCCGTCCCGACGGCATCGATGGTCCGGTGTACAACGTCGGCGAGGTGCCGGAGAAGCGGCGCGTGATCGTCGCGGCCGAGCCGATCCAGAACCCCGAGAAGCTGGGTCTGCTACAGCTTGCCTTGAGTCTGGACGCGGCCGCGAGGGCGGGCGCCGCCCGCGCGTGGGAGTTCATCGAAGGGCGCTACGGTCGCGACCTGGCGTCGCTGTCGGCCGCGTGGGGCGTGCCGCTCACGTCGCGGCTAAGCATCAACGAGATGACGATCAACGGCGAGCGGCTGGTGAGCGAGGCGTACCTGCGCGACGAGGAGGAGTTCGTGCGGTTGTGGGTGCGGCGGTACTTCGAGGTGAGCGTGGGGGCGATCCGACGGCACGACCCGAATCACATGGTGATCGGGCTGCGGTGGGCGGGCGTGCCGGAGGAGGTCATCGTGGAGGAAGAGGCGAAGTGGTCGGACATCATTTCGCTGAACCGTTACCGCGCGGACATCGTTGAGGCATTCGACCCGATCTACCGGCGCGTGGGCAAGCCCATCGTGATGGGCGAGTTCGAGCCGGACAACGATTCGTTCCGGTTTGTCCGCGACGCCATCGAGCCGCCGGGCGGCTATGGCGACGACTGGCAACGGCAGCATCTCAAGGCCGAGACGGCCATCGACCGCGTGAGCGCCCATCCGGGCATCGTCGGCTACACGTATTACGCGTGGAAGAACGGCGTGCGGCACGGCGAGGAGATGAAGGCGATCCAGCGCGCGAACTGGCGCGCGACGATGATCCGCGCCGAGCAGGAGCGCCGCCCGCGGGGGGCCAAGCGGCGCTACGCGCCGCTGAACGGGCAGGTGACCGTGGTAGTCAGCGGCTCGCGGAAGGGGTCGATGACGCTGGGGTTCGTCGTGCGCGACGGCCAGTGGGAGTCCGACGTGTACGGCGACGGCATCCGCGGGCGAGTGACGAGCTTTGAGGAGAAGCGCGGGCGCGTGAAGCTGACGGCCGAACTGCGCATGATCGAGGGCATGTTCCGCCTGGAGGCCGGCAGCGGGACGGTGACGATGGATCTGCAGCGCACGGCGGCCGACGAGTTGGAGGGCGCGGCGATGGGCACGGCCGGCGGAAAGGCGTTCGCCGGGCCGGCGATGGCGTACCTGCGCAGGCCGGTGACGAGCACGAAAGTGTAGAGAACAGAAAGTGTCGAGTGTCGAGGGACGCGAACCGGGAAACGGCCGAGGACGAGGAGGAGGACGACGACGAGGACGACCGGAAGGGAAGGCAAACCGGTCTCGGTCGTCCTCGTCCTCCTCCTCCTCGGTTGTTTTCCCTTTTCACTTCTCCCCGATGCAGATCAGTTCTTCCCCCGCGTGGATGAACACCTGCCGCCCGTGGAAGACCAGGGCGTTGCCGCCGAGGTCGCCGGTGGCGCGGCCTTGGCCGGCGACGGCGGGTTCGCCGCCGCGGGCGACGGGAGGCTTGATCGCCAGCGTGACGCCGCCCGAGCCGGTGGCGAAGACGTGCGCCCCGGCCTTCGTGAGGCTGGGGTAGACGCTGCCGCGGGCCTGTTCGCGGCCGGGGCCGACGAGGCTGTGGCTGAAGACCCACTTGCCGGTCCTGGCCTCGATGGCGGAGAAGACGCCGTTCTCCCAGTGGTAGTAGACCAGGTCGCCGTCGCGCACGGGCGAGGCGTAGGCGTGCCAGCCCATGCCGCGAAGCCGGAAGCTCTCATCGCCGGAATGCGATACGTGGTTGAATTTCGTCAGGTTCTCGAGGGCCTCGCGCGTGAGCTGCCACAGGACGCGGGGCCTGCCGTTGGGGTCGTCGGGCAGTTCCAGGGCGTGGCTCATCCAGCAGAACACGCCGTCGTAGAAAATGGGCGAGCCCACGCCGACGTGGTCGTGATTGGGGCCGACCTCATCCTCCTCGATGTACTTGCCGTCCGACAGGCGGAGGATCTGTCCCGGTCCCAGGGCGATGTAGTGGTGGCCGTTCTTGCGCCCGGGGATGGGCGAGGGGATCGGCATGAGCTTCTGCGGGGTTTCCCAGAGCGTGCGGCCGGTGGCGGCGTCGAGGCAGTAGATCCTGTCGTAGTGGACGACGAGCTTGCCGTCGACGAGGGCGGGGGAGGGGGCGACCTGTCCGCCGTACCAGCCGCCGCAGGCGCGCCGGTCGCCCAGCACGCGCCGCCACAGCGGTTTGCCGTCCAGATCGTACGCGGCCAGCACGCCCGTGCACATCCAGGCGTAGACGGCCGAGCCATCGCTGCACGGCGTGGCGATGGCGCGGGCGAAGGGACCGGCGGCGATGTGCGGTTGGGGGTTCTTCACGACCTGGCCGGAGCAGTTGCTGACCCGAAGGAAATCGGCGGCGCCGGCGACGTCTTTGAGGCGGGCCTCCAGCGGAGCGAGGTTGGCGTCGAGTGCGTCGAGCGTTTGCCGCAGCGCGGCCGCCTGGGTGGCGTCCTCGCGGCCGGGGCGGGCAGCGCCGTCCAATCGCTTGAGGGCCTGCTCGGTCGCTTGTCGTTGGGCCCGCACCGGGCGGACCCGGTGGTAGAGATCGACGTACTGCTCGAGGCGGGCGACTTCCTTCTCGGCCGGTACGTTGGCATCGAGGTGGCGGCGGCGCTGCCAGAGGAGCTTGCCATCAGAGCGGCGCAGGCAGCTCAGACGAATGCTGTCGGCGACGATGAACACGCGGTCGCCGACGACGATGGGCG
>CAYWTX010000122.1:0-5343 GCA_964461295.1 uncultured Planctomycetaceae bacterium | reverse complement strand
CCCTCATTCGCACCCGACCGTGCCGCCACGGCACGGCTCTGTTGCGGAACGGTCCGGGTGAACGCAACGTCTGACGCACCGCAAGGACGCCTGCCGAATTGGTGACCCGTTCCATCGCGCCGGCGGGCGTAGGCGGTCCCTCATTCGCACCCGACCGTGCCGCCACGGCACGGCTCTGTTGCGGAACGGTCCGGGGCAACACAACGTCTGGCGCCCCGGCTTGACCGCTCTGCCGACGGGGCGCCCCGGCGAACCTTCTACCGGGGCGCCAAGTGATGGTCCGCGGGCGACCGAGCCGCGATCCGTCCGGGTCGCCCATCTGCTCGGCGAATGCGGTCTCCCTTGACACGCGCGGACATCCCGAGGGCGGCTTCCCACAACGAAAACGGCCGGATTCCGGGTCTCGCTGTTCACGCGGCGAGAGTGGAAAGCGAGCATGCACGACCGTACCTCCAGCGTTTCCTCAGAGCTTGTGAAGAGATTGGAGCTTGCAGGTTTGTCCGCGCTGGACGCTGTCTGTCGCCCCTCCGGGGCTCTATGCCTAATTGCTTGCATACCCCTGGCTTACGCCCCCGGCTGAGCCCTGATCGCCCCTTCGGGGCGAAAAGGGATGAGACTGCTTGCGCAAGTCTTTCACAAACTCTCACTTGCGCCCGCCGCCGAAGCGACCGTCGCGGTCGGGCGAGCCATCGCGCGAACTGTCGCGGCCGAACGGTCGGTCGGATCGGTCGGATCGGGCCGAATCGCCGGCGCGGCTGCCCCACCGGCGGACCTCCGCCGGAGGCGCGAACGTCCTGGGCGAGTCCGACGCCGATGAACGCGGGGTGAATCGAGGCGACTCGCTCCTGAAACCCGGCGATGGCGACCGCTCTACGCTCGGGATCGCCACACCGTGCGAGCGATCCAGCCTTGGGATCGCCACGCTCGGCCGGGGTGCTTCCGCAGGCGGCCTCGGGGCGAAGCTCGGCCGCGGTGCCTCCGTGCCGAATCTCGGGGTCGGCATCGTTCGCGCCGGGACACTCACCCGCGGCTCCGGCGGGGCACTGCGCCGAACGTCAGGCTGCGGCGTGGGGAAGCTTCTCGATGGCCAACTCCTGCCCTCATCCGTCCGGCCGAAGCGGAAGGACGAGCGCGGGTCTTCACCGCGGGGAGCGGGCCGCACCGCGTCCACCGAAGGCTTCACGAGCGGCCTGGGCGAGTCCACAATCCCTCGGCCATGCGGGATCGCGGGCACAAGGGGCTGCGATGCACCCAGCCTGGGCCTGCCCGTATCCGGCATGGGCAGCGACGAAGTCCGCCCGCTGAAGTTTGTGTGCCCATCCCGCCGGTCGAACCCGCCATCGTGCCGGACGCCGTCACGCAATCCATCCCGCCGGTCGAACCCGCCATCCCGCCGGTCCCAATCGCGGTGGATCCCCCCAGGCCGCCGAATGATCGCCGGCATGTAGTGCGTCGAGGTGTAGTGGTGGTAGATCGGGCGCGACGGCCGGTAGAAGACCGGCTTGGGACCGTAGAAGGAATCGCGGTCGCGGTGGAAGCGGCAGTGCGTCGAGAACCAGAACCACGGTCGCGGCCGCTCGCAGAGGATCACGGTCCGCCACGCCGGCTCGTAGTCCACCGTGGCCCACGGGACGCTGATGATCGTGTCAGGAGCGTAGTCGCCGTAGTAGGTTTGGTAGTAGTCCGCCTGCGCTTCCTGGTACCACGAACCCGTGAGGCTCACGTCGCTGAACCGTTCGTAGCCGAACACCAACACGTACCATGTGCCGGCCCGGGGGTTGCGGAGCAAGATTCTGTCGGCCGTGCCGGCCTTGTTCGAAACGTAGTCGTACTTGTCGGGCTGCGGCAGACGGCCGTAGGCGAGGTAGATGTCGGCATCGCCGCTGCCCCCGCTGGCGTCGATGGCAAGCCTGTCGGCATTGGGCGCGACGTAAATCTGGAAGTAGTAGGCGGTGCCGGCATTGCCGCCGAGGTCCTTGACGGTCTCGTCGCCCCGCAGCAGCGTTACCGGCGTTTGCTGGTCTTCCTGCTTCTCGGCCACGCCCCGGGTGGCCCGCTGGGCCGCCGGGCCGTCATCGACTTGGACTTCCTCGGCCCATGCGGGCAGGTTCGTCGCGCCGATAACTGCAATAGTTGCAACGGCTAATGAGAGTCTAGTTGTCGCCATCGCCGACCTCCTCGGTCCATCCGGCCTCCGCCGGCTACTAGGAAGACAGTGCGCGGCCCCATTCGTTAGCCCGATTCGCGGCCCATCTGGTCTTGCCGTGCGTGCGGGCTCGCCGCGTCGAGCCGCCTCGCCAAGGCGTCTCTGTCGCTTCGCTGACGACAGAAAGCCTCCCGCGTGGACCAAGCCGCGAGTTTCGACTCTTTCACAAGCTCTCAGGCCGGCGTCTCGCCCGTGTGTCCCACGGCCGTCCAGTCCGTGGCATAACGCCTGTGGACAGTGGCATTAAGACACGGGCGGGACGCCCGCGGGACACATGGGCAAGATGTCCATGCCACGCCTCCCGGCGACTTCTGAGGGAAGCGTCTTCATCGCGATTGCCGCGTTTCGCAGGAACATCTCGTGCGTCGCTCTCCGCGCGGCCGACCCCCTCGTCGCCGCGTCCCAATCGCCACTCGTCCACGCCTGCACGTCGGCCAGCGTCGCCCCGCCCAGCGGCGGGCGCGCGGCCCGCAAGGCTGCATCGCCCGGAGGCACGCCGCGGTTGCGCGGGCAGGCCTCCTGGCAGGCATCGCAGCCGATCAGCCGGCAGCCCATGCCGGCGGCGAGGACCGGCTCGATCGGCCCGCGGTGCTCCACCGTCAGGTAGCTGACGCATCGGCGGGCGTCCAGCCCCTCCTCGCTCAGCGCCCCCGTCGGGCACGCTCGGATGCATGCGCCGCAGTCGTCGCACCCCCCTGGCGCGGGCTCGTCGGGTTCGAGTTCCAGGTTGCACACGATCTCGCACAGGAAGACGTAGCTGCCGAGGCCCGGCACGACCAGGCACCGATTGCGCCCGATCCACCCCAGCCCCGACCAGACCGCCAGCGACCGCTCCAGCAGCGGCGCGGAATCGACGAACGCCCGGCCGGCGAACGTCGGCGCCAGCTCGCGCAGACGGTCGCACAGGACCTGTGCGCGGCGTTTCAGCACCTTGTGGTAGTCGCGCCCGCGGGCGTACCGGGCCACCGGCGCCGACGGCGGCGGGTCAGCCGGGCCGGGCGCATAGGATGCGGCCAGGCAGATGACGCTGCGCGCCCCGCTCACCAGCAGTCCGGGGTTGAGACGTTGCTCCACGTTCCGGGCGAGGTGAGCCATCGAGCCGTGCCGCCCGGCCGCCAGCCAGTCGCGGAACCGCCGCGCGTCTTCGTCGCCCACGCTCGCCGCCGGCGCGATCCCCACGCGCGCAAAGCCCCGTTCCAAGGCAATGGCCTTCACCGCGGATGTGAGCCGAGGCCCGTTCACGCCCCCAGTGTAACAAAGAAACGACCGAGGACGAGGACGAGGAGGAGGACGACGACGACAACGAAGCCCCTTCACCTCTCGACGGCCAGTACCCCGACGAGCAATCGAAGACAGAACCGGCGACCCGCACGTATGGCCTCGTCGTCGTCCTCGGCTGTTTCGCCGTCACTTCAGCAGTCGCGGGTTCACCACGTCGACGTGATCCGAAAAGTCCAGGGCATCCTTGCCGAAGTCCACGCGGATCGTCAGGCTCTTCACGCCGTCGATCTTCAGCCGCACGTCCTGCTGCGGGCTGTCCTTGCCGTGCAGGCGGATCGGCTCGCCCAGCGGCTTGCCGTCGCCCAGCACCGTCACATTCGCGTCGCCGTTAGGCCGCACCGCGTCGTCGATTCCCACCGTCGCCACCAGCAGCGAGTACTGCCCGTCGAGGTCCCATGTCAACGCGCAGTAACTGTGCAGCCCCAGACCCGCCGCATACACCTTGCCGCCAAGTTGCAGCGGCTTGCCCGACGCCGCCCGCCCGTTGCGGTAGTGGAACGTCGTGTCGAAGAAGCCGTGTTCCTTCACGCTGGCCGGCGCCAGGCTCGCCAGGTCGACCATCCCCAACGACGCGAACTTCAGCGCCGCCAGCTTCGCCACCGGCAGTTCCGCCTTCCCGACAGTGGCCCCTTCCAGCATCAGCTTGCCCCTGTCCATCGCGATGGCCGTGCAGCGGACGACCGAACCGTCGCGCCCGACGGCCGAAAACTTCGCCTCGACCTTCTTCTCCGCTGCCGACGGGGCCAGGCGGATCATCAGCACCGTCTTCCGCGGCACCTGTCGCGTCTCGTTGTCCCACTGGAAGCTCACCGTGTCGGCCGAAATGCCCGCAAGAACCCCTTCCACCGCCAGCGGCTCGGCCCCCGGCCGCGAAACCAGCAGCCGGTCCCTCGACGAATCGGGCAGCTTCATCTGTCGCCAGCGGACCTCGACCTCCGCGGCCGACTGACCGGCCGGCGGAAAATGGATCACGCGGACCGCCTCCACCGGGCAGTCGATCTTCCCCATCATCGGCGAGGTGATCCGCAGCCGCGCCTTGTCCAGGACCACATCGTCGGCCGCCAACTCCTCTCCCAAGGCGGTGACGACAACGGCAGCCTGGCCCGTCCTGGCCGTCGCGGCCACTGCTTGCGCCCAGACGATCTCCGTGACGGAGTTGAGCGGCAGCGTCTGCTTGTCGCCCTTCGCCGGTTGCACGGCAACGCCATCGGCGATGCCGACGACCTCGCCCTCGATGACGCGCGCGTCCATGGTCTCCACCCGGGCCGGCGCGCCGACCGCCATGCCCGCCACGGCCATGACCACCCCTGCCGCCACGCCAAGTGCCGTTCTTCTCATAGCCCCATCGTACCTCACAGCAAACACACAGAGAACGCGATGACCTATCCTGGTCTCCGCGCCCTCCGGACCTCCGGGACGGTCCCGCGATCGACAATCGGCGATCCCTACTTCGGCTGGCGCTCCGCGATCTTCGCCCGGTACTCGCCGTTCAGCTCGCGATGCCGCTCGGACAGAACCTTGTTGCGGAGCTGCTCCAACTTCTGCTTCTCCCGCGGCGGAAGGTTCGCCCAGTCGCCGCTCTCCGTCGAATCGTGCGCATCGGGCCCCCGCTTGGTCATCCTCGCCACGGCGCCGGGCACCAGGCCGCTGCTGTTGGCCGGGCTACTGGGCTTGTTCGTGCCGCTGGGGTTGCCGCTCTTGCCCTGCCCCTGACCCTGGCCCTGCCCCTGGCCCTGGCCCTGCCCCTGGCCCTGACCTTGCCCCTGGCCCTGGCCTTGCCCCTGGCTCTGCTGTTGCTGCTGGGCGTTCGCCTTCTCCTCGGCCGTCTTGATCAGGTCCGTGATCACCGCGACGAT
>CAYWTX010000121.1:0-13249 GCA_964461295.1 uncultured Planctomycetaceae bacterium | reverse complement strand
ACGACCTGGTCGACTACGACGAGACGTTCACGTGGGAAGAGGAGCACGTTTCCGGCAAGCCGGTCGTGGCCAAGACGGAAGTCGAACGCCGCTTCGACGCGAGCGTGGTCCTCTGGAGCCCCGAAGACAAGCCCAGGGACTGGTCGGCTGACGCTCCCGGCGCCTACGTGGACCTGCACAAACACGAAGGGCGTGTCGAGCGAGTCGACCAGAACCACGTGAAGTACTTCCTGGACTTGCAGCCCGGCCTCAAGCGGTTCGTCACCTACACCGTGACCGTGAAGCACCGCAAGGAAGGGCCGGAACTGAATGCCGAACAGAAGCGTGAACCCCTGTAACGAAGCATTTTCGGAAGTCAGGAACGCAAACGTATATCACGCCGAAAGGATACAGCGATGAAAGCGATTCGAGGGATGGTGGTGGCGGGCATGGTGCTGGCCATGGCGGCGCCGGTGCTGGCGAGGATCAAGCTCACGACGCTGCCGGAGCGCGAGACCGTGCGCATCGACATCCAGAACGGGCGGCACACGCTCGTCGAGGAGGAACGCACCGTCAACCTCCAACAGGGCCGCAACGCCGTCGATTTCTCCTGGGCGAACATCAACATCGACAAGGACTCCATCGTCTTCCGCGTCATCAGGTCCGACGGCGAGGTGAACGTCCTCAACACCAACTACCCGCCCAACGAGAACGCCCTCTACTGGACCGTCTGGGCGGCCAAGGCCGGCCCGGCCGCCATCCGCATCTCCTACCTGATCGGCAACATGGACACGCTGCCGAGCTACCAGGGGATCGTCGACAACGACGAGAAGAAGCTGCTGGTGCAGTTGTATCAGACCGTCACCAACACCAGCGGCGAGAGCTTCGGCGAGACGACCGTGCAGCCGGGCGTGGGCAAGACCGGCGTCCGCTACTTCAACAACGGCGAGCGGAAGCGCATGCTGGCCGCGAAGTTCGCCGACGTGCCCATCCAGAAGCGGTACGTCTTCGACGCGCAGGTGGACCAGCAGCGCACGCGGATGTACTACCGTCTCGTCAACGACAAGCCCAACAACATGGGCGCCTTTCCGCTGCCCTACGGCAAGATGCGGCTGTTCATCAAGGAGCCCAGGAGCGACGCCAACGACGCCGTCCGCAGCCAGGCGTTCCTCGGCGAGGACTGGGCGCAGTACACGCCGCTGTTCGCCCACATGGACCTCTACGTGGGCGTCGCACAGGACATGAAGGTCGAACGCTTCACCATGCCGCCGGAGGGCGGCCCCAAGCAGGCTCACGACGAAGTCACCTGCCCCCGCTTCCTGCTCGACGGGCGCGAGACCGTCACGCAGCCGCGTTTCCGGCACTACCGCACGCGATTCCGCTATCGCCTGGAGAACTTCAAGACGGACAAGGGCGAGAAGGTGGCCGTGCCGCTGACGATCGTCGAGCCGGTGGATGGCGAATGGGTGATCGAGAAGGTCGAACTGAAGGAGCTGATCGGCGAGCGCGACCAGCAGAAGGAGAAGGTCGTGCCGCACGACAAGACGTTCAAGGTCGAGCGGATCGACGTCAACCGCGTGGAGTTCGAGATCAAGGTTCCCCCGACGACGATCGAGGACAAGTTCGACCTGTACATCACGATCCTGCGGAAGAACCGGAGGTACTGATCGCGGCATGAGGGTGCTCACGTTGTTGGTGGTGACAGTGGCGGCGGTTCCCGCCCGCTGGACGCTGGCGTCGGCGACGGTTACTCGTCCCTTCGTCGGCGTCACCTGCACCAGCCGCGTCGAGACCGCCCCCAGGCCCCTCAGGATGCACGTCGTGGACATTGACCTGGCCGCGCGGGGCATCGGTTTCCGGCTCACCCCCCACGCGGGGCCTCTGCACACCCGGAAGCAGACGACGCTGGACTTTCTCAGGCAGCAACGAGCCCAGATCGCGGTCAACGCGCACTTCTTCGAGCCTTGGCCGGCGCCCAGCACCGACCCCGGAACGGCCAGCCTGGTGGGCATAGCCGCCTCGGACGGCAAGGTCTACTCGCCGTTCCTGGACAAGCCGCCCAAGCAGTACGCCATCGGGGCCGATGCGCCGGGCCTCAACATCGATGCCAACAACCGCGCATCGGTCGTCCACCGAAACCCCTCCGATCCGACCGGATACACCCCGGCCGAACCGGTCACGCTCTACAACGCCCTGGCCGGCAATGAGCAGATCGTGACCGGCGGTCGGGTCACGGCCGTCAGCAGCGGATGGAACCACCGGCTTGGACCCCGGACGGCCGTCGGCCTGGCGGACAACCGGAAGTTGATTCTCTTCGTGGTGGACGGGCGGCAGCCTGGGGTAAGCGAAGGAATGAGCGTGCCGGAGGTCGCCAACTTGCTGATCGGCGACTACCGGGTCGTCGACGCGCTCAACCTCGATGGGGGCGGATCGACCACCTTGGCCATTGCCGACCCGACCCCACGAATCGCCAACGTCCCCGTGGGCGTCGGAGATGTTCCGGGCACGGAACGAGCCGTCGGAAGCAACCTGGCGGTGTTCGCTCTGGAGCGAGAACCGACAGCCGCAACCCCGATCGACCCCGCGTCCACCACCGGGCCCCGCGATCCATCCACAACTCCATGGATCCCCATCGCGGCAGGCACGTGCCTGGCAGCGGGCCTGGCCGCGTTGATCTGCCGATGGCGTCTGAAGCGGCGCAAAGCGTGAGACTGTCGACGGAACGGTGATGCTCTCCAGGCGAAAATCGGTTAAGATGGAGACGCGGCGGGCGCGTTGCCCGGCCGGCGGGCATCTGCGAGCCCCAAGAGGGCCTGAACGATTAGAGGGAATCGAAGTTGCGAGTGACAGCCGGAGTCTGTGCGATCGGGCTTCTCCTGGCCGGGCAGGTCTCCTCGGCCGCAAGAATCGAGCACGTCTTCCACATCAGCGTGGACGGGCTTCGCCCGGATTCCATCACCACGCTGGGTTCCGGGCAGGTGCCCAACTTCTACAAGTTACGGACGCAGGGCGCCTATACGGACAACGCCCGGGCCGACTTGTTCACCACCGAGACGCTGCCCAACCACGCCACGGAGTTGACCGGCCGAGGGGTCAAGAACCCCGCCGGGAACACCGGGCCCTCCTACTCGGGCCACGACTGGACGGGAAACGGGAATCCTGGCTCGGCGACCTTGGCCAGCAACAAGGGTTCGTATGTGGCTGGCGTGTTCGACGTGGCCGCCGCCCTGAATACCGGCCTGTACGCCAGCAAGGCCAAGTTCTCCCTGTTCACCCAGAGCTGGTCGAACTACATCGACCACTACCGCATCACCGACTATGACTCGCGAACCATCGTGACGCAGATGAAGAATGACATCGCCGCTCGGGCGCAGAGCTACACGTTCCTGCACCTGTACGATCCCGACAAGGCGGGGCATGATTCGGGCTGGATGAATACGGCGTACCTGAACTCCGTCAAGGCGGTGGACGGGTATCTGGGCGAGGTCTTCACGCTGATCGCGACGAACGCGGCGTACACCGGCAAGACGGCGATCGTCCTTACGGCCGACCACGCGGGCGGCGAGTCCAGTGGCACGGGCAATGGCCACGGAACGTACACCCTCCGCTACAACTACACGGTCCCGTTCTACGTCTGGGGCCCCGGTGTGAAAGCCGGCGCCGACCTGTACAACCTGAACCCGGGCACCCGGACGAATCCGGGCACCGGGCGGCCCGCGTACTCCGCCGCCAGGCAGCCGATCCACAACGGCGAGGCGCCCAACCTCGCCCTGGACCTGCTGGACCTGTCGGCCATCCCGGGCTCCTGGCTGAACGCACAGCAGAACCTGGTCGTGCCCGAGCCGACGACGATGCTCCTGCTGGGCCTGGGAGCGTGCGTGCCCTTGCTGCGAAGACGCAGGTAGCCATGGAGATTCGCCCCCCCCCACCCGTTACACGGATGTTACGCGTGACAACGATCCGCCGGCGTTACACTGGCTGGATCAACGCGAAGGGCCCACACATGACACGCGCATGCCTCCTCCGCAGTCCGATGCTGCTGGCATCCACCTCCTTCCTTGCCGTCGCCGCGGCTGCGCAGGCACAGCCAGCCGCCGCGACGGGTCCGCTCGCCGACGCCCAGAAGCTCAACGACCAGTACCTCGCCGCCACCATCCCCCTCGGCGGGGGACGCGTCGAACGCATGGCCGTCTCCCCCGACGGCCGCTTCGCGTGGCTTGCGGCCAACTTCGGCCATGGAGCCCACTGCCTCGACACCCGCGCCGCCCGCTACGTGGGCGGCTTCGGGCCTCTGTGGAACCCCCAGGGCATCGCGTACTGCCCGCTCCACAAACGCCTCTACGTGGTGGATGGCAGCGATGGCCGCCGCGGGGATGCCCGCCGCGCATCCCTGTTGACCTTCGACGCCAATGCCGGGAAGTTGCTCGCCGAAGCTGACCTACCCGACTGGCGGCTTTGTCGTCTCAGCGATACCGTCCTCTCCGCCGACGGCAATTCGCTCTTCGTGTCGTCGCAGGCCACATGCACCGACCTCCACGGCCGCGTGCCCGCCGCCGTCTTCGGCATCGACGCCGGCAGCGGCGCCTGCCGCCAGATCATCGGCTTGCCGCTCGGCCGGCTTGGCAACCCAGTCGTCGATCTCCCGCGCAACATCCCCATCGCCCTCGACGCCGGCGGCAACCTGCTGGCCGCCAACGTCGAGCCGCAAACCCTCAGCCGATTCACCACGCGTTCGGAGACGCGGCCTCGGCACCTCAAGCTGACGTTCGCGCCCAGGTTCATCCGCCGGGCCGGCGGGCGCATGGTCGCCGCCGGCGACGACGTTCTGGCCGTCATCGACGAGAAGGATTTCGAGGTCGCCAAGACCATCGAGATCAAGGGCACACCGACCGGCCTGTGCCTCGACCGCGCCGGGTGGATGGCATTCGTGGCCATCAGCGGCTCCAGCGAGATTCGCCAAGTCGATCTCGCCACAGGCGAACTGGGGCCCAGCGTGGACGCCCGCCGCCCAAGGGGCGCCGCCGTCGCCGACGCCGTCCGCGGCCGCGAGGTGCATGACATCACCGCCCTGGCGCTGGCCGACGCCCCGCGCCGGCTGATCGGCCTGGGCTTCGGCGGCTACACGCCGTTCGTGGTGAGCCTGGACGGCAAGGAGAGGCAGTACCTGGCTTGGCGCGGTCCGGCCGGCCTGGCCATCGACGCCAACACCGCTCAGGCCACGGTAAGCTTCGCCAGCGGACACACCGTCACGGTCGACCTGAGGACCGACCGGATGTGCGGCAGTGCCGCCGAGGCCGCCGAACTGCCAAGGAGCCAATCCGCCTTCGGTCCCAGGACCCGCGCGGGCATCTTCGTTGAGGGCGAGGACATGGCCCTCAAGCTCGCCGACGGCTCGAAGGTTGTTCTGCCCAAGGAGCGACTCCACTCTGTCCCCGCCGCCGTCGCCGTCAGCTCCGACGAGCGCTTCGCCTACTCGGTGGTGAACGCCCCCGGCGGTCCGACCTTGCTCAAGTTCCGGCTGACGAAGCCTGGGCCCGCCACCGCCCCCTCCGGGCGATAGCCCGGGCCCGCGTCGCCACGGCGAATCCCCGACCGGGCCGGCCCTCAAGTGGCGCGGTCCATCCAGGCCGGGCGCCCGGCCGCGGTGTTAAACTCGCAGGGCCGGGGCCGCCAGCCCGCGGCCCGGACAGGCAACGCGATATGAGAAGGATCGCCCCCGCAGGACTGTTGCTCGCGATCGCGGCCGCATCTGCGGTTGCACAGAGCGTCGCCGGCGCGCCCGGCCAAGCACCCGCCGGCGCGGCCGCGCCCGCTGCCCTCGCCAAGCACATCGAGGACCTCCAGAACGTCGACTGGGAGGTCCGCGTCAAGGCCCTCGAAGCCATCGCCGCCCTCGGCCCCGCGGCCGCCTCGGCCGTGCCCGCCCTCAAGGAAGCCGTCGCTGACGGCACCACCATGGTCCGCTGCATCGCCTGCAACGCCCTGGGCGCGATCGGCGCGGGTGCCAGGCCCGCCATGGCGGCGCTGCGGGAGGCCCTGGAGGACGAGATTCTCGACGTGCGGTACGATGCGTGGGCAGCCATCGGCAAGATCGACCCGCCGCCCGCCGGCACGGCGAAGCAACTGGCCGTCGATCTTGCCGCCAAGAGACTCGGCGACCGCTGGCAAGCCGCCAGACGCCTGGAGGAACTGGGGCCCAAGGCGGGCGACGTCCTGCCCGAACTCATCAAGGCCGTCAACGACGTCGACTGGGGCGTGTGCATCGCCGCCATCGATGCCATCGGGGCCGTGGGGGCCGCCGCCAAGGACGCCGTCGAGCCCGTCGCCCTCGCGGCCGAGTACCACAAGATCGACGTGCAGTACCGTCGCGTGCGAATCCGCTCGCGGGCGGCCGTCGCGCTGGGACGCATCGGCCCGGCCGCCATCCCGGCCCTGCTCAAGCTCATGGACCACCCCACCAGCGCCCCTCGCATCGCCGCCGTCGAGGCCATGAACGCCATGGACGCCAACGCCGCGCCGTGTGTGGACGTGCTCGCCAAGGCCCTGGAGGACTACGAGATCCGCGTGCGGGCCGTCGCGGCCGAGTCGCTGCCTAAACTGGGCGCGACCGGGGCGGCATCGCTCGCCAAGGCGGCCGCCCACGAGCACGGCTACGTCCGCAAGCTCGCCGCCGAGGCGATGGGGCGCGTCGGCAGGGACGCGGCCGAGGCCGTCGTGCCCGCCCTGACGAAGCTCCTGGCCGACGAGAGCGAGGAAGTCCGCTGCATCGCCGCGATGTCTCTGGGGCGCCACGGCCCGGCCGCGAAACCCGCTCTGCCCGCCCTGGAGAAACTCTCCACCGATCCCACCGCCTGGGTCGCCTCGGCGGCGAGGAAGGCGATCGCGCAGACGCAGAAGTAGTTCGGATGGGTGATCGCCTGTTTCCCGGTCTTCCCGTCTTCGTCCTCCCCCTCGTCGTCGTCCTCGGTTGTTTCCCTCCCCTTACTTCAGCAGTTTCTCCAGCCGGTCGATTCCCTTGTCGATCTGCTGCATGCTCGTCGCGAAGCTCAAGCGGACGCAGCGGTCCTCGCCGAACGGCAGGCCGGGCACCAGCGCCACCTGCGCCGTCTCCAGCACCGCGGCCGAAAAACTCATCGATCCCGTCACGTCCACGTTGCCGATCCTTCGCCCGTAGTGCCTGCTCACGTCCGGGAAGCCGTAGAACGCGCCGGTCGGCTGCACGCACGTCACGCCCGGAATCGCATTCAGCCGCTTCCACATGTGCTGCCCGCGGCGGTCGAACTCCACCCGCATCATCTCCACGGCCGGGCCCGCTTCGGGACTCGTGTAGGCCGCCAGCGCCCCGGCCACCGCGAAGCTCACCGGGTCGGTCGTCTCGTGGCTCATCAGCGTGCTGACAGCAGAGATCACGTCTTTCGGCCCGGCCGCCCAACCCAGCCGCCAGCCGGTCATCGCGAACGGCTTGGACAACGCGTTGACGGTGATCGTCCGCTCCGGCAGCCGCTCGTCCAGCGCCGCGAACGAAACGAACTTCGCCCCGCCGAACAGCAGCTTCTCGTACACCTCGTCGGAGATCACGATCAGGTTGGTCTTCAGCACGGCCTGGGCAATGGCCGACAACTCCTCCGGCGTGTAGGTCACGCTGGTGGGGTTGGACGGCGAGTTCATCACGAGGATCTTCGCCCGCGGGTCCTCCGCGCCCGCCAGAACCTGTCGCGGCGTGATCTTGAAGCCCGATTCGACCGTGGCGGGCAGGAACACCGGCTCGCCGCCGGCCAGGCGCACCTGCTCGGAGTAGCTCACCCAGTACGGCGAGGGAATGAGCACCTTGTCGCCATCGTCGACGAGGGCCTGGAACAGCCCGTACAGCGCATGCTTGCCTCCGAAGGTCACTATGACCTGGTCGGCCTTGACGTGCACGGCGTTCTCGCGGGCGAGCTTGTCGGCGATGGCCTGCTTGAGCGCCGCCATCGCCCTGGGCGTGTACTTGGTGTCGCCGGCGTCCAGGGCCGCCTTGGCGGCGTCCTTGATGAACTGCGGCGTGTCGAAGTCGGGTTCGCCCGCGCCGAAGCTGACGACGTCGGTGCCCGCGGCCTTCATCTGTGCCGCCCGGCGGGTAATGGCGATGGTCGCGCTGGGCGCCACACGGCCCATCCGCTGCGAAAGCTTCATGGTCGGTTCCTTCTCGCTTGGGGGGTCGCCGAAAGGATAGTCAGCGCCGGCGCAAAATCAACACCACAGAGACACAAGAGCGGGCTTTGTCCGCAACCAAAAGAAGCAGGCAGCCCACCGGGCCCAGTGGGCAGCCTGCTTCTTTCGGTTGCGGACAAAGCCCGCGCCGGGCCTCCGTGGTTCCTATTCCCTCGCCGCCTGGGCGGGCATGTACCCCACCAGGTCCAGGAACCGCTTGCCGCCGATCCGCGGAATTTGCAGGCTCTCGGCCTGCTTCTTCACTTCCTGGTACTGGTTGAACGCCTTCAGGCGGTCCTGGTACAGGTCGTGAGCTTCCTGCGGGTCGCTGTCTTCGGGCTTCTTCGGCTGCACCGGCGACTCGCCCAGCACGAGGTAGTCGGTCTGGACGGTCAGTTCCTTGGCCACGGTGCCGCCGTAGCGGCGGATCAGCTCGCGGACGGCCTTGGTGCCGGCCGGCGTCGCATTGCCCGTGTTGTCCGGGTCAAACAGCCCTTCGACCATGAAGTTGTACGTCCGCAGCGAGTCGAACACCACGTTGGCGACCAGGTCGCCCGGCACGATGGGGTTATCCTTCTCCTGCTGAAGGATCCGGCACTCGCTGACGCTATCGCTGACGTTGTTCACCTCGATGACCGCTTTACCGATCCCGCTGTCGGGGATCCCCGTGTGCGGGTACACCGTCAGCCGCAGGCCTTCCATCACGCGGCCCTTGCTGCCGACGTCGATGTATGCCAGAGCTTCGGAGGCCACCAGGCGGACGATCTTCCCATCGGGGCGGCGACCCGGGCTCCCGGGGTCTATGCCCGGCTTGGCCTTGGGGCGGATGGCGTCCTCGTACTTCTTCTTCCACTTCTGGACCTGCTCGCTCAACGTCGCGATCTGCGTGACCTGCTCGGCGTTCTTCGCGCTCTGCACGCCGATGGACCCGTCGTACTCGGCCTTCGCCGCTTCGAGCTTCGCCTTGTGCGACGCGTCAAGGTTGTTGAACTTCTGGTCCAGCGCGGCGATGTCCTCATCCTTCTTCCGCAGCTTGGCCACCATGCCGCTCTCGGTGTCGCCGGACTTCTTCTTCTCGTCGGCCAGGCTCTGCGTCAGCTTGTTCACCTGGTCTTTGAGCTTCTCGTTCTCCTCGTCGCGCACGCGAGCCGTCTGGCCCAGGTTCGCCAGTTCCACAGTCAGCCCGCGGCGGACCTCCGAGCCCGCTTCCTTGCGCGCCGTCTCAGCCTTGGCCACCGCCTCGCCGAACGGCGTGTTCGGCAGCCCGGTGACGATCTGGGCCAACTGCTCCACCTGGTCGCCCAGGCGCCGCACGACCGTCTTCTGCTCCGGATTCCCCGCGGGCAGGGCGCGGAAGTCCTGCCGCCACTTGATGATCTCAGGAGTCTCCAGGTCCGCCTTCCTGGCGACCTCCTTCAACTCCTGCTCCAGTTTCACGGCCTTCTGCTCCATCTCGCTCCGCTGGTTGAAGAACAGCACGGCCAGCGTCCCGGTCGTGAGGGAGAGGATCACGAACACAACCAGCAGATAGGGGGGAGTTCGCCGCGCGATAACCCGTGCCATTCCTGGACTCCTTACATCTCTTCCTGGACGTCCCTTGCCGCTACAGCGCCGCTAGTATCACCGAAGGCAATCGCCGATGTCAATTGCCGATTGTCGATTGTCAATTGCCGATTGTCGAACGCCCCGTTGGGGCCGATTGCCGCCGCCAACCGCCCGCTGCCGATTTCCGCTTTCGCCTGTCCCGTCGCTTTCGGCTTGTTGCTTCTCCGCGCCCTGCCGGGCAAGCCGGCAATCTCGCTTCCGAACTCGGCAATCGAAAATCGGCAGTGCCCTTCACTCCACCCCAAGCCTGGCCTTCAACAACCTCTGCACCTCGTCGGGCTGCGCTGCCCCCCCCGACCGCCGCATCACCTGGCCCATCAGGAAGCCGAACGCCTTCTTCTGCTTCTTGCCGGCGCAGCGGACATCTCCAGCGGCCTCGGGATTGGCCGCGATCGCCTCATCCACCCACGCCTCGATGGCGCCCGAATCCCGGATCGACCCCAGCCCCTCCGCTTGCGCGATCTCCCGCGGGTTTCGCCCGCTCGCCAGCATCGTGTCGAACACCTTCGTCGCCGACGT
The DNA here is from genome assembly GCA_964461295.1 of uncultured Planctomycetaceae bacterium. Taxonomy (GTDB): domain Bacteria; phylum Planctomycetota; class Phycisphaerae; order SM23-33; family SM23-33; genus CAYWTX01. Next base: position 2,956 of record CAYWTX010000121.1, on the reverse strand, counting down.
CGCGTTCACCTCCCCCGCCGCCAGCATCTTCGCCAGTTCCGCCAGCGCCCCCGCCGTCAGCCCGATTCCCGCCATCGAGCAGCCGCGCTCGTTGGCGATGGCCGAGCCGCGGTTCAGCATCAGGTTCGCGCACCGCTTGGCCTCGGCGCCAAGCTCGACGGCCGCGTCGAGCAGATCGCCGCTTGCCGCGTCCTGCGTCATCGCGTCGGCCTCCTTGAACGTCAGGGCATACACCTGCATGTAGCGGGCCCGCCGCGCCAGCGGAAGTTCGCCCACGCTCGCCATCACGCGCGCTTGCCACGCGTCGTCGACCACCACCGGCGCCAGGTCCGGCTCGGGAAAGTAGCGGTAGTCGTGGCTCTCTTCCTTCTCGCGCTGGAAGACCGTCACGCCCGCGCCGTCGTCCCACCCGCGGTTCTGCTTGCTCAGCCTGGCGATCGAGAACCCCTCCGGGTCGGCCTGCCACTCGGCGTGCTGGCGGGCCAGCTCATAGGCAATCGCCCGCTCCAGCGAGCGGAAGCTGTTGAGGTTCTTGACCTCGACGATGGGCGTCTTGTACGTCCTGCCGCCGCGCGAGACGTGCAGGTTCACGTTCGGCTCGAACCGCATGTGACCCATCTGCATGTTCGCTTCGCTCGCCCCCAGCCACCGGACCAGCCGCTGCATCGCCCGGGCGTACGCCGCCGCCTCCTCCACGGTGTTCATGTCCGGTTCGGAGACGATCTCCAGCAGCGGCACACCGGCGCGGTTGAGGTCCACGCCCGTGTGCGAAGGGTTGTCGTGCATGTTCTTGCCCGCGTCCTCCTCCAGGTGCGCGCGGCGGATTCGGACCTTCTTGACGCTGCCGTCGCCCAGCGGCACGTCGAGGTGGCCGTTGGCGCTTAGCGGCAGGTCGAACTGGCTGATCTGGTAGTTCTTCGGCAGGTCGGGATACCAGTAGCTCTTGCGGTCCCACTTGGTGAACTCAGCCAGGCGGCAGTCCAGGGCCGCCCCCACCCGCATCGACAACTCGACCGCCTTGGCGTTCATCACCGGCAGCGACCCAGGCAGACCCAGGCACACCGGACACACGTTGGTGTTGGGCGCGTCGCCGAAGTGGTTGCGGCAGCGACAGAACATCTTCGTCGCCGTCGCCAACTCGACGTGAATCTCAAGCCCGATGACGGGCAGCACGGTTTCCGCGGTGTCGGCCATGGTTCTCGCTCTGTTCCGGCCCCTCGGCCCGGGTCGTCTCAGCATATCGGCGAACCGGGCGGATTGGTAGTGGCGCGCGGTCTTCGCGGCGGGGAAGACCGGCCGGTCTGAGGAGCTTACAGCGAGGCCCGCACTTCCTCGATGAGCGACGGCATGTCCAGGGGCTTGGTGAGGCAGACGCGAGCGCCGCAGTCGAGGATCTTCTGCTGACTGTCCGGCGAGGGATAGGCCGTCATGGCCACGACTTGGACGTGCCGGCTGCCGTCCTGCGACTTGATGAGGCGGCAGACTTCGTAGCCGTCCATGCCGGGCATGCGAAGGTCGAGGACCACCACGTCGGGCTTCAGGGTGGCGATGAGACTGCCGGCGCGGAAGCCGTCGTGGGCCTCCACCACTTCCACGTCGGGCATGGCCGCCTTGACAGCCTTGGCGATGAGGGCGGTGATGCCGGGCTCGTCATCGACGATGAGGACGCGGTCGGGCTCGGCGTGCATCTCGGCCGGGATGGGCATCTTGTGCTCACGAAGAAAAGTCAGGAGATCCTCGTGCGTCACGCGGCGATGCCCGCCGGGAGTGCGGAAGGCCTTCAGAATGCCTTGGTCGATCCAGTTGGCGACCGATCCCGGGTCCACGTGCAACATCTCGGCTATCGTGAAGGTGGACAGGTTTGCCGCCATAGTAGTTTGCCCATCCAGGCACCTCGCTGCCGCGGCCGCCAAAGCACCACCTGCTTCATCGGCTTCTGACACCGCAAGTACCGCAAAATCCAAGAATTCTTGCTTTTGGGATTGTTCGCGGTCGGGCCCCGTCCCGTGCCGGCCAGACCCGCCGGCGTGACGGCGACCCCAACAGCCAGCCCCACAAGCCCTGACCGTGGGGCTTCGCCAATGTCCTGACCGCGAACAGACCGTCCGAGTACCTGCCAGGTCCGGACGGGAACAAATCCATGTACGCCCAGGCAAACGCACACATCCGCCCATGCACATCGAGTGGGAGTGTGGGAAACCAAAAGCCCCTGTCCCGCACCGGATGCGGCCGCTCGCCTGGACTTAACGGTTCATCGCTGTTTGACAACGCCGAACCGACGGCCTATCATCACGATTCTTCTGTCAAACGCAAGAGCAAGCAAGGAGTTTCGGTGTTCACTAAACGCGTCGCGATCGTCACCGGCGCCGCCAGAGGCATCGGCGCCCGAATCGCCCTGGCCCTGGCCGGCGAGGGCCTTGCCGTCGCCGCCATGGATGTCATCCCGCCCACCGACACCGTCGCGGGCATCGCCGCCGCCGGCGGAGAGGCCCTCGCCATCGCCGGCGACGTCACCATCGCCGCCGACCGCGCGGCCGCCCTGGCGGCCGTCGAGGCCCGCTTCGCCCGCCTGGACGTGCTGGTCAACAACGCCGGCGTGGCGCCGAAAGTGCGGGCCGACATCCTCGATGCCACCGAGGACAGCTACGACCGCGTGATGGGCATCAACCTGAAGGGACCGTACTTCCTCACCCAGGCCGTCGCGAACCGAATGATCGGCCAGCGCGCCCAGCGGCCGGACGCCTGGATGTGCATCGTCAACATCTCCTCTGTGAGCGCCTACACGGCTAGCACCGGGCGGGGCGAATACTGCCTCTCCAAGGCCGGCGTCTCGATGGCGACCAGACTGTGGGCCGCGCGACTTGCCGAGCACGGGATCAACGTCTACGAGATTCGCCCGGGGATCATCGAGACCGATATGACCGGGCCTGTAAAGGCCAAGTACGACAAGCTCATC
>CAYWTX010000120.1:0-5342 GCA_964461295.1 uncultured Planctomycetaceae bacterium | reverse complement strand
CGCCTGTTCCACCATTCACGTCTGGGATGCCGAGCAACCCCCCGCCGGGATCGGTCAGAACCTGCCGGCAACCGCGGCGATCGCTCAGTATCTCCGGGCGCTTCTCGTCAAGGAACATGGCGGCGATTGGCTGTGCCATCGGCAGAACAGGCCGGCGCCATCGCCCGGCAAGGGCCATCAGGACAGCGACCCGGTTCCCGACTTCGGCACTCAACGCGGAGCGCTGCAAGCGTCCCTGCTTTCCTCATTCACGACAAGGTCCACCCGGGCGGCCAGGAAATCCTGGCCGCGGCCACATCCTCCGTGCGACCTCTACATGTTTATGCAGACCGATATTGATGCGATCCCCCGGAAGACGGGGCGTGATTCCCCGACGGCCGTCGAGGCGATGGCGGGATGGGCGGGCAGCCGGCGAATGATCGGCCGCCTGTCGGAAATGGTGATCGAGCAGTTCAGCGGCATTCCGCTTGTCTCCATCGCCACCTTCATCCCCGAAGTCGGTTCCAGCCGGGACTGGAAGACCGCGAGCAAGGCGATCCAGTTTCTTGTGAAGTTCGCCCGGCGCCTGATCGCGGCGGGACAGCACATCCGGGTGATTGAACTGGTCGCCGGGTCGTGCATCGACGGGATCTGGCCGGGACGCCGTCCAGATGACGCCGTCGACGACCTTCGCTTCATCGCGAACCGGATGGATGACGCCGAAGCCCGGAATCGGTTGCTGCGCACGCTCCGCCACGCCGTCAGGAAGACGGGCCTTCACAGGAAGCGCGACGTGCACCTCGCGCTCGAACTGGAACCCGGGCCCCTGTACAACCTGCGGGACCGCGACACGTTGCGGACTCTATGCGCCCGGCTGGCGGCCGACGGCGAACTGTCCGGCGTAGTAGGGATTAACATGGATATATCACACTACAAGCTGGCCAAGGTGCCCATAGCGGACGTGTGGCGCGACCTCGCCATCCGCAACAGAATCGTCCATTCGCATATCTCGGGACACCATCGCACGGGACACCTCGGCGATCTCCCCCTGTCGCCCCCCGCCTGGCCAGGCGGCTTCACCGACTGGCTGAAACTGCTCAGCCGCGTTCACGCCGCCCGCAACGACCGAGACCTGTCGTTCAGCGGGTTCGTGTCCCTCGAATGCGAATCCGCCCTGAACGCGAAGACCGTTGCGGACTCCGTCCTGAAACTGCAGGCTTCCCTGACCGCCCTGAACGCCTGAAGATGTCAGTCGCCATCGTTGAAACCGACCGCGGCGGCCGCTTCCGCCGCTTGGAGGTCCTCTGCGTATACCCGATCCATGGCGAGCGTGACGATCTCCAGCGGCACGAAGCCCCCGCCTCGCTTCGCCTGGAGGAGCCTGCGGCATTCGTCGCCCACATCCTGGCCGTGAGAGGCAGCCACCCACGCCAGGAACCTAGCCTGGTCTTTCGTCATGTTCCGTGACACGGCAATCTCTTTCGGTCCCCCAACTTGCGCCAACCGACAGGACGGGACTGGGCAACAATTATAGCGCAACCGTGCGGCTACGTCAAGGCCAAACAGCCGTTTCCTTCGGTTTTCGGTTCGACTGCCTCACCGTTCGTTGTCGGCAAATGATAGGCCATCGTCCAGGAGTAACTCAGTTTTTCGTGAACTCCGTGCGCGTCTCCAGATCAGCGACCGCATTCTCAGATACCGCCATGCGCCCACAACCATCGCCAAGGCGCCCAGCGGCACCAGCGTCCAACCGACGATCAGCATCGCCCGCGAGTCGAAGAACGTGATGAACGTCGCGCCGGCGCCGGACAAGGCCAGCGCCGTGCGGATGTAGGCCAGCAGCGTCCGCTCGTTGGCCAGGACCGTGCGATCCCGCGCCAGCGTGTCGCGCACAAACGTCTCGGACGTCGGGGATGTCTTCTCCGCGCGGTCCATGCTCATTGTCCGCAGACTACCAGACGCGGCCAGCGCCCGCAACCCAAGGCAGCGGCTAGCAGGCGGCCGCATCGGGCGCAGGGCTTCGCCGCGTGCGGAAGCGTCACCGGGCACGGGCGAACCGTTGCGGGGCCGCCCCCTAAGGCGAGCGGTTCACCGGACCGATCGGTTCTGTGCTGCCTTCCTCAGGGCTGGGCACTCCAACGGAACCCATGGCTTCAGTGACCGGTTCGCTTCTTGCCCGGCGACCGCTTGAACTGCCCGCGTCGCCACGGTAGATAGTGACGTCGCGGGACGGTTCGGCCGGACCGTGACCGGTTCAAGGAAGGGATCTGCGACATGTCGCACAAGAAGCATCGCCGGACGCAGACGCCAGGAGTTGGCGTGGGGGCCGCCAATTCCGCCCAACCTGCGCCTCCAGCCCCCAACGCAGGCATCGCTTCCCCGGCGGCGGGCGGGCGCATCAGCCAGGCCGACCAGGCCCTGGTCGGACGGTACATCGCCGAGAACGACACCAAGGGCGCCGTGAAGAAGGCCAAGGCCGTTCACAGCCAGTTCGGAACGGCCGAGTCGGAGGCGCTGCTCGTGGAAGCGTACATCGCCCGCATACGGGCGATGGAGTCGTCCGGGATGGCAGTCGATGCGGCGGCGCTGAGGGAGTTGGTCACGGCCCGCTACGCCTGCGCCGCGCAGAAGCTGCGTGAGATGCACACCGCGCCGGCGGCGGCGGCGAAGGACGCCATCGCGGCCGCGGGGGAGTTGGCCCGGCCGGACCTGCCCGCCCAACGCCGCGGCGAGATTGAGGAGGCCATTCGCCGGGATGTGACCGAGCTGCCTCGGCTGGCGCGGTGCGAAGCCCTCGGGGCCGATCATCCGTTGCGCCTGGCGGCGGGGGCGATATGTCGTGCCTTCCAGGCCGTCGTGACCGGCCCGGTCGACGAGGAGCAGACCGCGCTGCGTGAGGTCGCCCACCGCAGTCCGCTGGCGGACTGGAAGTTGCTGGTGCGCGCGATCGGGTGCTTCTACCGCCGCGAGGACGACGCATGCCGGCGGCTGGTGGAGGCGATGCGTGGCGACTCGGCCGCGGCCAGGCTTGCCCCGCCGCTGCGAGCCATGCTGGACGGGCTGGCGGAGGAGCGGGTGAGCCCTCAGGCGGCCGCGCTGGTCGCGGCCGTGGTCGGCGGCGACCGCGAACTTCACCAGGCCTTGGCCGACCTGGAATCGGCGTTCCGGCGCAAGGACCACGGCAAGCTGAAGGAGTCGATTCGGCGGGCGGTGGAGCAGTGCCGCAAGGCCCGCCCGGAGCTGCTGGATCGGCTCAAGCAGTTCATCTCGGTGCGAACCTTCGCCGTGCGGTGTCCGCCGCAGGTGGTGATTGCGGCGATGGGCGGGCCGGCGCGGCATGACTCGGCCTTCTGGGCGCTGTTTGCGCGGGTGGTCGAATCGACCGGCGACGCGCCGTTGGCCTGCGTCATATGGGAGGAGTTCCGCCGCCACGCGGTGCATGAAGGCCGGTTCGCGCCCGGCGGGGCGGAGACGGTCGCGCTGTATCTGCACATGACCGACCTGCTGCGCAAGGTCTCGCCAGACTTGCTGCGGCGCAGCCAGGCGAGCATCCAGCGAAAGCTGCACAGTTTCGCGGGCATGTACGAGGGCCAGCCGCCGGCCATCCGGGCCGTCGCCCCCGACCCCAAGAAGGCGCCGGACCTGTACTGCCTCTACCCCGAGCGGGTCTTCGAGCGGATCTGCGGGCACGTTGCCGATGCCGAGGTCTATTCGCGATGGTTGGAGTTCGCGAGCAACGACGGGCAGGCCAAGCCCACCAGCGAGGAGGTGGCGGAGCGATGGCACAGGGCCATACCCACCGACAGCCGCCCGTTGCTGTTCCTCATGGAGCAGGCTGAGCGGCGCAAAGCGTTCACCAAGGCAATGAAGTACCTCGGTCAGGCCGAGGCGCTGGACGGGCTCAGCCCCGCGGCGAAGCGTGCCCGCTTGAGGCTCTGGGTCGCCAACGCGGTCCATCATCTTGAGGACGGCAAGCCGCATCTGGCGGCCAGAGACTTCGCGGCGCTCCGCGAGTTGCCGCAGGCGCGTGAGGGCGACCGCCCGGCGATGCTGGCGGGCCTGGAGTGGGTGGGCGCCATGCAGGCGGGCGATGCCGCGGCCGCGGCCGCGAGGCGGGCGGACCTGGCCGCCCTGTTCGGCGGCGAGGAAGCGGCGGGCGTGCTGCTGACGTGCGTGGGGCGTGCCGCCACGAAGGGCGCCCCCCTCGCGCCGGAAGGGACAGCCCCGGCGACGGGGCAGACGCTCCTCCGTGCCGTCGGGCGGACGTGCGCTGCCTGCCGCGACGCCGGCGTTCCGGTGACGATCCTGCCGGACTGGCGCCGGCCGCTGACGGAGACGCTGGCGGGCGCGGACGGCTCGCACGACCTGGCCCAGATTCGGGCCCTTGCCGAAGGGGCGCTGGGCGTCGCCCAGCGGGACATTGCCTTTGCCGCCGCCGGGGCGGGCCTGCGCGTCGGCGGGCCCCATCGCGCCCGGTTCCTCCTGCTCCGGGCGCGCAGCCTGGTCCAGCACGGCCGCCGCCGGCAGGAATGCCTGGACGTGGCCGCCGAACTCGCCCGCCGTCAGCGTGACACCGATCTGCTGGCCGAGATCATGGACGAGATCGGGCCCTGGTTGGCTTTCAACCGGGAGGGGGACATCTCGGTCGCCGATGAGGCTATCGATCGCGTGTTGTCGCGCGAGGCGCAGGCCGCGACGCCGGCCGAAGCGGAGCGGTTCGCGGCGCGCGGTCGGAAAGCAGGCCCCGGCGGACGCGGTCGGAAGGCAGGCGGGGGGAGGCCGGCAGGCTTGTTTGACGACCTGTTCGACGACGACGAGGACGAGGACGAGGACGAGGATGACGACCTGTTCGACGACGAGGACGACTTCCTTGACGAGGACGATTCGGATGAGAAGATGGATTCCTTGCCCGTGGACGGCTTGCCGCCGCGCGAAATAATGGAACTGCTCGTGGAGGTCATCGGCAGGACGAAAGGCAGGCTGCCGTCGCCGGATGAGTTGGGGAAGATCATTCGCTCCGACGCGAAGCTCAACAGGCGGGCGCTGGAGTTGGCCCGCAAGTACGGGCCGCCGCCCGGCATGGAGGATGTGCTCGGCGGCATTCTCGGCCTGCCGGGCCGCCCCGGGCGAGGGGCCGCCAACGAGCGGCCGGACAAGCGAAGGAAGGGGCGTCGCCGGTTGTGGTGACGTCACGAAGGTGCAGCGATGGAAGCAGGCGAACCGAAGCGGCAAGACCCATGGTCGGTCCTGGGCCTGGACGCCGGCGCGACCGACGAGCAGCTCCGCTCCGCGTACATCGAGAAGGTCCGGCAGCATCCGCCCGACCGCGACCAGGAGCACTTCGAGCAGGTTCGCGACGCCTT
>CAYWTX010000119.1:0-3677 GCA_964461295.1 uncultured Planctomycetaceae bacterium | reverse complement strand
TAGGCGTTGCCCATCGCCGATACTGGGTATCCACTTGACTCAACCTGGGCTCCGGGGTGGCATGGGCGTCTCGCCCATGCGTGGCACGGCCGTCCCGGCCGTGTGTCTCACGGGCATCTTGCCCGTGTCCGGCCATGGGCGAGACGCCCATGGGACGCATGGGCAAGATGCCCATGCCACACACGGGCGAGGCGCCCGTGCCACGTCGCCAGTCCGCCCAGGTTGAGTCAAATGGATACCCAGTATGCACGATCAGCCCAAACAAAGCGGCCCAGTTGGACACTGTGGCGCCGTCACCGGGGTTCTGGGGAATCGGTTGTCGGCTGAGACGCGGCGAACAACCAACGGCATCGCTTCGCCCCTTCAGAAGGGCTGAGGCGTTGTGTGTCTTCGCACCCAGGGCGTTGCCGTGGGCTGTCGTCTGTCAGCCCTTCAGGCTGAAGATGCCGGTGCCGGCGCTACAGCGTCCTGAGTTGCAGCCTTCATGTTCTGACAGCCCCTTACCGTCCCTGGATGGGCACGTTCTGGAGGCCCAGGCCGACGCGGAAGTGCCCGCCGCCCCAAGCGGCCGCGCCACCCAGGCTCAGCGTCGTGCCGCCCATCGGCAGCCATCGCACCATCGGCCGATGCCCCACGCGCCAGCCGTGGCCGGGCCAGCCGGTGGCGTAGTACGCCGGCCAGCAGGGGGCGTAGTAGGCCGGGTCCAGGTATCCGCTGAACGGGTAGGGCTCGATGCTGGGCAGCTTCCGTGGCGGCTGGTACCCGGTGTCTTCGGTCGCTCGCGGCGAGTCCTTCGCGTATCCGCGGGCCGGCGGGTCGTCCCCGCTGAACGGTTGCAGGGCGATGCCGAGTTCCTCGGGAGTTTCGGCGTGGTCGGCGTCGCGCGGTCGGTCGGCCGCCGCCGGTCGGGGCGCCGCCGTCGGCCTGGCGTCACGCGCCAGGGCCTTCAACCCGGCGAAGTGTTCGGCCGCCAGCGGGCGGAACTTCGCCGCCGCGAAGCCCTCGTCGCCGGGGGCCTGGTCTTGGCGCGACAAGCCGCCGGCGGCCCCGGCCGCCGGCCTGCCCGCCGTCGCCAGGCCGTTGACGGTCTCCTGCCGCTCGGCGCGGATCCCACCCGGCCCGACGACGCCCTCCAGCTTCGCCGCGCGAACCTCGTCGTACGCGGCCACGAAAGCCTTGCTTCGCTCCAGGATCGGGCGCATCAGTTCCAGGCGCCTCTCGGCCGCCGTGCCGAGCGTGGGCTTCTTGTCCGTGGTGTCGTACCAGGCCAGCAGTTGCCCCGCCAGAGGCACGACGAACGCGTCGCCCTCCAGGCGCTGGGCGGAGCGAAGCACGGCCTCCAGAGCCTCCCGCATCTGGCCGTAGAGGGCGTTGCGATAGGCGATCACGCCCCAGGCCGTGCCGTTGTCGGCGTCAAGGAAGATCAGCGTGCGGGCGGCGTCGTACGCTCGCCCAAGGCTGCCCAACTCCACCATCCGCTGCACAAACGCGCCCCGGGCCGCGACGTCGCCTTTGTCCTCCTCCATCACCTTGCGGTACAACTCGATGGCCCTGGCCTCGCCGGCCTGGCGGATCTGCTCGACGACGGAATTGGCGTCAATGCCTTGTTCGCCCGCGACGAGCGCCCCGGCCGACAAGGTTCCCGCGACGATACCGATCCATAGCCGCTTCATGGCCGTTGCCTCTGTCCGCCTACCGCAACCGCTCCTGTCTACATTGTACGTTGGTCCACGATGGTGGACGCCGTAAATGCGGCTCATCTGACGAGGAGCGTGTGAAGGGATTGACCAGGCGCACTTGCCCCTGGGCTGAAGATCGTGCCGCCTGCGCCCTTCCGGCAAGGAAGGCGGCGGTGTTAGAATCGTCGCCGCGCAGCCGACGGTTGAGCGGTGTTCGCGCCGGCAGCGGAAAACGAAGGAGGCAGACATGGCCGCCAGGGACTTCGCCATCCCTCTGGCCCTTACCGTGGCGATCGCCGGCCCGCCGGCCGCCGACGAGGCCTTTGCGGCTCCCGCCGAAGTGGCCGCTCCGACGGACGACCCTGCCGCCGGCTACAAGCTGCCATGGACCGGTCAGGTCCGCTGGGCCAACGTGGTCAACATCCGGGACTTCGCGGCAACGACGATGGTGCGGCGCCTGGGGGCCGCTCAGGACGCGCTGGTGGCCAAGGGCGGCGGGGTCGTCTACTTCCCTGCCGGAACGTATGCCTTCGAGGAGGACGTGCTGCTGAGGGACGGCGTGATCCTTCGCGGGCAGACGCCGACCGGCGTGACGAAGGCGGTGGACGCGAACTACGACCCGCCGGCGCGGCTGGAGTTCCCTCGGTACGTGCCGAGCTTCGAGGGCGATGGGGCGCCCATTGCCGCAGCCTTCAAGGGCATTCACCTGGCCGACCCGTCCAAGGCGAGCAACTGCGGCGTGGTGAACGTCGGCATCGACCGCGGCCACCTCGGCCTCGGCCGAGGACCGGAGTACAAGGTCGGCCGAAACCGCATCGTCTACGGCTGTGTGCTTCGCAACGCGGCGGTCGCCGACCCTCGCGTCCCGGACGTCTCCATCGGGCAGCACCGCTGGCAGCGCTACAGCGCGGGGCACCATGCGGCCATCTCGGTCTACGCCAGCGAGAATGCTCTGGTGGCCAACTGCCGGTTGCCCAGGAGCGGCCAGGAGAACTTCATTCAGAAGGGTTACGTGATTCTAGACCGCAAGCAGCAGAAGTACGTGGTCGACTCGCCGGGCGTGCCGTTTGACTACGACATGCGGCCGGGGATCTACGTCAACGCCTGCTCGCTGGGCGGGGCGGGCCATGCCGGGCCCGACGGCACGCCGCTGACCCACCCGTGGGGCTTCGCCAAGGGCCTGGTCATCCGCGACAACCACGTTTACTGTTCGGGCCGGTCGGCCATCGGCTTCTCCGGCGACGGGACCTACTGCGGCCACAACGTTATCCGCTTTCCGGAGGACCTGGTGCTTTGGACGCATACGGGAACGACGATCGCCTGGGGCAACAGCACCAACGGCAATCGGGCCGTTGAGATGCGCGGATGGCGGTGGACGGTGGAGCACAACGACTATCAGGTCTTCCGCAACCGCTGCGCCTGCACGACGATGCACTGCAACGATGGCGAAGGCCTGATGCACGAGGACCACGCCAACAGCACCATCAAGGACAGCAAGCTCATCGGCAACAAGGGGAACGCCTACCTCTCGATCTTCGGGTGCGGCGACATCGACGGCCTGGAGGTCCGCGGCAACGACATCCGCCCGAAGGGCGCGGGCACGGACGTGAAGATCAACACGATCTTCGTGCTGGCCGACCGCACCGCCATCGGCGAGCGATGTCCGATTCGCAACGTCTCGATCATCGACAACACCACCACGGGCAGCGGGATCCTGATCCAAGGCTCCCCGGCCGAGAACAACGTCGTCCGCGGCAACCGCAACGTCGACGGCGTCGGGCCGTTGGTCAACAACGCCAAGGCAGTCCTGGAGGGCAACGACGGCTACGAGGTCCGCGCCGATACGTGGAAGCCTCCGACGACGATCCGAGGCCGGCCGCGGAGCACGAGCCAGCCCGCAGGGCCCGCTTCGGCGCCGGCAACGTTCCTGCCGCGACGAACGGCTCGGAGCTTGTGAAAGAGCCGCCGAAGCGGCCTTGTCCCTGCTCGCCCGGAAGG
>CAYWTX010000118.1:0-29807 GCA_964461295.1 uncultured Planctomycetaceae bacterium | reverse complement strand
TCGGCGGCGGTCCGGGCTTCTTCTACAAGGGCCCTCCGCCGGCGGGATCGGCGCCCGGCAAGATGGTCGCGATCGGCGACTTGGAGGTCGGCGTCAAGGAACATCCCTGGGGAAGCGAGAAAGGGTGGATCGAGAAGCTGGACTTCCTCGACCTTCCGTTGCAGCGCGGCCACTTCTACGACCAGTCGCCGCCGATGTCGTTCCGCACCTGGCCCCTGCACAGCGGGCGACTGGCTCGCGTGGGATTGGAGTTCTGGCCCGAGGCCATCCGGTACCAGGCGCCCATCTGGGGCGTCTACCCCATCTACCTGGCGGGGCGCGGCGCCGACGGGCCGGTGCCGACGGTGCGGCTGCGGAACATTCAGCAATCGTTGCAGGAGTTCGAGCCGCGGCTGACGATCCTGGAGGCGCTGGCGAAGCTGCCGCCCGAAGAGCAGAAGACGCATCCGCATCGCGCGCTGCTGGATGACCTTCATCGCCGGATGGCGATGGGCGGCTCGCGTTTGTCGCAGACGGAACTGAACCTGAACTGGCCTGCCTATGCGGCACGGGTGTATCGAGCGGCCGAAGAACTGTCGGGCGTGAAGACCCAGGCGTGCTGGGAGAACCCGCCCCGGTAAGAGCTGCCAAGGAGTGTTGTGCATGAAGACGACTGGATCAGACCGCACCGGCAAGGCCGTGGCCCTGACGGCCTGTGCGATGATGCTCGCGTTGTGCGCGGGGCCCGCGCCGGGGCTCATCAATCCGAAGTTCACTCCCAGCGATCTGGTCAGGTCGTCCTCGCAGGTGCTGCTCCTGAGTATCTCGGCGCCCAAAGACAACGTGGTGGCCGCCGAGGTCGTGGAAGTCCTGCGGGGTTCGGCGCCGGCCGAGAAGCGGATGGGTCTGCACGTGGACCCAAAGGGGGAGTTGCCCGAGGGCGACGTCACCGCGGCCCTCAACGGCGGGGCGACGGCGCCGGCCGTCCTGGTGCTGGCCTCGGCGGAGAACCTGGACCCGGGCAAGGACCCGGTCGGAGCGCTCCAGATCGGCACGCAGTGGTTCGCCGTGTTCAAGAAGGACGATCGACTGGTGCTGGACAGGGATGGGCGCGAAATGGGCAGCGTCTGGGCGGGAAGCGCCCGCATGCTTGCGGCGGCCACGAGGTACGTCGAGAAGGATCCGACGGCCGCCTTCCCCGTCAAGTGCGACATCGGCTGGGGCGGCGATCTGAACCTGGGCAAGCTTCGCGGCCGCGCCAACCGGTGCGTTGCCGCCGACCTGGGCAAGCCCTTCGGCCCGTGCGTGATCGTGCTGAGCGACGGCGGGGACCGGGTGTACCAGGCCGCCGCCAAGGGCGGGAAGCCCACGGACGCCACCGAGAAGCTGAAGCTGGGCACGGCCTCGAAGGCCGCCGCCCTGGGCGATTTCGACGGCGACGGCCGGCTCGACCTGGCATCCTGGAACGGCAAGACGCTCACTCTCGCCAGCGGCGCCGCCGACGGCACGTTCGGCGCCGGGCGCGTCATCGTCGCGAGCCTGACGGATTGTCTTTCACTGGACGCGATCGATACGGGCGCCCCGTCGGGAACGGGACTGATCGTGGGAACGTCGCGGGAACCGTTGCGGGTCGTCCCTGACGGCGCCGGCGGGTTCTCGTCCCGGCCGATCGTCGCGGGCGCGGCCGCGGACCTCTGGAAGGACGTGGGGACCGGCGGCATCTGCGTCGTCGCCGACGTGGATCGCGACGGACGCTGCGACGTGATCCAGGTCTTCTCCAAGGGATTGATCACGTTCACGGCCGAGGCGCCGGGCCGCTTCAAGGCCCCGGTGAAGACCGCCCTCAAGTTGCCCGAGAAGCCCTGTGCGGCAGTCTGCGGCGACTTCGACACCGATGGCTGGCTCGATATCGTCGTGGGCGGGGAGGGGCGCATCGCCTTGCTCACCCGCAACTCGGCGCACCAGTGGCAGGACGAGATGCACATCAGCGGCGAGCTGGCCTACCACGGCAACGCCAACCAGCCCAAGGTGGTCGGCGCGGCGCTCAGCGATGTCAACGGCGACGGGCGCCAGGGCGTGGCCCTGTTCTATGCCGACCGCAAGCCGATGGCGTTCTTCAGCCGCGGGTTCGCCTGCTTCGGATTTGCCTGGGACCTCAGCGGGGCGGGCGTCGCCGGCCCCGGCGCCGCAGCCGACATGGGTACGCCCAAGCCGCCGCTGAAGGGCCTGCAATCGTTGCAGGAGGGACAGGCCGCGGGCGCCATGCTGGATCTGAACGGCGATGGCATCGTCGATATGCTGGCGGTGGACCCAAACGCCAACGAGGTGTGGGTCCTGATGGGCGAGTCGCCGCAAAGCGCCCCGCCGCAGACGCTTGTGGCTTGCCTTGCTCCCAAGGCAGCGGGCCCGCTGGTCATCACGGTTCGCAACGCCGACCGCTGCCTGGGCATGTACGTTGCCCGGCCCGGCGCGCCCGCGATCGTCCACCGCGCCGATCCCGGCCCGTTGACGCTGGAGTGGCTGGACGCTGAAGGCAAGCCGGTGCAGCGGAAGGTCGTGGTCAGGAACATCGTGGGCGTGACGATCCCTTGATCGGGCGGACATCGGGCCGGGCATCGGTCCCCAACCGCCGGCGTCCGATTCGCGGGGCCCGCTGCCGCGCGAGCCGGGTCTGGAGAAGGCGCAATGTCACATCGCCAGGTCGCACCAACGTTGTGGGCCGTTCTGGTCGGGCTGCTGTTCTCAGCCGGTCCGTACGCCGCCGGGCAGACCCCGTGGGCCCTGGAGAACCCCACCGACGCCAACTACGTGGACGAGCCGGTCCGGGTGGGCGTGGCGCCCCCCGCGCGGGCCGGAGAGGCCAACCTGGTCGTCCTGGCCGACGGCAAGGAGGTCCCTTGGCAGCGGGAGGAGATCGACGGCAACGCGGCCATCTGGGTCTCGGCCACCATCGCGCCGGGGCAGAAGATCGAGTACGCGTTCCGGGCGGGCCGGGCCGCCCGCGCGGCGCCCAAGGTCAAGCTCTCCCGCGACGGCGACACGTACGTGCTGGATAACGGCCTGCTGGCGGTAAAGGTTCCCGCGGACGCCGCAAGGAGCGCCGACGCCCTCGCGGGCGCGCCACAGAGGCTCGGGCCCATCTCTGCCGTCCGCCTGCCCGACGGCCGCTGGGTCGGGCAGTCGTTCTGGTCGGCGTCGCGGAAGCTCAAGTCGTTCCGCGCGGAGGTCGTCGGCGATGGAACGGTGTTCGCCAAGGTCCGCCTGCGCTACGAGTTCGAGGGCCTGGCGGGGCTGTGGGGCAAGACGCCCTCCTTCGCCACGATCGACGTGTCGCTCGCTCCCGGCCGGCGGCACGTGGACATCGAGGAATCGCACGAGATGTCGGGCGGGGAGTTCTGGGAGTTCCAGGCCGCCGCCGGCTGGGCCGCCCGCAAGGCCACCTGCGAGATCTTCGGGGGCGCCGCCGGCAAGCCGATGAACCGCGAGAACTGGCCGGCGGACCTCAAGCCCATCGGCTGGTCGGCGGAGGCCCTGGAGAAGCGCTACGCCGAGTCGGACCCGCGGATTGGCGACACGCTGCTGTGGCTGATCCCGCGCTGGAACCAGCACTACCAGGACGGCTGGCTGTTCGCCGTTCACGACGGCAAGTTCGCCGTCGGCGCCATCCCCTGCCGGGCGGGCCGGTGGTACTGGCCGCACGACAACAAGATCGAGGTCAAGGCGAAGGACGCCGGCGACTACGCGGGTCTGCGCTGCCCCACCTGGCGCGGACGGCGCCAGTGGATGCTCGTCGCCGGGCCGGCCGATCAGTTCGTGACCACGCGCGTCGAGGAGCCGGCCCGGCGGCCCGGCGACAGGCTGGTCGTGAAGTACAAGACCGCCGCCGAGCCCTATGCCGCACGCTACGCCTTTCGCGGTCTGGACAAGATCGCCCACGAATACATCACGACCTGGCCCGGCCGGGGCGACGCCGCGGGCGGCAAGCCCGCCTATCCGGAGAGCATCAACCCGTTGCGGGTGGGTCGCGGGTGGATGGGCGGCTCGCACGGCGGCGTCAGCGCGGCCACGCCACTCCAGCGCCTCCTCGTCGCCCAGGTGCTGCTGGACGCCGACCTCTACGGCACGTACTGGACCTTCTGGTCGCCGGAGAACCCCAACTTCTACACCGGCTACATGAGCCGCCCGATGGGCATGGTCGCCGAGTTCAAGGACCACCCGCGGTTTGCCGAACTGGTCGAACTGGTCAAACGCCGGTTCTGGGAGGATGTCTATCACTCCGCCACGCTGCCGGGCGGGGCCGGGCAGGAATGCCCCGGCTACTACGGCGGCGCGCGCGGTCTGCACGGCATGGCCGCGAAGTTCAAGGACACGCTCGGCTTTGACGCGACCGGCTGGCCGCAGTTCCGGGCCGGCCAGGAGTTCATCCGGCGCATTTCGCAGCCGCGGCGGGACGCCGTGCGCCGTTTCATCCCGGCGGCGACACGCACCCCGGCCCCGACGGCCCGCGAAAGGTCGATCTGCCGGCCGGCACGGACGTGCGGGCCTGGCGGACGGAGGAACTGCCCGGCTTCGGGGTGATCTTCCGCAACCGTTGCGGCACCGACCGCGAGACGTACCTGGCCTTCAAGGCCGGCCCGAACCGCGGGCATTTCCACGGCGACCAACTCGCCTTCCACTGGTGCGCCAACGCGCAACTGCTGGGCGTCGACCATTTCTGCAGCTACAGGCCGCGGGCCGGCCAGGAGCACATGCACAACCGCGTCGCGTTCGCCACCGACGACCTGCCGTACGCCAACATGGACGGCTACGAGCGGCTGATCGCGTTCAAGACCGGCGACGGTGCCGACGCGGCCATCGGGCAGGTCGAAAGCCCGCGCCTGCGGTACGTCACCAAGTTCCCGCCGGAGGACTGGGACCGCGACCAGCCTCAGAAACGCCTCGACGGGTCGCTGGTCTACCGGCGGACGATGGTGCAGGTGAAAGCCGCCTCCGCCGACGCCCAGGACTACTTCGTCATCCGCGACCAGTGGGCCGGGCCGGCGCTCAAGGCCTCCTGGTGCCTGCACGTCTACGGCGACAAGTGCTCCCGCGACGGCCGGCGGATCGAGATGGACGGCCTGACGGTCTTCGTGGCCGCACCGGCCGACTTCCGCCTGGACCGGCACGACTGGTCGCACGCCAACGGCGGCGGGGAGAAGACCATCGGCGTCCGGCTGGCCGTGCCCGCGGCGCCAACGGGCGAGTTCATCACGGTGCTATACCCGTCGCCTTCGCCGCCGAAGATGGAGGCGATTGCCCGCGGCGTCCGCGTGGGCGCCGACGAGGTGGTGTTCGGCGGCGGGATCGACGGCCTGGCCGAGACGACCCACGCCGCCGTTCGCCGCGACGGCAAGGCTGTGCTGACGTTGACAGGCAAGGACATCGACCTGGATCGCTCGCAGGGGCGGATCGGCCTGTTCGTGCCCGACGCGGGCTACCCCTTCGGCCCGATCCCCGACTGGCTCATCCGCCAGCGGATCGGCTACGTCCCCCCGCCGGCGACCCCGTGAGGCGATTTGCCCGGGCAGCCTTCGGGTTGGGAAGGGGCGCCCCCCCACGCGAAGGCGGTGGGCCCGCCGCGATCACCGACCCCGAGGCGGGAGGGCCGCGGTCGGCGGACTCACCAGTCGAACGTCTTGCGCCAGGCATCCTTGGCGGCGCGGATGTCCACGTCGATGACCGCACGGCCTGCGGCGCGGACGGTCACGCGGCCGGAGGCGGTCACGCGTCCCAGTTCGCCGACCGGGCAGGACCGCACGGTCCGCATGAAGGGGTCGTAGCTCTCCGGGGCGACCTCGACGAGGAAGCGGCCGGCGTGTTCGGCGAAGAGCAGCGCCGCGACGGGTAGCGTGGCCGCGGAGCGGACCATCGGGACCGCTTCCACGTCCAGTTCGATTCCCAGGCCGCCGGAGAAGGCCATTTCGGCGGCCGCGACGGCCAGGCCGCCTTCGGACAGGTCGTGGCAGGCGCGGACCAGGCCGGCCTGGATGGCGGCCTGGAGGGCCCGCATCACGCGGAGGTTGGTTTCCAGGTCGACGGGGGGCACGTCGTTGCCGGTGGCGAGGCCCTCGACCAGCAGCAGGTGGCTGCCGCCCAGTTCGCCGCCGGTGCGGCCCAGCAGCATCAGGAGGTTGCCGCTTCGCTTTGCGTCGGCGGTGACGCACCTGTCGGCCGCGTCGATCACGCTGATGGCCGAGATGAGCAGCGTGGGCGGGATGGCGATGGTCTGCCCGCCGGCGGTCTGGAACTCGTTGTTGAGGGAGTCCTTGCCGCTGATGAACGGCGTGCCGTAGGCGAGGGCGGCGTCGCGGCAGCCCTTGGCCGACTGGACGAGGCTGCCCATGCGGTCGGGCTTGTTGCAGTTGCCCCAGCAGAAGTTGTCGAGGATGGCCATGCGGTCGAGGTTGCCGCCGACGGCGATGTTGTTGCGCAGCGCCTCGTCCACGGCGTGCAGGGCGCTCTGGTAGGGGTCGAGGTCGCCCAGGCGCGGGTTCATCCCGCAGGAGATCGTCACGGCCTTGCGGCTGTCGAGGACGGGGCGGATGACGGCCGCGTCGCCGGGGCCGCCGCCTTCGACGCCGACGAGCGGCTTGACGACGCTGCCGCCCTGCACCTCGTGGTCGTACTGGCGGATGATCCATTCCTTGCTGGCCACGTTCGGCGAGGCGAGGATATTCAGCAGGGAGCCGGTGTAGTCGGTCCGGGCCGGCGGGAGCGGCGAGGCCCGGCCGACCTTTTCGTACACGGCCTGTTTCACCGGGCGGGGCAGGCCCTGGTGCAGGAAGCCCATTTCCAGTTCGCCGACGAGTTGCCCGGCGTAGAACAGTCGCAGGAGCGGCGTGGCGTTCGGGGCACAACCTGGAGAGGTCGTGCCGCCGGAATCACAGCTCTGGACAGTGGCGTCGCCCCCAAAGACGCCGTAGTGGCCCAGCACGGTGGCTTCGACGTCCTCGTCGGCGAAGAGCTTCAGGATGCGGTCGAGGTTCTCCGGCGGCACGGCGAGGACCATGCGTTCCTGCGCCTCGCTGATCCAGACCTCCGCATAGGAGAGGCCCTGGTACTTCAGAGGCACGCGGTCGATGTGGACCTCGGCGCCGAGCTGCTCGCCCATTTCGCCGATGGCGCTGCTGAGCCCGCCGGCGCCGCAGTCGGTGATGGCCGAGAACAGGTCCAGGTCGCGGGCCTGGAGGATGGTGTCGAGCATTTTCTTTTCGGTGATGGCGTTGCCGATCTGCACGGCGTGCGAGAAGGCCGTCTCGTGCACGTGGGTGAGCTCGCCGGAGCTGAAGGTGGCGCCGTGGATGCCGTCGCGTCCGGTCCGGCCGCCCACGACGACGACGGCGTCGCCTGCGCGGGCGTGCTTGAAGCACTTGGCGCGGTCCATGAGTCCGACGGTGCCGCAGTACACCAGCGGGTTGCCCATGTACTTCTCGTCGAAGTAGACGGCCCCGTTGACGGTGGGAATGCCCATGCGGTTGCCGTAGTCGCGCACGCCGGCCACCACGCCGCGCATCACGCGCCGGGGGTGCAGCACGCCCTTGGGCACGGCGGCCAGGTCCACCTCCGGCGGGCCGAAGCAGAACACGTCGGTGTTGGCGACGGGCTGAGCGCCCAGGCCGGTGCCCATGGGGTCGCGCACGACGCCGCCGATGCCCGTGGCGGCGCCGCCGTACGGCTCGATGGCCGAGGGGTGGTTGTGCGTCTCGACCTTGAAGCACACGGCGTGCTTGTCGTCGAACTCGATCACGCCGGCGTTGTCCTTGAACACGCTGATGCACCAGGGCTTGTTGAGCCGCTCGGTGACGGCGAACACGGTGCTCTTGATGAGGTTCTCGATGCGCTCGACCTCGCGCCCGGCCAGGTCGTGAACGACCACGTCGCTGCGGAACGTTTTGTGGACGCAGTGCTCCGACCAGGTCTGGGCGATCATCTCGAGCTCGACGTCGCGCGGCTCGCGCCCGATGCGGCGGAAGTAGTCCTGGATGCCCTTCATCTCGACGAGGTTGAGGAACATGTCGCCCTTGCGCGACAGCTCGACGAGGCCGGCGTCGTCCAGGTCGCCGATGGGCACGGTGACGATGTTCAGGTCGTACTTCAGGCCGTGCACTTCCGGCGGCGTGTGGGCGGCGTGGAAGATGTCCTCGATGACGGGGTTGGCCAGCAGCTTGCGGGCGATGGTCTCTTTCTCCGCGCCGGTGACGGCGCCGTCGAGTTCGTACCGCCGGCCGGTGCTGACCGACGAGATGGCCAGGCCCATGTCGCCGATGGCATCCTCGGTGGAGGCGGCCACGGGGTCCATGACGCCGGGCTTGCGGTGGACTTCGATGACGGAGGGAGATCGCGGATTGTGGATTGTGGATTGCGGATTTCCCGGGACAGCGGCGTCGGGCGACGCGATCGAGTATTCCTCAACGACCGGGTCGGTCAGGAGCTCGCCAGCGACACGTTGGGCGTCGGGCGCGCTGAGGTCGCCCGCCAGGAAGAACAGGCGGACGGATCGCACGGCCGAGACCGACGCGATGTCGAGTTCGCGGATGAGGGTGAACACGCCGTCGGCGTGCGGGTCGCCGAATCCCTGCCTGGGCCGAATCTCCACGCGATGGATCATCTGGGTCGTCCTTGATAGAAGGCCGCATTCTAGCGACGAGGAGGGGGAAAGGACAATCGCGGAGGAGACAAGCAGCAGCCGAGGACGAGGAGGAGGACGAGGACGAGGTGGAGGACGAGGAGGAGGACGAGGACGACCGGGAGAGAGGAAACCGATCACGATCACGAGGGGCAAGCAACCGGCGACGAGGACCGGGATGCCCCGGCCACGCCGGACCGGGGCTTGGATCGGGAGGGACGTGCGAATGAGCGCCAGCTTCGTCCTCATCGTCGTCCTCGTCCTCGTCCTCGTCCTCCTCCTCCTCCTCCACGTCGTCGTCGTCGCCGTCCTCGTCCTCGTCCTCGTCGCCGTCGGTTGTTTCCCGGTCTCCGGTATCCGGACCCCGGCCCCCACCGGGGTTCGCCGCACGCGGTTCGCGAGCGGCAGCGAGGGCTGCCGGTCTACTCCGTGATGTCCGCCAGCGTGGCGCGCGTGAGGCGGATGAGTTGGTCGGGGGCGAGTTGGATCTGCATGCCGCGGGCGCCTGCGCTGACGAAGATCGTCTCGTGCAGGATGGCCGTCTCGTCCAGGAAGGTCGGCAGGGCTTTCTTGCCCCCCAGGGGGCTGATGCCGCCCAACACGTACCCCGTCACCCGCTCGGCGTCCTCGGGCCTGGCCAGTTCGGCCTTCTTCGCCCCGGCCGCGCGGGCGAGGCTCTTCAGGCTCAGGCGCGACGGGGCCGGCACGATGCCGAACACCATCTTGCCGTCCGCCACGGCCACGAGGGTCTTGAACACGCGCTCGGCGTCCACGCCGAGTTTCTCGGCCGTCTCGAGGCCGAAGGCCTCGGCGTGCGGGTCGTGCTCGTACTCGTGGAGCGTGAAGGGAACCTTCTCGCGGTCCAGGACTTTGGTGGCCAGGGTCATTGCCGGTAGGACAACACGCGGCGACGGGGGAGTCAAGAGCTGCGATGAAGGCGGCAGGAGCGGGGCCGAACGGAAGAAAGGCGAACGTCGAACTTCCGGAGCGGGAGGGAGAGAACCACCAGGGAGGGGAAGGGCACGGGTCGGTGCATCGGACGGAATCCGGATTGGCTTGCCCGCGAATCGGCGGCCTGCGAAACTGCGTGCATGCCGAACGGATGGAACATCAGCCCGACGGTGCTGATCGCCGCGGTGGCGGCGCTGCACGTGATCGTGATCGCCAGCGTGCTGGCCATTGTGCGCTTCCGGTGGTACGGGCAGGCGATTCTGCTGCTGACGTTCATCGGAGCGGCTGGGGCGATGGGGCTTGGGGTGGGCAAACTGCTGGGCCGCAACCCGCTGGACGCCATGCCGGGAGCGACGCTGATCGGCATCGCGCTGGTGGTGTTCCTGGCGCTGGGGTCGGTGCTGTACCTCGGCGGCGCTCGGCGCGAGGCGCCGAGGCAGCCGCGGAAGTGGGCGCACCCTCCGCCGACGCTGGAGCCGATGGGGGAGCAGGGCGCCGAGCAGAGGCGAACCGAACGCGATTGCCGAACGTGAGCTCCGGAGGAATCGAGACTCGCGGCGAAGGGGCTGTTGCAGGCAACGGGATTTCGATGCAATAGCGTGCGCCGGGGATCGTTAAGATATGGGAACTTCGGCGTCTGCCTGCGCCGGCGTCGTGTCCGTTTTTCCGTGGCGTCCAGGTTCCAATGCGAGCAAGAGCGATGAAACCAAGCGGCATCCGACGTATCTCGCACGCTTGGGCGTGGTGTGCGATTGCGGTGGCTGGCGCCCTTGCCGCGGCAGCGGCCCTGCCGGCGCACACGGCCGAGGCGCAGGTGGCGGCGAAGGTTGCCGTTGCGCGGCCGGGCACGCCGTCGCCCACCGGTCCGATGCCGCTGGTGCAGGTGGACGATGAGTTGGTGGGCGCGTTGCACAAGGCGCAGGAGCACGTCGACGCCGGAAGGCACGACGAGGCCATCGAAATCCTGCAATTGCTCATCAAGCGTCCCGACAGCGGTTTTCACGTCGGCAAGGACGGCAAGCACTTCGTGTCGCTGCGGCTGAAGGCGCACGAGGTGATCGGCAACATGGGCGCCAAGGGGCTTCGGCTGTACCGCACGCTGTACGATCCGCAGGCCGAGCGGTTGTTCGAGGAAGCGATGGCGTCGGAGAAGCCCGCGGCGCAGCTTCGCAAGCTGGCGGAGGAGTACCTGCACACGACCAGCGGCCCGCGGGCGTTGGCGATGCTGGGCGCGATCTACTTCGACGAAGGGCGATTCCTTCAGGCGGCGACGAGTTGGCGACAGCTTCTGTCGGTGACCGAGGAAGGCGAAGGGCGGGCGATGCTGCTGGCGAAGATCGCCGCCGCCCACCACCTCGGCGGCGAGGGCGCGAAGGCCCGCGATGCGGCGGGCGAGCTGGCAAGCAAGTACCCCAAGGCGGCTGGGGAACTGGGCGGCCTGAAGCGGGACCTGGCGGAGTTCGTGAAGACGATCACGCGGATGCCGGCGGCGGCGGCTCCGCAGGACGATGTCCGCCGCCCCGACGACTGCAACGTGGTGCTGGCGCCGCGGTGGCAGTACCCTTCAGCCTCCACGCCGCTGGGCGACGACGTGACCAATCAGCTGATGGCCGGCGCGAAGATGTACTTCGGCAGCACGGCGAACATGGCCGCGATGTACGGCTCCAGCGGCTACAAGCGGACGATCGCACTGAAGGACGGGCACCTGCGGCTGAGCAGCGTCGCCGGCGGCAACAAGATGGAAGCATCGCTGCCGGCGATGGTGCGGCCGGTGATCGTGGATGACGAGGTGATCTGCCGGGCGGAGGACAAGGTTCGCTCGTACGACCTGCTGACCGGTCAGGTGAAGTGGGAGAGCACGTCGCTGCCGATGGCGCGGACGGTGTCGATGCCGGGGATGGGCGGATACTACGGCGGCTATGTGACGTACGTGGGCGACTCGGGTCGCTACGGCCTGAGCGTGGGCGGGGGCAAGGTCTTCACGGTGTACAACTTCCTGGCCAGCAGCCAGATGCAGTACCACTGGATGATGGCGCGCAATCCGAACTTGAAGGACCAGATGGCCGACCAGTCGGTGCTGGCGGCGCTGTCGATCCAGGCCGAGGGGCTGCTGAAGTGGCGGCTGGGCGACGGCGTGGGGCCGGTGGACGTGCTGAAGTTCGGCAAGTTCCTGTGCCCGCCGGCCTACCACGCGGGCAGGCTGTACGCGGTTTCGCTGTACTTGCAGCGGTATCACCTCACGTGCCTGGACGCCGAGACGGGCGGCATGTACTGGACCATGCCCATCGCCCAGTCGCCGGCGATGATCCAGCAGTACGGGTACAACCCCGGCGGCGACCACGCGATCTCCATCGGCAGCCCGCCGGCCGTCGCGGACGGTCGCGTCTTCGTGGCGACCAATTCCGGCGTGGTGGCGGCGTTCGAGGCCGAGAGCGGCCAGCCGCTGTGGGCCTACCAGTACGACAGCAGAGCCAACCGCGGGACCAATCCCGCCGCGATGGGCTACTACAATCCCTACCAGCAGATGGTCTACCCGCCGGCCAACCCGGTGATCGTTGTCCGCGGGCGCGTCATCGCCCTGCCGGCCGACGCCGACCAGGTCTTCGCGCTGGACGCGGGTACGGGCGAGCCGGCGTGGCAGGTGAGTCGCCACAACCAGCAGGACCTCTCCGCCATCGACAACGGGCGGATCCTCATCAGCGGAAAGGGGCTGTACATCCTGGACACCGCTGACGGACGCGAGCTGTTCGGCGGGCAGGAGGACCGCGGCGTCGCCGGGCGGCCGCTGGTGACCCAGAACGTCGTGCTGGCCTGCGGCGCCAGCCGGTTGCTGAGCGTCGACCTCGAGGCCTACGGCGTTTCGAGCAAGGGGCTGACGACTCCCTACGGCATCCTGGGCAACCTGGATGGCGCCCACGGCAAGCTGGTGGCCGTCAACCTGCTGGGCATGTGTTCGTACTTCAACTACGAGGTGGCCCGCGACGAGCTGACGGACCGGCTGGAGAAGGCGAAGCCCGCCGACAAGGCGGAGTTGGTCCTCAAGCGGGCGCAGCTTGCCTTCGACGACCGGCGGTTCGAGGAAGCCTTCAAGGACCTGGAGGAGTGCAGAAAGCTCGCCGAGGCGGCCGCGGCGCCGGTTCCCACGCAGCTTGCCGGCATGCTGTATCGCACGTACGTCGCGATGGGCAACCATGCCCCCAGGCGCGAGGACATGCGCGGTTTCTTCCTCAAGGCGCAGGGGCTGGCCGAAAGCAGGCAGGAGAAGGCCCACACGCTCCTGCGGCTGGCGAAGTATCACGAGAAGGCGGCCGAGTATCCCGCGGCGGCGGAGCTGGCCCAGGAGCTTGGCGAGGAGTTCGGCGACGAGGAACTGGTGGACGTGGCGATCGGGCCCAGCGCCGACGACAGTGTCCGGTTCGGTCCGCAGGCCCGCACGGTGCGCGGCGAGAGGCTGGCCAAGGACTACGTCCAGGGGCTGATCGAGAAGTATGGGCGCGTGTGTTACGCGAAGTTCGACGAGATGGCGAAGGAGGAGTTGGGGAAGGCGAAGGCGGGCGGAGAGATGGCGGCGATCCTGGCCGTCGAGAAGCGTTGGCCCAACAGCGAGCACGCGGACGATTCGCTCTTCGCGGCGGCAGAGGCGTACTACGTGAAGGCCGGCGTGCAGAAAGACAAGGCGGACGATTACCTGGCCGAGGCGAGGCGGCACCTGTACCGGGTGGCGCGGATGTCGGACAGCCCGCTGCGGGCCTCGGCGAGCGTGGGCCTGGCGACGATCTACGCGCGGGGCGGGTGGGTGACCAGCGCCCGCAACGAGTGCAACTGGCTGCGCGACCTGCCGCAGGAGACGACGATTTCGTTCGGCGACGTGAAGGGCAGCCTTGCGGACGTGCTGAGGACGATCGAGGGCGGCACGACGGGCGGAGGCTTCCAGAAGCTGGCGCTGCTGTCGGAGATTCGCCCGCCGCTGTCGGCGCTGTGGAAAATCGAGGGCGCGGACGTGTTCATCCTTCGCGACCAGGAGCACCAGCCGGTGCGGATCGGCGAGAAGGTCGTCGTCATCAAGGGCGACGAGGCGTACCTGATGGACACCGGCGCCGAGAATGCCAAGCAGGCCGTCGAAGGCTGGAAGGGCCTGGCCGGCATCGACAAGCGGACGCTGGAGCAGTACCCGTACTTCCCGGCCGGGATGCGAACGGTGGGGGCGGTAAGCCCGGATCGCAAGACGCTGGTGGTGGCCGACCGGAGCACGGTCCGCGGGCTGGACCTGGCCTCGGCGAAGGTGGTGTGGCAGCGGCGGATGGATGAGGTGGGGATCAAGTCGTTCTTCTGCATGTCGGTGGGGCAGGGCGTGCTGGTGGTTGCCGGCGCCGATGGGGCGGTGAGTTGCGTGAGCCTCAAGGACGGCCAGCAGGTGTGGCGCAACCAGTTGGTGGGGGCGGCGAAGACGCCGTTCGCCTCGCCGTGGATCGCGGGCGACCTGGTGGCGATCCCGCACAACAACCGGCGGACGGTGACGTGCTTCAGCCTGGCCAAGGAAGGGCGCGTGGTGGGCAAGTGGGAGGCCAAGCAGTCCGCCCAGTGCGAATTGACGCCCGACGGGCTGCTGGTGCTGGTGGTGGACGGCGAGTTGACGGTGCGCGACACCGCCCAGATGGACAAGCCCATGTGGACGGCGCGGTACGACATGAACCGCCAGCCCTGCATCCTGGCCGTGTCCGGCGAGATGGTGGTCGTGTCGCCCGACCGGACGGGCGGACCGCTGGACGTGCTGAGCGTTCCCGGCGGCGGGCGGAAGGTCGCCACGCTGAAGTTGGAGGACGTGGGCGGCATGCAGCTCGTGCCGGTGGACGCCCAGTTCGACGGCGAATCGGTCTACGTGGCGTGCTCGTCGGCCCAGGAGGTCGGGCAGCGTAAGGCGTTCTGCGGGCGGTTGAGCAATTGCCGCGGCGTCACGGTGCAGAAGTTCGAGATCGCCGGCGAGAAGAGGGTTTGGAGCCAGACGATCGAGGGCCCGACGCAGTACTACCCCAACTTCCTGCCGCTGACCATCGGCAAGGAGCACGTGGTGGTGACGGCCAGGCAGTACAACGTGGGCATGTCGCATTACGTGTACATCCTGGACTCCAAGACGGGCAAGGAAGTGCAGAAGATCGACCTGATGAGCAAGCAGGGCGCCGACCCCCAGGTCGAGCAGCGCCGCCGCCAGGTCCTCTGCCAGCCGGTGATGACCACCGGCCGCTTGGCTGTTGAGAACTCCGAAGGAGTGACGGTCTATGGCGAGAAGTAAGCATCCTCAGCCCCTTGGGCGGAAGAGAAACTTCGCGGGGATGGCTGTGCTCGTGGCGGCGGGTCTTGTCGCTATCGGGTCGGCCGCGAAGGCCGACGCGCCCAGCCCCGTGCTGCCGGACATGATCGACGCCAAGACCGTCAAGGCGATTGACCGCGGGATGAACTACCTGGCCAAGACCCAGCGCCAGGACGGAAGCTGGCTGAACAGCGGCGGCTACGGGATCTACCCGTGCACGATGACGGCGTTGGCGGGCACGGCGTTCATGTCCGGGGGATCGACGCCGGAGACAGGCACCTACAGCCGCAACGTCACGCGGGCGATGAACCACCTGATCCGCATCGCCCAGTCGTCGGACGACGGCATGATCGCGGGGGCAGGTTCGGAAAGCCGCAGCATGTACGGGCACGGGTTCAGCATGTTGTTCCTGGCGATGTGCTACGGCACGGAGATCAACCGCGAGTACGAGGACAAGGTTCGCTCGGTGCTGGACAAGGCGGTGAACCTGACGGTGAAGGCGCAGTCGGACCTGGGCAAGCAGACGGGCAACGCGGGCGGGTGGATCTACACTCCCAACGGCGGCGGCGACGAGGGATCGGTCACCGTCACGCAGTTGCAGGCCCTGCGCGCCTGCCGCAACGCCGGGATCAAGGTGCCCACCAGCACCATCAACCGTGCCGTGCTCTACCTCAAGCACTGCCAGAACGCCGACGGCGGGATCTCCTACTCGGCCTCCAGCCGCGGCAGCAGCCGGCCGGCGATTTCGGCGGCCGCGATCACCTGCTTCTACTCCGCGGGCCTGTACGACCGGGAGACCGGCGGCAGGGGCGTGGAAGCCGAGATGGTGGAGAAGCTGGTGAAGTACTGCAACCAGCAGGTGAAGCCGGGCGGCGGCGCCAGCGGCGCCTGGGCGGGGCATTACTTCTACACGCAACTGTACATGGCGGAGGCGATGTACATGCGAGGCGGGAAGGACTGGAAGGCATACTTCCCGGCCATTCGGGACCAACTGTTGCAGTTGCAGAGTCCCGACGGGAGTTGGAACGGCGACAGCGTGGGCACGACCTACGGGACGGCGATCGCGACGATCATCCTGCAGTTGCCGTACGGGTATCTCCCCATTTGTCAGAGGTAGCTTCGAGCTTCCAGCCTCCAGCTTCCGGCAAGAAGCGGAGGGGAGCGAGAAGTGGTGGAGTATAACTCGTGGTCTGGAGAAAGCTGGTAGCTGGTAGCTGGAAGCTGGTAGCTGAAGGCTGATTCGCCCCGCAGGGGCGCAAGGAGATCCTAGTGAGCGATGCGATCCATGTCGGTGGCGAGTTGATGCATGACGACATCAAGGCGGCCGAGAGGCTGACGGATGCCTACAAGACGATCCGCAAGGAGATGGCCAAGGCGATCGTGGGCCAGGAAGCGGTGCTGGAAGAGCTGCTGATGTGCATCTTCGCCCGCGGGCACGCGATTCTGGAAGGCGTGCCGGGTCTGGCCAAGACGCTGATCGTGTCGTCGCTGGCCCAGTGCCTGGACCTGGAGTTCGCCCGCATCCAGTTCACGCCCGACCTGATGCCCTCGGACATCACCGGGACGGAAGTGATCCAGGAAGACCGGGCCACCGGCCTGCGCGAGTTCAAGTTTCTCAAGGGCCCGATCTTCAGCAACGTCATCCTGGCCGACGAGATCAACCGCACGCCGCCCAAGACGCAGGCGGCGCTGCTGGAGGCCATGCAGGAGCGGCAGGTGTCCGTCGGCGGCAAGCGAATGGCGATGAAGGACCCGTTCTTCGTGTTGGCCACGCAGAACCCCATCGAGCAGGAAGGCACGTACCCGCTGCCGGAGGCGCAGCAGGACCGCTTCATGTTCAAGATCTTCGTCAACTACCCGGCGTGGGACGAGGAGTTCGACATCGTCCGGCTGACGACGGCCGTGCAGTCGATCCAGCTCCAGAAGGTGCTGGACGGCCCGGCGATCTCGCGGATCCAGGAGATCATCCGGCGGGTGCCGGTGAGCGACCACATCATTCAGTACGCGATGCGGCTGGTGCGGGCGACTCGCGTGCTGGAGGGCAACGTGCCGGACCTGGTGCGCGACTACGTGAGTTGGGGCGCCGGCCCGCGAGCCTGCCAGTACCTGATCCTGGGCGGCAAGGTGCGGTCGCTGCTGCATGGGCGGTATCACGTGTCCACCGAGGACATCCAGGCCGTGGCCAGGCCGGTGCTCCGCCACCGCGTGGTGACGAACTTCAACGCCGACGCCGAGGGGATAACGGTCGACAAGATCGTCGAGAAGTTGCTGGAGATCATTCCGGCCAAGGAGAGCGCCATCGCCGTCAACCCGGCGACGGCGAAGGCGGTTCAGTGATCGCGGGTTGCGGGTCCAGGATTGCGGACTCCTCCACGGCCCGAGACCTGCGCCGCTGAAGCGGGCGGGTCGCGTGCGCCGGTGTCTGGAAGCAGAACTCCATCATGGCAAAGACCAAGGCCGCTGAAGAATTGCAGAAGTACCTGGACCCCAAGGTGCTGAACAAGATCACCCGCCTGGACCTTCAGGCCCGGCTGGTGGTCGAAGGCTTCGTATCGGGGCTGCACCGCAGCCCGTTCCACGGCTTCAGCGTGGAGTTCGCCAGCCACCGCGAGTACACCCCCGGCGACGACATCAAGCACATCGACTGGAAGGTGCAGGCCCGCACGGACCGGTACTACATCAAGCAGTACGAGGAGGAGACCAACCTCAAGGCCACGTTCCTCGTGGACGTCAGCGAGTCGATGCGCTACGGCAGCGGGCGCGGCGAGGGGATGACCAAGTACCAGTACGCCGCGGCCGTGGCGGCATCGCTGACGTTCCTGCTGCTGGAGCAGCAGGACGCGGTGGGGCTGGCGGTGTTCGACGAGACGCTGCGGACGTACCTGCCCGCCTCGGCGAATCCCAACCAGATCAAGAGTTTCGTGCACGCGATGGACGTGCTGGCCCCGACGGCGAAGACCTCGCTGGAGCCGATCTGCCACAGTGTTGCGGAGAAGATCCCGCGCCGGGGGATGGTGTGCCTGATCAGCGACTTGTTCACGGACGTCGACGGCGTTCTGCGCGGGTTGCAGCACTTCCGGCATTACGACCACGAGGTGATCGTGCTGCACGTGATGGACCAGGACGAGTTGACGTTTCCGTTCCAGGGCAACACGATGTTCCGCGGTCTGGAGGAGACGGGGCGGATCACGATCGAGCCGCGGGCGCTGCGGAAGGGGTATCTGGACGCGGTGGACCGTTTCTGCCGCGAAGTGAAGCGCAAGTGCATCGCCAGGCGCATCGACTACAAGTTGATTTCGACGGCCGACCTGTTGGACGCGGCGCTGCTGGCGTTCCTGGCGGCCCGCGCGGCGGCGGTGCGCAAGGCCAGCGCGAAGAGATAGCCGATCGGCCACAGAGGCACAGACAGCCGATGCCAGATGCCAGATGTCAAATGCGGAATACGAAATGCAGGAGCCGGAAGCCGCATGCTGTATTGAGCATGGAAGGCATCGCCTGTGAGTTGGCTGGCGATAGCGGCAATCCGCGATTCGCGGGGGCGGCGACCTCGCACCCGCGGTAGAGAACCCTATGGCATTACCTTTCATACATCCCGCGATCTTCATGGCCGGGGCGGCCGCGGTGAGCGTGCCGATCCTGATTCACCTCCTCAACCGGCGGCGGTATCGCGTCCTGGACTGGGCGGCGATGCAGTTCCTGCTGGAGTCTGTGCGGCAGAACCGCCGCCGGCTGCGGATCGAGGAACTGATCCTGCTGGCGATGCGTTGCCTGGCGATCCTCCTGCTGGGCTCGGCCCTGGGGCGGTTCACCGGCTGCGCGGCGGTGGACGTCCTGCCGGGCGTGGAAAGCCAGAGCGTGGTGTTTCTGCTGGACGACAGCTACTCGATGGCCCAGCGGCGCGGGGGCGAGAGCATTTTCGCCGCGGCCGTCACCGACGTCAGCGAGCAGATCAACCGCCTTTCGGCCAGCGACCAGGTGACCGTGGTGCTGACTAGCGCCGACGCCAACGACGAACCGTTGTTGCGGCTGAGCCTGGGCGAGGCTCGTCAGAAGGAGGAGATCGCCGCGCGGCTGACCGGGATGAAGCCCTCCGACCGGCGGACGAAGTTGTCCGACGGCCTGGCGGCGGCCGCCAAGGCCTTCTCCGACGACCGTTCGGCCAACCGCCGGCTGTACGTCTACAGCGACTTCCGGCGTGTGGACCTGTCGGCGGGGCCGGAGGCGGACGCGTTGCGTCGGCAGTTCGAGGCGTTGCGCAAGAACCGGGTGGACGTTCGGACGATGGACTTCGGGCGCGACGGGCACGACAACCTGACGATCGAGTCGTTCGAGGTGCTGGACCGGTTCGCGGTGGCGCGGGTGCCGTTGCGGATGCGGGTGGAGGTGCGGAACAACGGCGCCGCGTCGGCAAGCGAGGTGGCGGTGACGTTCAAGGCGACTCTGACGACGCCGGAAGGCGTGAAGGAGGTGGAGTTGCCCAGGGGCGTGATCGACAAGATCGAGGCCGGGGGCACGGGTCGGGTCGAGGCGTCGATCACCTGCCCCAACGGGGGCGCCGCGGGCATCACGGCCACGCTGCCGCCCGACGAGTTGCTGCCGGACAGCACGGCTGAGCTGGCGTTGGACGTGCGCGACTCGATCCGCGTGCTGGTTGTGGACGGCAAGCGGGACCTGACGGACCCGTCGGAGAGCGAGTCGTTCTACATGGCATACGCGTTGGACCCGCACCGTGACGGCTCATACGGGGTGAAGACGGAAGTGATCTCGCCGGAAGCGATGAGCGACGCGCGGTTCGAGGACTACGACGCGGTGGCCTTGCTCAACGTGGCGGAGATGCCCGCGGCGGTGGCGCCGGCGGACCCCAATGGCAAGGGGGGCGGGTTGCGGTATCCGCAACTGGAGGCGTTGAGCGAGTACGTTCGGCGCGGCGGCGGGCTGGCGATGTTCACCGGCGAGCAGGTGAACCTGACGTTCTGGAACGGGCCGATGCACGCCGATGGCGCGGGACTGAGCCCGCTGCGCCTGGGCGGGGTCAAGGGCGACATGGACCGCAGGGGGAGCTTCTTCCGCCTGGATCCGCGGTCGATCGTGGCCGACCCGATCGTTCGCGTGTTCACCGACTTCCTGCGCGAGGGGGTGGACCCCACGCGGTTCCTGCGGTTCTACGCGTTCACCGCCAGCACGGATACATCGCATGCCTTGGCGGCGCCCGACATCAAGCCCCCGCGTGTGCTGGTGAAGTTCGGCGACCCGGACGGTTCGCCGGCCATCGTCACGCGTTCCTACGGCAAGGGCACGGTGGTGATGTTCCTGACCACCGCGGGCATGCGGTGGACGGATTGGCCGGCCGACGAAAACGGCACGTACGTGGCGATGGTCAACGACTTGGTGACGTGCCTGGCGCGACCGCAGAGCCAGTCGCTGTCGGGGGCGGTGGGCGAGCCGATCATGTTCGACCTGCCGGAGAGATTGCGGGACGCGACGGCGGTGCTGCAAACTCCGAGGTTTCCCGAGCAGGGGGTGATCCCGCTGGTGGCGGCGGTGCTGAAGGACGACAAGAAGCTCCAGGTGACGCGCCGCCTGAGCTACCCCGCCGCGCGCAGCGCGGGGCGGTACAAGCTGGAGCTTTCGATGGCGGACGGCACGTTGCGGAAGGTGTTCTTCGCGCGGACGCCGGACCCGCTGGAGGGCCAACTGGCGTGCGGGCGGCAGACGGTTCTGTCGACGGCCTTCGGCAGCGAGGACTTCGCCTACGTGGACCGCACGGCGCCGACGGCGCCGGGCGAGCAGACGGTGCAGCCTCGCAAGGAATACTGGACGTGGCTGGTGTTGGCCCTGCTGGTGCTGCTGCTGGCCGAGACGATGCTCGGCCAGAGATTCGGCCATCATTATGACTGAGGAATTGTCGATTGGCGATTTTCGATTGTCGAGTGATCCCGCCCATTGGTGGGCGTGGTACGCGAGTGGAGCATGACGCCGCAGGAATTGAAGACAAGGATCAGGACCTACGCGGTGCGATGCCTGAAGCTGGTGGCGTCGTTCCCGAGAAACCAGTCGGGAAGTGTTGTCGGGTACCAATTGACAAAAGCGGCCACAAGTTCGGCGGCAAACTACTGGTCTGCCTGCCGAGCACGGAGCCACAAGGACTTCGTCAACAAGCTTGGGATTGTGGAAGAAGAGCTGGATGAATCGATGTTTTGGGTTGACTTTGCCCCTGATGCGGGCCTGACGACGCGGGAGCTTGTGCAGCCGCTGCTTTGCGAGGCAAACGAACTGCTGGCAATCGTCAGTGCGTCGCATCAGACGGCGAAGATTCGTGAGGCAGCGAAGACACGCCCCCGATGAAGGGGGATGCAATCGACAATCGAAAATCGACAATCGGCAATACCGAAACGGAAACAACTACACGATGAACCAGATACTCAAGTGGTTGCTGGGCGCGGACCCCAGCGAGATGGTGGGCGAGGGCAACTGGCACTTCGGTTTCGTTTCGCAGCCGAGCCAGTACGTCGTCCTGGCCGTCGTGCTGCTGGCCATCCCGGCCATGCTGCTGCTCATCATTCGCAGCTACCGGCGCGAGGGCGACCGGCCCAGGGGCGTGAAGGCCTTCCTCGCCGCCATTCGCATCGCGGTGGTGCTGCTGGTTCTGGTCGTGCTGCTTCGCCCGGCCGCGGTGCTCAAGTTCACCCGTACGTTGTACTCGTCGGTGGTGGTGCTGATTGACGACAGCAACTCGATGGGGTTCACGGACGTGTACGCCGACGCGGCCGCGAAGCAGGAGCTGGCGGCGTACCTGAAGATCGATCAGGGGGAGTTGGAGACGTGGTCGCGGACGCGGATTCTGCGGGAGGCGTTGGCGCGGCCGGGCGGGCCGCTGACGAAGCTCGCCAAGGACCATCCGATCGAGTTTCGCGTGTTTTCGACGCAGCCGGGGGAGGACTCGCGTCTGCTGGACAGCGTGCTGGGTCCGGAGCAGCCTGGGACGGAAGGCGAGCCGGCCGGGCGTGCCGGCGGCGCGGCGGCGGGCAAGAAGGCCGACCCCAACGCCTCGGGGGGGCAACCGGCGCCGAAGGCCAGGCCCGCCACGCCGGAGGCGTTCCAGGACATCCTGGCCAAGCTGCGCGATTCGGGCTACGAGACGAACATTGCCGCGGGCCTGCGCGACACGGTCCGCTCGCTGGCCGGGCGGCGAGTGGCGGGCATCGTCATCGCCAGCGACGGGCGCAGCACCTCCGCCGACGCCCGCAATCGTCTGCACGAGGCGCTGGCGTACGCCG
Organism: uncultured Planctomycetaceae bacterium; assembly: GCA_964461295.1. GTDB lineage: Bacteria > Planctomycetota > Phycisphaerae > SM23-33 > SM23-33 > CAYWTX01. The sequence goes on along the minus strand of CAYWTX010000118.1, from coordinate 7,627 downwards.
ACCAGCAGCACATGCGGCTGTACCCGGTGCTGGTGGGCGATCCGGCGCCGCCCAAGAACCTTTCCGTCACCGGGCTGCAAGCGCCCCAGGAGGTCCGGCGCGGCGCCCGAACCGAACTGACGGCCGTGCTGGCCCACCGCAACCTCAGCGGCGAGTCGGTGACGGTGAAGCTGCTCTGCCGCGCCAAGGGCAAGACGAACTGGACGGACACGGGCATCTCGCAGACGGTGACGCTGGACGCCGAGTCGCCGACGTCGGCGCCGGCCGGGGCCATTCCCGCCGCCGAGAAGGACAAGGGCGTCCAGTCGGTGGCGATCTCGCTGGAGCCGAACGACATTGGCGAATTCGTGTACCGGGCGGCGGTCGATCCTCGCAAGGACGAGCGCAACACGGCGGACAACTACGCCGAGGCGCCGATGAAGGTTTCCGACGAGAAGGTCCGCGTCCTGCTGATCAGCGGCGACGCCGGGTGGGAGTTCCAGTACCTCCGCAACTTCCTGACGCGCCAGCCGGACCTGTACCGCGTGAGCGTGTGGCAGCAGAACGCGGACCCCAACGTGAACCAGTCGTCCTCGACGGGCATGAAGCTGACGAAGTTGCCGGCGACGCTGGAGGAGTTGATCGGCTCGCCGGACGGCAAGCCGCACCCCGGCTACGACGTGGTGATTCTGTACGACCCGCGGCCGACGGAGGAAGGTTTCGACGGCGCGTTCGTGGCGAACCTGGAGACGTTCGTGAAGCGGCACGGCGGGGGGCTGTGCCACATAGTGAGCAACAAGTACTCTGACACGGTGCTGCGCAGCGTCGGGGCGTACGAACCGCTGGGGAACATGCTGCCGGTGGAGGTGGCGTCCAATACCAGCGACCTGGTGGTTCGCATCAGCCAGGGCCAGCCCGAGGCGTGGGCGGTTCGCCCCACCAGCTACGGGCTGGACCACCCGGTGACGCGGCTGGGCCCGACGGCGAAGGAGAGCGCGGCCGTGTGGGAGATCCTGCCGGGCAGCTTCTGGTCGCACCCGGTGATGAGGTCCAAGCCGCTGGCCCGCGTGCTGGCGGTGAGCGCCAACCCGATGCGCCGCACGAGCAAGAGCGATCCGGAGCCGCTCGTTGTGACGCAGGGGTACGGGCAGGGGCGCGTGCTGTACATGGGCTTCGACGACACGTGGCGGTGGCGGTTCATTCAGGACGGGCACTATCACCGCCTGTTCTGGAGCAACGTCGTGCGCTACCTCGCAACGCTTCAGGCGCGGCACGTGACGATCGCGGCCGGCGGCGACCGCTTCAACGTGGGCGAGCGGATCACCATCGAGGTGGACGCGTACGACGACAAGTACAACCCGCTGAAGGCCGAGCAGTTCAAGCTGGACATGCGGGACGTGGCGGGCGGGCGCGATGCGCAGAGCATCGTCCTGGAGCCGTCGCGCGACAAGGACAACCGAATCAAGGAAGGGCGATTCAGCGCGACCATCAAGCTCGTGCATACCGGCACCTTCGAGCTGACCGTGCCGGACGACTATCCGCTGGGACGCGACAAGGTCCAGCCCAAGACCATCCGCGTGGACCTGCCGCGAGCCGAGGCCGTCCGCAGCGAGGCCGACAGGGCCGCGATGATGGGCCTTCCCTCGCGGCCGGAGAACTTCCTGGAAGTCCAGCAGGTGGACAGGCTGGCGAGCCTGATCCCGTCGGACAAGAAGACGGCCGTGCGCGAGAAGCACCTGGAGATGTGGGACTCGAACTTGACGCTGGCGCTGATCGTGCTGCTGCTGGCGATCGAGTGGATTGTCCGGAAGAAGCACAACCTTGCGTGAGCTGGTGGACTGGTGGATCGGTGGACTGGTGGATCGGCGGACTGGTCAACCGATCCACCAATCCACCGATCCACCGGGAATCCAGAAATAAGTTCTGATGAAATGCGTTAGGGAAGATGTATGGCACAGCGTGACCTGATCCAATCCGATGTACGAGGCAAACTCGCGAGCTTGAAGGCGTCGATCTCGACGCGGCTGGCGATGGAAGGGGCCGCGTGGGTGGTTCTGGTGCTGGCCGCGGCCGTCGCCGTCACGTTCGCGCTGGACTTCGGCTTCCGGCTGGACGACCGCGGCGTGCGCGGGACCATCGTCGGCGTGGCGATGATGACGGTGCTGTTCGTGGCGTGGCTGACGCTGGCCCGCCCGCTGCTGGTGCCGATGCGTCCGGCCGATTTGGCGCTGCTGGTGGAGCGGAAGTTCAGCCAGATCGGCGACCGGCTGATCAGCGCGATCCAACTTACCGGGCGGCGCGACCTGGAGGCGATGGGCATATCCAGCGCGATGGTGATGAAAATGGCCGAGGAGGCCAACACGCTGGCGGCGCCGCTGCCGTTCGGCGAGGTGGTCAACCGTCGCGGCATGGTGCGGGCGTGGGGCTACGCCCTGGCCGCGGCGGCGATCCTCCTGGGCTTCGGCGTGTGGCGCGGCGACCTCATGGACCGCTGGTTTCAGCGGAATGTGCTGTTCCGTAATGTTTCCTGGCCGCAGAGCACGTACTTGCGCGTGGTGGGCGGGGGCGACTTCAGCGTGCTTCGCGGCGACGACCTCACCGTGACGGTGGAGGTGGAGCCCAACAGCCTGGTGCTGCCGTCGACCGTGGCGCTGCACGCCCGCTACCCTTCGGTGGGGCGAACCGAGGAGCGAATCGATCACGACCCGGACAACCCGCGGCGATTCACCAAGACGTTCCAGGCCGTTGCCGAGGAGTTCGACTTCCACGTCATCGGCGGCGACGACTTCCGCGACCGCAACCGCAAGCACACCGTGCGGCTGGTCGACCCGCCGTCATTGCGGCGAGTGGCGTTCAGCGTGCACTGGCCTTCGTACATGAGGCGCCCCAAGCCCGAGCAGATCGACGGCGCCACGCCGGTGCTGCTGGTCCCGGTGGGCGCCAAGGTGACCGTCGAGGCCGAGAGCACTAAGGACCTTGTCGGCGCGAGCATCCTGCTGGACGGCAAGCCGGCCGGGGAGATGCAGGGGCAGAAGACGGGCGCGGGCAAGCCGTCGCGGCGGCAGTTCGTGGGCGCCTTTGACGTGGAGGGCGCGAACAGGCCGGCGTCGATGGCGATGACGTTCGCGCTGAGGGACACCGACGGCTACATCAACCGCCACGGGGCGAAGTACATCGTGCAGGTGCAGCCGGACCTGCCGCCCAGCCTGGAGGCTCGCAAGGTGCACGTGCAGGCGAAGGTCACGGCCAGCGCGATCATCCCGCTGAACGTGAAGGTGAAGGACGACTGTGGCATTCTGGGCATGGACCTCGTGGCGACGCTGCAGGCCGTGCCGGGCAAGGACGCCAACAGCCGCCCGGTGAAGCTGCCCCCCGACGTGGAACGGACGTTCGAGGGCACGCACGAGTTGGACCTGAAGGACGTGGCGCCCGGGCTGAAGCCCGGGCAGACGCTGTACGTGGGCGCCCGGGCGGTTGACACGCTGCCCAAGGAGTTGAGCGGCCCCAACCTGGGCTACAGCGGCATGATCGGCCTGGCGGTGGCGAGCGACCAGGAGGTGTCCGACGACATCCTGACGCGGCGCAAGCGAGTCACGCTGGAGCTCATCCAGGCGACGCAGATGCAGGAATCGGCTCGGGCTCGCACGGTCGCGGCGAAGGAGGTCTTCGATCGCGCCAAGGACGACCCGGAGGGCAAGCGGCTGCTGGCCGACTCGGCCGGCACGCAGACAAGCGTGGGCGGCGAGGTCGCCAAGGCAGCCGACGCGTTGTTTGAGCTGCGCGAGGAGATGAAGAACAACCGTGTTGGCACGGCCGAGCAGATGGAGCAGATCCAGCGGGAGATGGTTGAGCCGCTCCGGATGTTGGGCGAGCCGATCCAGAAGATCGGCGTCGCCTTGCGGGCCGCGGCGGAGATCACGGACGGTCCCGAACTGGCGCGGCGCAGCGAGAACATCGAGGCGATGCAGAAGGAGGTCCGCGAGAGGCTGGAAACGGTTGTGAGAGCGGGCCAGAAATCGGAGAACAAGCAGGAATTGGCCAATCGGCTTGGTCTCATCATCAAGTGGTCCGAGGAGCTTCTCAAGGCGCTTGAGGAAGAGAAGAAGATCGAGATCAAGAGGACATTGGGAACCACCCAACCGACTCAGCCGACCGGGAACCCCAAGTAGCGGCGGCCGAGCGGACGGGGAAGGAGACTGACGATGGCGCGATGGATGACAGGGTTGCTGGTGGCGGCGATCGCAGCCTGGACGCTCCCGGGGGCGGCGCAGGACGCCAAGCCGGCCGACAAACCTGAGGCGGGCGCGGCCGAGGGCGGCAAGAACACCGAGCGGGTGGCGCAGCAGCGGTTCACGAAGAAGCAGTTCCAGGAACTGACGACGAAGATGATCGAGTTGGCGGGCTTGCTGGAGAAGGCGGAGCCGGAGACGGCGGCGTCGCTGAAGGACGCCATCGCGCAGGCCCAGAAGGCGTTCATCGCCGAGGACATGGAGAAGGTGGCCGAGTACCTGTCCAAGGGCCTGGCTTCGGCGGCGGCGGGCACGCAGGGCGAGGTGGTCGAAGGCCTGCGCAAGGTGCTTCAGACCCTTCTGAACGGCACGCTGACGCTGGATGAGCGGATTGCACGCCTGAAGGAGCTGAAGGAGTTCGCCGACAAGGTGGACAAGCTGCTGGACAAGGAGAAGGAACTCAAACGGGATTCCGACTTCACGGAGAAGGCGAAGGAGTACGGCAAAGAGGCGGGCGACCTGGCGAAGAAACTGAGCGACATCGTCGAAGAGCAGAAGAAGCTCATGGGCGAGACGAAGAAGATCGGCGACGGCAGCGAGGCGGGCAAGAAGCTTCAGGATCTCCGCAAGGAGGCCGCGGAGATCTTGGACAAGCAGGTGGCTCTGCAACGTGCGGCCCAGACGGCCCCGGTGGACCAGCTCCCGGTGACGGGCGAATTGCAGCGGCGGTTGGGCGAACGCGCCGATCAACTCGCCAAGGCGATTGCCGCCGCGGCGGCCGATCCAAAGGTGGCCTCGGCGATGGGCGAGAAGGGCGAGAGCGGGAAGTCCGGCGAGAGTGGGAAGTCGGGCGAGAGCGGGAAGTCGGGCGAGAGTGGGAAGTCGGGCGAGAGTGGGAAGTCCGGCGAGAGCGGGAAGTCGGGCGAGAGTGGGAAGTCCGGCGAGAGTGGGAAGTCCGGCGAGAGTGGGAAGTCGGGTTCGTCGCTGGCCAAGGCGGCCAAGAGCGCCGAGCAGGCTTCCGGCGAGATGAAGAAGGCGTCGGGCGCTCTGGGCAAATCGGACGCGGCCAAGGCGAACAGCCCGCAGACGCAGGCCATCGACGACATGAAGAAGGTCGAGAAGGCCCTCAGCGACGCGATCGCGAAGGCCGGCGGGGACCCTAAGTCGGACAAGCTGGCGGACGAGCAGAAGAAGCTGGCTGACAAGACGAACGAGCTTGCCTCTGCCGTGGAGAAGCTGCATGACGATACGGGGTTGAGCGGCAGCGGCAGCGGATCGGGCAGCGGATCGAGCGGTCAGAAGCCGCCCGAGGGGAATCTGAACAAGGCTTCCGACCACATGAAGAAGGCGTCGGAGGATTTGGCCAAGCAAGACAAAGACCCGGCGCTCGAGGAGCAGAAGAAGGCGCTGGATCAGCTCGAAGCCAAGAAATGGACGCTCGCTCAGATTGAGCGTCGCCTGGCCGAGAAGCAGGCGAAGCCAATGCCCAAGCAGGCGCAGGAGCAGCAGGAGAACGCCGACGATACGGAGAAGCTGGCCAAGAAGATGGAGAAGTCCGGCAGCACGCCGGGGCAGGAGTCGGTCTCCAAGTCGTCCAAGAGCCAGGGATCGGCCTCCCAGTCGCTTAGCCAGGGCAAGGGCGGCGCGGCCAACCAGGACCAGAAGAGGGCGGTGGAGGAACTGGAGAAGGCCAAGGACGAACTGGCCCAGGCGATTGACGATGCGCAGGCCGCGGCGCAGGCCGAGCAGCTCGCCAAGATCGACGAGATGCTGCAGAAGATGCTGAGCCGGCAGAAGGAGATTTCCAGCGGCACTCGCGACGCGTACGCCAAGCGCATGGTCAAGGCGCCGTACTACGAGCGGCCCGAGCAGCTCAAGTTGACGGAGATGTCGCGGGGCGAGGGGGCTCTGACCGAGGAAGTGAAGAAGGTCGAGGGCATGCTGGACAAGGAGGGCACGGCCGTGGTGTTCCCCAGCGTGCTGAAGAACGTGGAAGCGGATTTGCAGGACACGCAGTTGCTGCTGGCCAAGCAGGATGCGGGCGCGTACACGCAGGGCGTGCAGAAAGAGGTGGAGCGCAGCTTGCAGGAGTTGATCGACGCGGTCCGGCAGGAACTGGCCGAGCGGAAGCTGAAGAAGCCCGGTGGCGGCGGCGGCGGCGGGGGAGGTGGCGGCGGCGGCGGACAGCAGCCGCTGGTGTCGGTCATCGCTGAGCTGAAGATGTTGCGGCTGCTCCAGATCGGGGTCAACCGCAGGACGGTGACGATCAACGAGCAGGTGAAGGAGGGCTCGCTGACGGGCGTGCAGAGCGAAGGCGAGCACAAGAAGCTCTCAACGCGGCAGGATAGCGTGCGCGACATGATCGAGCAGCTCAAGCAGAAGGCAGGGGGCGGGCACGGCGGCGGCATGCCTCCCGGCGGCGGGCTCAAGGGCAAGCCGGGCGGCGACATCTGAAAGGAAGCTGCCGGCGGCCGGCTTCCGGCTTCGGGCTTTGGGGATGGGAATGGCAGTTGGCAGTTGAGGAAGAGGAGAACGACCATGGCGATTCGTGGAACGATGATTGCGGCGGCCCTCGTGTGGGTGTTGGCGGGGTCGGCGTGGGCGGAGCCGACGGTCCCCAGCCAGCCGAAGGAAGCCGGCGCGGCGGCCAAGGGCGTCGATCCGAACGCCGGGATGAAGGACATCGAGGAGTTGCTCCACGGCCTCAAGGCCGAGGACATCGAGAAGCTCATCAACACCGCCATCGAGAGCCGCCTGAAGATGGAGCGGCAGCAAGCGGCCGAGGAGATCCGCGAGGGCCTGCTATACGAGCCGGACGAGATCGACGCGGCCGTGAAGATGCTGGAGAGGGACCCGAAGAACACGCAGAGGGACAACATCGATCGGATCATGAAGGCGTTGATGAAGGTTGATCTGCGGCTGGGCCAGGTGGGCAAGCTGATGGAGGAGAAGAAGTTCTCGGAGGCGGCGGCGGCCGTCAAGAAGGAACTGAACGTCCAGGAGGCGACGTACATCAACGCGGCGCGGTACACGCTGTACGCCAAGGCATTGGCGGGGGCGGGCAAGGGGTACGACGCCGTGGAGGCCTACCAGGAGCTGCTGGCGAACATGCCGGACCGGGTGAGTTTCGCGGCGGCGGCGGCGTTGGATTCAGCGCGGATATTCGAGCAGCTCAACCGCTTCACATACGCGTCGGAGATGTACGCGTACGCGGTGAAGAACTACGGGCTGACGCTGGACAAGGAGGCGTTGGAGGAGATCACGAAGAAGATGGACGGGTTCGCGGAGTTCCAGAAGGACCCGCTGGGCTGGGCGAGCGGGTTGATGGGCGAGGTGAAGAAACGGCTGAGCGAACTGGACAGCGGCCAGGACACGCAGAGGCAGGAAGACAAGATCGTCGCAGTGATCACGGACCTGAT
>CAYWTX010000117.1:0-4337 GCA_964461295.1 uncultured Planctomycetaceae bacterium | reverse complement strand
GGCCGACCAGAGGAAATCCAGCGTCAGCCGCTCCTTCATGTACGCGGCGGCGAAGACGGCGAAGACGCACATCGTGATCACCTCCTGCATCACCTTGAGTTGCCCCAGCGAGTAGAACTGACTGCCGATTCGATTGGCCGGCACCTGGAGGCAATACTCCAGCAACGCCACGCCCCAGCTCACGATGATCGCGACCACCAGCGGCCGGGATTTCATGTCCTTCAGGTGTCCGTACCATGCGTAGGTCATGAAGACGTTGGAACCCAGAAGCAGCAGGATCGGGGTCACCTTGCCCATGTCAGTTTCTCCTCCCGAAGCGGCGCGGAATCGTCAAAGTCGGGTTCATCCGGTTCTCCCTCGCGCGGGGCCGTGCCGGGGCGGGCCGCCTCGCGGAGGCGCCTCGATTGCTTCGCTGGCGCACGAAAGCCGTCAGAGCTTGTGAAAGAATTGCGTCGCGATATCTCGCCCGCGATGGACGCTCTGTGTCTCCCCTTCGGGGCTCCATGTCTAATTGCTTGCATACCGAGAGCTTACGCCCCCGGCATACTGAATCCTCGACGCCCCTTCGGGGCTAAGAGGGAGAAAGGCCGCTCCTGCGATTCTTCCACAGACGCTCAGCCCTCAAACCGCTTCAGCAGCAGACAGGCGTTGTGGCCGCCGAAGCCGAAGCTGTTGGAGAGCACCACGTTGAGCTTCTTCTGGCGCGGGATGTTCGGCACGTAGTCCAAGTCGCACTCCGCGTCGGGTTCGATCAAGTTCAGCGTCGCCGGCACGACGCCGTCGCGGATCGCCAGCGTACCGGCAATCAGTTCCACGCCGCCGGAGGCGCCCAACAGGTGGCCGGTTGAACTCTTGGTCGAAGAAACCATCAGCCCGTTTCTCGTCCAGTCGCCGAAGGTCTTCTTCAGCGCCCGCGTCTCGGCCAGGTCGCCCAAGTCGGTGCTGGTGCCGTGGGCATTGATGTAGTCGACCCCTTCCGGGGCGACGCCGGCGTCCTTCATTGCCCGCTGCATGGCCAGACACGCGCCCCCGCCCTCGGGGTCGGGGGCGGTGATGTGGTAGCCGTCGGCGCTGGCGCCGTAGCCGATCAACTCGGCGTGGATTCTCGCGCCGCGCGCCTTGGCGTGCTCCAACTCCTCCAGCACCACGATGCCGGCGCCCTCGCTGAGCAGGAAGCCGTCGCGACCCTTGTCGAACGGGCGGCTGGCGTGGACGGGGTCGTCATTCCGCGTGGACAGGCCCTTGAGCGCACAGAAACTTGCCAGGCCGATCTGCGTCACGGCCGCCTCGCTGCCGCCGGAAATGATGACCTCGGCGTCGCCATACTGCATGGCCCGGAACGCCTCGCCGACAGCGTTGGCCGCCGACGCGCAGGCCGTGCAGGTGCAGTAGTTGGGCCCGCGAAGCTGCCAGACGATGGAGATGTTCCCGCAGGCGGCGTTGCCCATCAGCTTGGGGACGGTGAACGGGCTGACCCGCTTGGGTCCTTTTTCGAGCATCCGCTTGTGCTGGTCTTCCAGCTCCTGCAACCCGCCAATGCCCGTGCCGACGATCGCGCCGCAGCGGTCGCGGTCTTCCTTGCTGAAGTCCAGCCCCGAGTCGCGCACCGCCTCGATCGCCGCGGCCACGGCAAACTGGGCGAACCGGTCCATCCGGCGCGCCTCGCGCAGGTCGACCAACCCCCCGCAGTCCTCTGGGATGGTTTCCCAGTTCTGGACCTCCCCGCCGATCTGCGAGGTGAACGGCGCGGGATCGAACCTCGCGATCCGGCGGATGCCGCTCTGACAGGCGATCAGCGCGGACCAGAACTCGGGCACATTGTGCCCCAGCGGGTTGACCGTGCCCATGCCGGTCAAGACGACGCGACGCCTGACCATCGCAAACTCCAGGCCCTAGGCCTTGTTGCAGTGCTCGCGGATGTAGTCGATGGCCTGCCCGACGGTCTGAATCTTCTCCGCCTCTTCGTCGGGGATGGAGATTTCGAACTCGTCCTCGAACTCCATGACCAGCTCGACGGTGTCCAGCGAGTCGGCGTTGAGGTCGTTAACGAACGAGGTCTCGCGGGTGATCTCGCTCTTGTCCACACTCATCTGCTCGGCGACGATCTCAATGACTTTCGATTCGATTTCATCCGCCACGTTCGTTCTCCCACTAGGCCCGCCTACGCGGCGGGCGAGTTGTCTTGCACCGTGTCCCGTTGCTGCCGCCCCGATGGGGGCGGCGTACTATAGCGTCGAGGCCGCAGCCATGCAATACCACTTTCTCAAGCTTTCAGCTATCAGTTTTCGGCTATCCGCTCTCAGCCGCCGGCTACCAGCAAGAGACTCCGGAGGGAAGCTGGAAGCCGGCCGCTTCTGTCACGTGTGCATCCCGCCGTCCACGCTGAGCACCTGCCCGGTGATATATGCCGAGCCGTCGCCGGCCAGGAACGCCACGGCCTTGGCGATATCGGCGGGCTGGCCGAACCGTTGCATCGGGATTTGCGCAAGTGCCATGTCTTTCGCCTGTTGCGGCAGCACGTCGGTCATCTCCGTCTGGATGAACCCCGGCGCCACCGCGTTGCAGCGAACGTTGCGCTTGGCCAGTTCCTTGGCCGCCGACTTCATGAGGCCCAGCATGCCCGCCTTGCTGGCCGCGTAGTTCGCCTGCCCGCGGTTGCCTTCCAGCCCGCTGTAGCTGGACATGAAGACGATCGACCCCGACCGCTGGCGCATCATGATCTTGCCGGCAGCGCGGGTGCCGATGAACGCGCTGGTCAGGTTCACCTTCAGCACCAGGTCCCAGTCTTCGTCGGACAGCTGCAACACGATGTTGTCGCGCGTGATGCCCGCGTTGTTCACCAGCACGTCCAGGTGCCCGTGCTTCTCGGCCACGTCCTCGATCAGCGCGGTGAATCCCTCGCTGTCGGTGACGTTCATGGTCCTGCAATCGAGGCGGTCGCCGGGGCTGCCCAAGGCCGCGCCCAACTCCTTGAGCAGGTCCTCGCGCAGGTCGACAGCCGCCACGGTCATTCCCATCCCCAGCAGTTCGCGGGCGATCTCCCGCCCGATGCCCCTCGCCGCTCCGGTCACGATCGCCACCTTGCCGTCCGCCATGGGTCGCCCTTTCGTATTCGCCTACGTTCGCGAGTTCAACCGAGCCGCGGCGCATCGCAGCGGTTGCCTTCAACCGGCGACCGCGCTGCGTCGCTACGCACCAAGACTTTTCGCCGCTTCCTCGACCGATTCCGTGGAGTTCAGGCTCACGATGTCCGCGCGGCGGCTGATCCGTCGCATCAGCCCGGCCAGCACGCGCCCGGGTCCGATCTCGTAGAATTTCTCAACGCCGGCGGCCAGCAGGAACTCCACCGACTGCTGCCACCGCACCGGGGAGGTGAGTTGGCCGACCAGCTTGGCGCGGATGTCGCCGGGGCCGCCCACGGGCGCGGCGTCCACGTTGGACACCACCGGCGTCCTGGGGGTGCGGAAGTCCGCGGCCGACAGGGCCTTGGCCAGCTTGGGCGCCGCCGGGGCCATGATCTCGCTGTGGAACGCCCCCGCGACGTTCAGGGCCACCGCCCCGCTGGCGCCGAAGTTGCCGGCCATCGCCTCGGCCCGTTTGCACGCCGCCGCGGCCCCGCTGATCACGATCTGCCCGGGGCAGTTGAAGTTCGCGCAGCTCAGCGCCTCGCCGCCCGCGGCCGCCGCCACCAGTTCCTGCACCTTGGCCTCGTCCAGGCCGATGATGCTGACCATGGCCGAGGGGACGGCCACCGCCGCCTGCTGCATCAGCTCGCCGCGGCGGGCGACCAGTCTTACGGCGGCCTGGAGGTCGATCGCGTCGGCGGCGTAGAGGGCGGTGTACTCGCCCAGGCTCAGGCCCGCCATGAAGGCGGGACGGATCGCCTCCGCCTTGTCGGGCCCCAGCAGGTCGGCCAGCGCGGCCAGCGTCGCGGCCGAGACGGTGAAGATCGCCGGCTGGCATACGTCGGTGCGGGCGAGCTGCTCCTCGGGGCCCTCGAAGCAAAGTTGCTTGAGGGGCATGCCGCAGGCGGCCTCGGCGAGGTCGAACACGCGGCGCGCGGGCTCGAAGGCCTCGTGGAGGTCCTTGCCCATGCCCACCTTCTGGGCGCCTTGGCCGGGGAATAGGAATGCGGTCTTCATGTCTGCACTCGGTTAACGGGTTGACGGGTTGACGGGCAACTGAGCGAACCCATCCGCGTTCCGACCGGTTAACCGATCCGCCGGTTGACCGGTCAACCAGTCCGCCGCGCTACATCTTCAGCACGGCGCCCGCCCAGGTCAGGCCGGCGCCGAAGGCGATCAGAAGGATCGTGCTGCCGGGCTTGATCCGCCCCG
>CAYWTX010000116.1:0-2410 GCA_964461295.1 uncultured Planctomycetaceae bacterium | reverse complement strand
TCAACTCCACGGGCGGGGGCGGGGGGGGGCGGCTGCGGGGCGGGTCGAACACCAGCGGCGCGGTGCAGTTCACCGGCAACATCACGCTGAACAAGGAGGTCACGCTGACGGCCGCCAGCGGCGGCACGGCGGAATTCGCCGGCGGGACGTGGACGCCGAACAACAACGCGGTGACGGTGACGGGAGCCGGCACGAGCGTGGTGAGGATCTCCAACACGCTGAACACCGGCGGGGCGGTGGCCGTGTCGTCGGGCACGCTGCGTGTGGACGGCACGGTCGGCGGGGGGGGCAGTTGGCTTACCGTCGCCAACGGGGCCTCGCTGCAAGGCGGCGGGACCATTGGCAAGCCGGTGGTCGTCAACGGCACGATTGCCCCCGGCGCCAGCACCGGCGTGTTGACGGTGAACGAGAACCTGACCCTTGCGGGGGTCAGCCAGTTCGAGTTGCAGGTCTACCGCCGCATGGACGAAGGCGGGCCCGGCGCCGGCTACTACGACGGCATCGCCGTCGGCGGCTCCGGTCACGTGCTGACGTTCGGCGGCACGCTGAACGTGGTCAACTTCGGGACCGGGCCTGAGTACGCGGCCGGGCAGGTGTACGACTTGTTCGACTGGGGCGGCAACACCCCTACCGGCACGTTCGGCACGATCAACCTTCCGACGTTGGGGGACGGCCTGCAATGGAAGGTATTCGGCAGCCAGCGGTTGGACTACGCCACCGGGCGGATCGAGGTGGAGTCGGGCACGACGGACACGCACTACCGCCTGTCGGCCAACCTGGCGGTTGCGCCCAACGTGCTGCTGAAGGGCTACGTTGGCGCAACCAGTTCCATCACGTGCACCGGCAGCGGCGACATGGACACGCTGGACTTCACCGGCCTGAACGCCGCCAGCGGCCTCGGCGGCGAAGTCAGCGGCGCCTCCATCGACGGCAGCGACGTGCAGCACGGTGCGACCCGCACCAACGCCGGGTTGACTTTCCACGGTATCGAGTACAACTCGGCCGTGTCGGTCAAGCCGAGGGTCGCGACCGCGACGAACCATAGCCCGCCCCACGGCGACGCGATCCTGGACTGGGCGAACGGCACGATCGTGAACGTGGGCATGGCGAAAGCGGGGCCGGGGAAGGACCGTCTGGCATTCGGCCCGCCGCTGGTCGGCCAGGGCAAGGGGAAGACGTTGCCGGGCGGGCTGATTGTGCGCGATTACGCCGGCTTGGCGTCGAAGACAAGTCCGGGCACCTGGGCCGAGGAAGGCCAGACGGTGGGCACCGAGGCCGTGATCTGCGAGGGCATCGACTCGGCCGCGGGCCACACGGTCAGCATGGAGTGGCGGCAGCGATATGACGGCATGGTGTACGGCGTGCCGGGATCGGAGATTCCCGAGACGCGGTATCTGTTCAGCGACGTGCTTCGGCTGACGGGGATGGACGCCGGCCCGGGCAATCTCGGGCCCAATGACCGCCACCAGAGCGACGTGTTCGTGCTCCAGATGAGCTACACGGACCTCGATGCGCCGGGCAGGCTTCACTTCCTGGCGTACCTGGATTTGGGCGCCGATCACGAGGTGGGCGGGGCAGGTGCCGCGGCGGACCAGTGGCTGCCTGCGCCGTTGGGCAACTTCGGCGGCGAGTCGCAGCCGCTGGTGCGCAAGACGTGGGAGGCATTCCGAGCCGATCATCCCGGTGAACTGAGCGAGCTGTTGGGCTGCTGGGGCTGGGAAGGCGACGGTTCGGGCCTCGGCAACGTCTGGGCCGTGCTGGACTACAACAACGCGCAGTTCGCGCCCGAGCCGGGGTCGCTGTTGCTGCTGGCGGGTCTGGCGGCCGCGGCAATTCGCCGACGCGGGCGGAACTGATAGGGCCCTAACCCAGCCCGGTTCCGCCGCCGATGGCGCACAGTGCGGGTACACGGCGAGCCGGCGCCGAGCCGTTCGACAAGATCGCCCAGCCGACGCAACTGCAACGGCGGGCGTTGTCGCTCCTGGCCGTGCCCTGAAGGGGCGACAGAAAGCCTCCAGCGTGGGCCAAGGCGCGAGTTCCGGTTCTTTCACAAACGATGACGACTTCGGACATGGTCCAGGAAGTGCAGTTCCCTGGTGGCACAACTGTCCAGAGTTGTGGATTCCGGCAGCGCGAATCCGGGAGTTGCGCCACCCGGCCCCGAACCATGTCGGAGTTGGGTTATTCGTCGGCCGTTCCGACGGTGGCGCCGCCGGCGGCGCCGGCGGCCGCCTTGCCCGGTTTGGCCTTGGCATCTCCGGCGGGCTTCCTGCCGCCGCCGGCCTTCTTGAATGCGGCGGGTTTGGGCGTCTTGTCGTCGGCCTTGCCGGCAATCTTGTCGCGCTGCGGCTGGGTGAGCACATCGGCCTGGATGGCGTTCATCAGCTTCTTGCGCGCGTCGGCCTTGGCC
>CAYWTX010000115.1:0-22094 GCA_964461295.1 uncultured Planctomycetaceae bacterium | reverse complement strand
CCTCCCGGCGGCCGTACAGCCACCGGAGGGCTTTTGACGCCCCACTTAAACGACAGGGTCGCCCCTGCCGCCCGGGGCCTGCTACACGGCGCTACGGCGCTTACCGTGGCGGGACTTCCACCCGCTAGCTCGATGCAGCTTCCAGGACGTTCCATGGCGGCGATTATAGCTGGAGTGCCCGCAACCGCCAACGTCCAGCCCGCGCCCGGTGAACCCATGGCGTGCGGAAGTCAGCGCCAGGGAACAGGCACTCACCGGCATGGAGAGTGATCGCGAGGTCCACGCCCCGCTCCCCGCCGCCACGCCTTCGCTCCGCCAGCGAGCCACGCCCACTCCACCGCCTTGTCGTACAGCACGCACGAGGCCGCCGCCCGCGCGCCGTCAGCGCATAGGGCCGTCACGAACCGAACATCCCGCCTGTCGATGCTGTCGGTGACTGTCCATGCGCCGCTGGCGAGGCGGGGAAGGAGGAGAACTGCGCTGCGCCGCTCGCATGGCAAGGAGGCGTCATCGTGCCCGGGCGCGTCCGGCGCGCCCACCGTTCGTGGGGAAGCCCAGGCTTTGTACCTGTCGCATTTGCGGACAGGGATTACGCATGCGAAGCGCAACCGGCACGCAGGCGGCCGGTATAGTAGTCGACCCAACCAGACAAAGGAACTGCAGACGATCACAACGCTGAGAGCTTGTGAAAGAATCGGGAAGGCAGTCTCATCCCTCTTCGCCCCGAGGGGCGGTCAGGGGGGGCGGTCAGGATTTGGCCTGGGGCGTAAGCCCCGGGAAAGCATGGAGTAAAGACAGGAGCCCCGGAGGAGCGACAGAGGGCGCCGAATGCGGTCGAGGTGCCGCGACGCGATTCTTTCACAAACTCTGAGGGGAGATGGGCGCCATGCGGGTGGGTGGCATCCAGGAGCCGGGGCGGGGAGATGTCGTATTTGCGAAGAACGATTGCGCATTTGGCATACAACTGGCGGGCGGGCCCACAGTTCAACGGAGCAACCAGGCCAGACGAAGGAGCCGTGGATGAGACACAGACTGGCGCAATGGGGATTCGTGGTAACGTGCCTCTTCGCCGGATTGCCTGCATACGCCGCGCTGCCTCAGACGATGCGGCTGGAGGTGACGCTGGAGAACGCGGTGTGGCCGGGCGGGCCGGGCAGCGACCCAACCAAGCCCCAACCGTTGAGCCTGCGCTTGGTCCGGAACCACGGGCGTTGGGAACGGGTAGTCGGTGCGGTTGCGCGCAGTGCCAACAAGACCGATCAGCATGGCCGAGCGCTGGAATTGGCTATCGATGAGCGCCAAGCCAAGGTCAGTGTCACTCTCCAGGAGGAACCCGCCCCTTGGGATCCGCCCCGCGATTGGAACCGCTACCAGGTCATTCTCAGCCGGGCCGCAGATGGCACCTACACCGGCACCTGGACCGGGGCCTACCACGGCCAGGCCGGCCAGGGCAAGGCGGTGGCCACGGTGTTGCCCCTGACTGAGACGCCCGGCGCGATACCACCGGCCGACGAGCGGCCGCGTCTCCTGCTCCGCAAGAGCGACCTGCCGGCGCTGAAGGCCAAGGCCGCCACGCCCTGGGGTGAACGCGAAGTCCAACGCTTGCGCTCCTTGGCCCAGGGCAAAGGCGGGCCGGGCACCGATGGCCCCACCGGCCGGGCCATGGCGCTGGGGCTTCTCTATCACCTCACCGGGGACGCGGCCCTGGCCGACCAAGGTCGCAGGATCCTGGTTTCAGACCTCCCTAACTGGTACCACGTCTCGCAAGTGCACGGCGCCGCCGCCTGCGTCTCGCAGGGCACCATGGCGTACGACCTGTTGTACGAGACCGGCGACAAGACCTGGCGTTCGTCCATGCAGGGCATCCTGCGGGTCAAGATGGACTATCTCTACTATCCGCCCTCTGGCGGCTTCAACGACAACGATGGATCGAACTGGAGCGGAATGTTCCGCTCGGCCATGGGCATGGCCGCCTTGGGTCTTCTGGCTGACGGACCTGCCCCGGACCAGAAGCTTCCCGACGCGCCGTCCGTCCAGGCCATGCCGGCCGTGGCCGACTTGGCGGCGGATGGCATGGTGGTCACCCCGCTCGAGCCAGGCAAGGCCATCGGCACATGGCTGCATGCCGGCCCATTCGACGTGGCCCGCGACACACCGGTGTTGGCCACCATCGGCGGGCCGGCGGCGCGCCCGAAGATCGGCACCGCGGTGGCCTACACCACCCGCGCTGGCGCCACGGCCTCCTGCACCTTCGCCGCTCTGCCGGCCACCTGCCGCATCACCAATGAGATGGCCGAGAAATACAAGAACCCGCAACTGGAAGGCGGTCTGGACTACGCCGCAGTCAGCGGCCGGAAGTACCTGACCACGCACCTCCTGAGCACCGTGTTGGAGGTGGCTCAGCCCGGGGCCTATCAGTTGCAGCACTACTCCAAGAAGATCGACCGCCTGGGTCTGCATCTGGACGGCCGCACCGTGGCCGGCGGCCAAGTCGTGCAGTTGGCGGCCGGCCGGCATCTGCTCGTGATGGAGGTGGCCATCGGGGCCTGTGGCAGTTGGGAGTACATGGAAAGCTATCTACGTTTGCAGGCCCTGACGCCGACAGAGGCCAAGACCTGGCTGGCGGCGGCGCGGCGTGAGCATGACCACGTCCAAGCCGTGGCCGCCATCGACCGGGAAGACCGGGCCGACACCGAGGCGCGGCGCTGGCTGGCGGTGGCCGAACTGCGCCAATCCAACTACGCAGACATCGCCTTTGGCGACGCCGGCTGGAATGGAGAAGGCGAAGCCTATACGCAGCACGCCCTGCGCACTGCCCTGTGTTTTGAACATGCCTTCCTCAACGCCACCGGCCGCCGCTTGTCGGCCAGTCCCAACCTGCCGGCGACCTTCCCGCTCTACGTCGCCAAGACGGTCTTCCGCGCCGATGGCGCCGACATGCCCAGCTATGGGCCGGGCGGCGGCCCCCTGGGTGTGGACAACTGGGCCCGCGGCTTCGCCCTGGTGGAGAAACCGCAACGAGCGGCGTGCTTGCAGGCCTGGGATCGGACCACCGCCCTGGCCGAAGCCGGGAAGTTCAGGAGTCCGATGGGGGTGATCGCCGACCTCGACACCTGTTCGGCAGCCTTTCGCTTCGTCAACCATCCCGGTGGGGCGCCGGCCCGCATCGATACCGCCACGGTGTTGCCGCGAACGATGGTGGATAGGCAGAAAGGGGGGTTCGTTCTGCGGAATGGATGGAACAACGACGACGACAGCGTGGCCACGCTGTTGATCGACCATGCCAAGATACAGGCCGGCTGGAATGGGCCTGACTATGGCGACATCCGCTGGTACGCGCTGGGCACGGTGTGGGCCGAACGAGGCATCCCCTGGGGCAACGGCATCAACCTGCGGCGAGCTGACAAGGACGGCATATGCCCCGATCTGCGCCAGTTCGGCAGTGTGGTCAGCGTGCCGGGCTGCAAGATCGCCAACTCCGCAACGCCGGCGCCGGCGACCGGCCGCGCCTCCTTGGTCTCAGCAGCCTTGGCCACCGATGGTTCGGGAGTGGTGAACGTGGACCTCTCCGGGTGCTATGTCGGGTACGGGTACGAGGAGGTCGAAGCCCCGGTCGGGGCGTCAGCCAGGAAGCGGGTCCAGGCCAAGGATGTGGGCATCCGCGCCCTGCGCAGCCTGGCCGTGGACTATTCCGGGGCCTCTGGCGTGCCTGCCCTGATGGCCGTGGCCGACCGCCTGACCGGCACAAAAGGCGACGAGACCTGGCAGTTCTGCACCGCGGCAGAGCACAAGATCGCTACCGACGCTACCGGTTTCACCATCACCGCCGCCAACGGCGCCACGTTGCGGGGTACCATGGTGGCTCCGGCCACCCCGACCATCGAGGTGGTTCCAGCCAAGTTTTCCCACGAGGCGAACTATCACGGCAGTCACGATCAAGTCTGGCTCGCGCGTCAGGTGATCCGCGTCCGCGGGGCCGGCAGCCTTTTCGTGGTAGTGATGACCGTTCAGCGCGGCGCTGCGCCCGAGGTGAAGGTCGACGGCCTCAAGGCTACAATGGGCCGTCAGACGCTCACCTGGGATGGTAGAAGCCTGATCGTCGGCGCCTTCACGGCGGCGCAGCGGCTCCCATGACCACGGCGGGAGGCGCGCCCAGCGCGAAGCGGTCTTGAGCCGGTGCTTTGCCCGCCCCGGTCATTACGTCAGCGAATGGACGCCCGACCCGTACGTGACACAACGACCGAGTCTATAATCCGGACACAACAGGAAAGGGCCGCCCATGTACATCGTTGCCGTCACCCTCTTCGTCAAGCCGGAGTTCGTGGAGCCGTTCGTCGCCGCCACGCTGGACAACGCCCGCAACACGCGGAAAGAGCCGGGCAACGTGCGGTTCGACGTCGCGCGATGCGCCGACGACGCCGGCAGGTTCCTGCTCTACGAGGCATACCACACTGTCGAGGACTTCAAGGCCCACCAGCAGACGGCGCACTACTTCCGCTGGCGCGACGCCGTGGGCGAGTGGATGGCCCAGCCGCGACAGGGCGTCAAACACACCGCGATCTTCTTCGGCGACACAGAGGCGTAGACAAGAAGAGGCAGCAAGGATGAACCCGGATGAACACAGCGCGGCCGGTGACCGCAACCAAGGGCAGCAGGCAGCAGTACCGGCCGCGGCGTCTGCGCGGCGCGCGACGAAGTTGATGGATAGTCGTACAGATAGGGGACTTGTCAGTGTTTTCGCAGCCGCGTTCATCTGTGTCCATCGCTGTTGCGTCTTGTTCTCATCGTCGCGGCGATGAAAGAGCATTGAGGTAGCCCTTCATGGCGACATTCGACTTCGTTTCGGTGCCGCGAATCGCCTTCGGGCGCGGGCGAATCGCCGAGTTGGGCAAGTTCGCGGCGGCGATGGGCGGCCGAACGCTGCTCGTCGCCAGCGCCGGCGCGCTGGGCCATGCGGCTGAACTGCTCGCCTCGGCCGGCGTCGCGGGCGAGGTGTATGTTCAGGCCGGCGAGCCCACCGTGGCGAGCGTGGAGGCGGCGGCGGAAACCGGTCGCCGCGGCGGCTGCGACGTCGTCATCGGCCTGGGCGGCGGCAGCGCGATGGACGCAGCCAAGGCCGCGGCCATGCTGTTGGCCAACGGCGGGGCGGCCCTCGACTACATGGAAGTGATCGGCGCGGGCCGCAAGCCCGCTCGCCGGTCCGTGCCGTGGATCGCCGTGCCCACCACGGCCGGGACGGGGGCCGAAGTCACGCGCAACGCCGTGGTGGCCAGTTGGGAGCATCGCTACAAGGCATCGATTCGCGGCGAGGAGTTGCTCGCCCACGCGGTGATCGTCGACCCCGAGTTGCAGGTGGGCCTGCCCGCCGATGTGACGGCCGCGTCGGGAATGGACGCCCTGTGCCAGTGCATCGAGAGCTACGTGTGCCGCAAGGCCAATGCGTTGACGGACGCCTTGGCGATGGCGGGCGTGTCGCGGGCGGCGGGGGCGCTGCGGCGGGCGTACGCGGACGGCGCCGACGTGGACGCCCGCGAGGACATGGCCATGGCCGCCCTGCTCAGTGGGATCTGCCTGACCAATGCGGGCCTGGGCGCGGTGCACGGGTTCGCCGCCCCGCTGGGGGCGAACTTCGCCGTGCCGCACGGCGTTCTGTGCGCGGCGTTGGTGGCCGGCGTGTGGTCGGCGAACGTGGCCGCCCTGCGGGCGGCGGACGCCGAGCATCCCGCGATGCGGAAATACGCCGAACTGGGCAGAACGCTGGACGGCAGGCCGCATGGGAGCGATGCCGACGCGATCGAGGCGGGAGCGGAGTTCCTGCGCGACCTGGTGCGCGATCTGAGCATTCCGCCGCTGCGCAAGTTCGGACTCGCGGAAGCCGACGTGCCCAACATGGTGGCGCTGGCGAAGAAATCCAGCAGCATCAAGGGCAATCCGGCGGACCTCTCCGACGCGGCCCTGGCGGCGGTGCTGCGGGAAGCAATGTGATGCATGGGTCGGATCGGTCGGATCGGACAGATGCCGATTCCTGGCCCCCCAAGGGCGTCATCCCTTCACGCCGGTCGTCGCGATGCCCTGGATGAACGTCCGCTGCGTCAGGAAGAACAGCACGATCACCGGGGTGATCACCATCAGCGACGCGGCCATCAGCAGGTTCCATTGCGTCCCGCCGTGCTGCGACTGGAACGTCTGCAGGCCCAGCGCCAGGGTGTATTGCTCGGGGCGCTGGAGGTAGACCAGCGGGCCCAGGAAGTCGTTCCACGCCCACATGAACGTGAACAGGGCCACCACCGACAGGGCGGGCTTGCTCAGCGGCACGATCACGCGCCAGAAGATCCCCCACTCCGAGCAGCCGTCCAGGCGAGCCGCCTCCGACAGCTCATCGGGGATCGTGATGAAGAACTGCCGCAGCAGGAAGATGTTGAACGCCGAGCCGAACCAGGCGGGCACCCACAGCGGCTTGAACGTCCCCAGCCACGCCATGCCCGAGTTGTCGCCCAGCCAGCGGAAGATGGCGAACAGCGACACCATGGTCACGGGGAAAGGCACCATCATGGTGCCCAGCATGAGGGCGAACAGCAGCCCGCGCCCGCGGAAGCGCACCTTGGCGAACCCGTAGGCCACCAGCGCGCTGGACAGCGTCGTGCCCGCCACGGCCAGGGCGGCCACGATCAGCGTGTTCCGCGTGTACAAGGCGAAGTCGAACTTCTCGTGCGTGAGCACAGCCTGGTAGTTCTCCGGCGCCGGCGGACGGGGAACCAGGTTCGGCGGGAACTCCATCATCGTGTCGGCCGTCTTGAGGCTGGTGGAGATCATCCAGATAAACGGCAGCAGGAACCCGGCGCAGATGAGGAGCATCGGGAGCAGCAGCAACCAGCGGGATGTCGCACGTCTCGCGGACATACAAAGTGTCGGGTGTCGGGTGTCGAACCGGACGCGCTGAGCAAGCTCAGCCGCTAAACTCGTCCTCGTCGTCGTTCCCGTCCTGGGTTGTTTTGTTTCTTTCTCACCGTCCCTGGTAGTGCACCCATCGTTTGCTGGTCCAGAACGCCAGGGCCGTCAGGAGGACAATCATCATCAGCAGGATCCACGCCATGGCGCTGGCGTAGCCCATTTTCAGGTAGTTGAACGCGTTGTCGTAGAGGTACATCGAGTAGAAGTACGTCGCGCGGGCCGGGCCGCCGCCGGTCATGATGAACGGCGTGGCGAACACCTGCAGCGTGCCGATGATCGCCATCACCAGATTGAAGAAGATCACCGGCGAGATCGTCGGCAGCGTCACGTGCCACAGCCTCCGGGCCGGGCCCGCGCCGTCGATGGCGGCCGCCTCGTACAGTTCGGCCGGCACGTCCTGGAGGCCGGCCAGGTAGATCACCACGGTGTGCCCGACGCCCCACAGGCTCATCAGGGCCAGTGAGGGCAGGGCCCAGCGCGTGTCCACCAGCCAGCCGGGGCCTTTCACGCCCGCCATCCGCAGCGCCGCGTTGATCAGTCCGGCGTCGGCGTTCAGCAGCCACAGCCAGACCATCGCCGACGCCACCACGGGCACCAGCGAGGGCAGGAAGATGATCGTGCGGAACACCGCCTGGCCGGGCATGCGGAGGTTCAGCAGCAGCGCCAGCCCCAGCGACACCAGCAGCGCGGCCGGGATCGCCATCGCCGCGTACTGGAACGTGTTGGTCAGGGCCTGCCAGAACACCGGGTCGCCCAGCAGGTCGCGGTAGTTGTCGAGCCCCACCCACGTGGGCGGCTGCACCAGCGAGTAATCGCAGAAACTGTAGTACAGCGACAGCCCGATGGGCAGCAACGTGAACGCCGCGAACCCGATGAGCCACGGGCTGAGGAACGCCAGGCCGGCGGCCGTGCGGCGGGCGGCGCCGCCGAACTCCGAGGCGCCTCCGCGTCCGCCCGCCGCCCGGGGCCCCGCCGTACGAACTGTGATAGGCATCTGTTCCGTCATTCAGCATTTATCATTTAACATCTGGCATCAGTTCTTCGTCTTGGCCCTGGCCGCCAGCGAGGCCAGCAACTCCGCCGCCTCGATCTGGTAGGGATTGGGCGGAGCGGCCAGCACGGTCTTGAAGTACTCTTCCGGCTTCCTGAGGCCCGGCATCTGGCGCGGGGCCGGCGCCTCCGCCGTCCGCATCGCCAGCTTGCCCAGTTCGAAGTTCGCCGTGATGGAGGCGTCCTGGCGCTCCTCGCGCGCCATCAGCATCAGCATCTCGGCCTTCTGGTGCTCGTTGCCCTCCGGCAGCGCCATCGCCACGGCCACCTTCAGGTTGTCGCCCAGGCGGGTCTGCTCGCGGGGGCGAAGAGGGTCGCCCAGCAGCGCCGCCAGGCGCTCGTGGTAGTCCGCTCGACGCGGGTTCAGGCTCATCTGGGCCGCCAGCGCCTCGGCCGCGTTGGCGTTGGTGGGCACCTGGTTCTGACTGATGAGCCAGAGCAGCTCGCGCACCTGGCGCAGGGCGGCCTGGTAGTGCGCCGGCGGGGGGAAGTCGGGCATGGCCACGAACACCTGCGGCCCCGCCGCGCCCGGGCGTTCCGTGCCGCCCGGCAGCGCCTCCAGCGCCTCGCCCGCGCGGGCCAGTTGCGCCGCGGCGGCGCTTACGCCGGCCAAGTCTCCCGCCAGGCCGCCGCGCCGCAGGGCCAGTTCGCCCAGCCGCCACTCCGCCAGCGCCGCCTGCGCCGCCGCCGGCGCCTCCCGCCGCAGTGCCTCCCACGCCTCGGCCGATTCCTCCAGCGGGAACGTCGCCGAGTAGCGGATCAGCCCGTGCCGCAGCGCCGGCTGATCCACCTGCACGCTGGCGGCCTGGGCCCGCAGCCACAGCACCGCGGGACGCCGCGGCCCGGCGACGTGGCGGGCCAGGAACCCCCCGCAGCGGCGCACGAGGTCGTCGCGGCGATCGGCCAGATCCTCGTTCACGGCGTTCTCGACGGCCCCGCCGGTGAGCCCCTGCTCGCGCACACGGCGCTGCCAGGGCTCCAGGGCTTCGTCCTCGAAGATCGATTCGCCGCCCTGCAGCGTGCCGGCCAGCAGGCAGTAGTCCAGTTCGGCCCGCCCCACCTGCGTGTGGAACAGCAGCACGGGCCCGCCCAGCAGCGCCGCCAACATCGGGGCCAGCACGCCGGGACGGAAACCCGTCACCTTGGCCAGCGCCAGCACGCCCGCGGCCAGCATGATCGCCAGCACAAACGCGATCACCAGCGGCGCGTGCAGCGCCCAGCGCTGCAGCGGCAGCACCGCTTCGCCGCCCGTGCCGGTCATCCCCGACAGCAGCAGGTACGCCGCGCTCGGCAGCAGCCCCAGCAGCATCGCCAGGAACGACATCTCGTGCCGAAGCCGCCACCGTCCGCCCAGCGCGCATCCGGCCGCGCCCGCCAGGGCCAGCATCGGCGCGTGCCCCAGCAGCAGCACCGCCGCGGCGAACGCCCCGCCCACGGCCGGGCGATACAGCACCGAAATCACCACCGGCACCAGGACCAGCAACCCCAGCAGCACACCCAGCACCAGCAGCATCCAGGGATGGGCCAGCACGCTCAGCGGGTACAGGAAGACCTCGCCCAGCGGGATCGTGAGGTCCTGGTAGTACGAACTGGGGCGGAGATCCGCCAGCGCCCCCGTGCCGAGATACCGCCAGAAGACGTTCACGGCCGCGAAGATGACGAAGCTGACGCCCACCGACAGCCAGGCGTGCCACTGCTTGCGGGGCCGCAGCAGCCCGCCCAGGGCGGGCTCGAAGATGGTGCCGGCGGTTTCGCCTGCCATAGCGGTCCTATCCTACCGCGGCCGGGGCACGGGGAGAACGACGTTCCTTGCGGCAGCGAAGCCGGCGCGGCGTGGAGGGGGTCAGAGCTTGTGAAAGAATCGAAACTCGCGGATCTGCCCGCTCAGGACGCTTTCTTTCGCCCCTTCGGGGCTCCATGCTTAATTGCTTGCATACCGGGGGCTTACGCCCCCGGCCAAATCCCTATCGCCCCTTCCGGGCGAAGAGGGACGAGGCCGCTCCTGCGATTCTTTCACAAGCTCTCAGTCCAGCGACCAGGGCTTCCGGTACTCGTAGTGCAGCAGCTCGTTCGCCTCGGGAATGTTGGTGATGCGCTCGGCCTGGGCATCCCACTCGATGCGACGCTTGAGCCGTAGCGAGATGTTCGCCAGGTGGGCAAACGTCGTCGAGCGCTGGCCGTCCTCCAGCGAGCAGTACGGCTGCCGGCGCGTCCGAACACACTCCAGGAAGTTGTCGACCAGGTTCTGCGTGGTGTCTTCCTTGGTGTTCAGGTCCCCGTATCGCGCGTCGCCGCCGACCTCGCCGGACTCCTCCTCGATGGAGGGCTTCCACTTCTGGAACTGCCCGGGGCGGGTCGGCTTGATGGTATAGCCGTTCTCATCGACCATCAGCGTGCCCTGGGTGCCGCAGATCATCAGTTCGCCGGCCGGGGGACGCAGCCCGCCGGACGCCTCGTTCACGTCGAAATGGATGATCATGCCCGAGGGCATCTCGAACAGCACGGCCATCGTGTCCGGGATGGTGCGGTCGTCGCGAACGCTCGTCGTCGAGCCGACCGCGGTGACCGCCGCCGGCGCCACCTGGTTGGTCATCCACCGGATCGCGTCCATGAAATGGACGCCCCAGTTGCCCATCTGCGAGGAGTAATCGCTCCACCAACGGAAGAAGTACGGGGCGAGGTTGTACTGGTACGGTCTCGCCGGCCGGGGGCCCAGCCACATGTCCCAATCGAGGTCCGCCGGCGGCCTGGCCGGGCCTTGGCGCCCGATGCCGTCGGGGAACATGTCGCTGCTGTGGGAGGCGTAGCCCGCCTTGACGTCGCCGATCCTGCCCGCGCGGACCATGTCCACGCACTTGCGGTAGATCGACGAGCCGCGGCGGTTGAGGCAGACGCCGGCGATGCGGTCGGTCTCGTTGAGCACCTCGACCATCCGCCGGCCTTCGCGAACGGTGATCGTCAGGGGCTTCTCGACGAAGACGTCCTTGCCGGCCCGCAGCGCGGCGATGGTCTGGACGGCGTGCCAGTGGTCGGGCGTCGCCACAACCACCGCGTCGACGTCGGCGCTTGCCAGCAACTGGCGGAAATCGGAGTACCGCGCGCAGTGGCCCAGGTTCTCGCCCATCGGCGGAACCTTGCCGATGCTCTTGTAGGCGGGATCGATCTCGTCGGCATTGCGCGTCGTGTAGGGCCTGTACACGTCGCACAACGCCACCACCCGGCAGTTCTCGTTCTTCAGGAAGCAATCCAGCAACTGCGTGCCGCGGTTGCCCAGCCCGACAAAACCCATCCGAACCTTGTCCATCGTCACTCCTTGTCTCTACAGCCCGGCAGGGCGTTGACCGCGCGATCATACGGGCCTCAATGTCCGAACTCAACAGGCGAGGCATCCATCCGAACCCGCCGCCTTCGGCGCGCATTAGACCTGATGGAGCCGCGCGGCGCTCGGCATGCGGCTGCCTTCCTCAGTTCCGCGGGTCCCGGAGAGGCTGTGACGCGCTGTATGCTTGAGTGCACCCCAAGGAGCCTTCGATGCGATTCATGACTTCCACGGGTTGGGCTGCGCGATCCTCGCTTGTGAGCCTGGTGGCGGCGGCCGCACTTCACGCCGGCACAGCCATCGCCCAGGCGCAAGGCCAGCCGCCCAACTTGGCGACGGTCCCATTGGGACACAAGGACTTCCGTCCAACTCCGCAACGTCCGGTGGGCTGGCGCGGCGACCGGACGGGGTGCTACGACGGCGCCGACCCCGTCACCGCCTGGCACGTCGAGAAGGGCATCAACATCCTGTGGCGCGTGCCGCTGAGGCAATTCTCCTGTTCCACCCCGGTCGTGGTCGGCGGAAAGGTCTTTACGACCGTCGAGCCGCGAACGCTGGTCTGCATGGACAAGATGACCGGCGAGATCCTCTGGATGAATGACGGCGGGGACGACCAGCCCGTTCGCGACCCGGCCAAGCTGGCCGAGATCGTCGGCGCGGCGGCCCCGGCCAGCCAGCCGGCCTCGGCGACGTCCCAGTCGACCGCCGCCGCGGCTGCCGCCGTGCCTTGGTCGCGGCGGAAGTTCGCCTACGGCCAGTTCTCCGGCAGTTCGATGCCCACGCCGGTGTCCGACGGCAGGCGCATCTGGGTGAAGAACGGCGCTTCGGCCGCCTGCTTCGATCTGGAGGGGTACCGCACGTGGGCCGTCTCGACGCACTTGCAGGGCACGGATCACCCGATGAACGTCCCGTCGCCCGTCCTGATCGGCAACGTCCTGCTCTGCGAAGGGGGGACCACTGCCTACTGGGAGCAGAACAGCAAGAACAAGGTTCCGCCGGGAACCATCCCGCCCAATCCCAACCAGAAGTTCAAGCACTGGATGGTTGGCCTGAACGCCCAGACCGGCGAGATTCTATGGGACATCGGCCCGCTCAACGCCGGCGGCTACGGCGGGGCCGCCAGCCCCATGGGCCTGACGCTCACGCATGGCAGCGAGAAGATGGACGTCATCCTGGGGTCCGAAGGCCACCTGATCCGGGCGGAAGACGGCAAGTTGCTGAATCCCTTCGTCGGCGTGCGGTGCACGTTCGGATCGCCCTTCCCGCTGGGCCAGCGGGTGCTGTTCCCCCACGAACGCCGCCTCTGCCTGCTGGAACTCACGATGCAGTCGCGCGACAGCGTCGAGCCGAAGGTCCTCTGGACGGCGCCCGGTTCGCCCAAGACGATGGGCGGGGCGGTGCACCACGACGGGCTGCTCTATGTCCACAGCCTGGAAGAGCCCAGTTGGTCCAGCACCTGGGCGACCGTGCACGACGCCAGCGACGGCCGGCAGGTCTTCCGGCAGATGCTGGCCACGAAGGTCCCCAAAGACACGCCCGACTACCCCACGTCGGCCTCCGCGGGCAAGTACGTGTTCCTGTTCTCCGGCAGGACGGCGTCGGTCCTGGAGCCCGGCCGCAAGCCGCTGCTCCTGGCCGTCAGCGAGTTCGAGAAGATGCACGCCAGCCCCGTCTTCGACGCCGAGAGGCTGTACCTGCGCACCTACGACGCGATGATGTGCATTGCCCGCAAGGGCGAGGAGGGGGCCAGGTACGAGAAGGACGTTCAGGCCCGCACGCTGCTGTCGAACTTCCCCACGAGCCTGAAGAAGCGCACGCTTCAGGAAGTGGCCGCACCGAAGGACTCCAAACCGGGCGCCGGCGTGCCTGTCGTCAAGCTGGACAAGGACAAGATGCCCGAACAGTGGCTCTTCGCCGGACCGTTCGAGATCGGGGCGGGCAAGGACGCCCTGGAATCGCTTGGCGGCTGCGCGGCCGCTCAGCCCAGCCGAGGGACCAAGGTCGCCTTCGGCGGCACAACGTGCGCGTTCGCGGCAGCCGACCGCCAGGTGGCTTCCGCCGCCGGGCTGGACCTGCTGGCGGCAACACAAAGGAAGCGTGGGGTCCAGGCCTTCTTCTACACCGTGGTGGAACTGGCGGCGCCCAGAACGCTGGTCTGCGACATCGACAAGGACGGCGTCCAAGCCTGGCTGGCGGGGCAACCGTTCGGCCCCGAGCGGGCCCTCGCGCTGGCGGCCGGCCGATACCCGCTGATGGTGAAGGCGACCATCGACGCCGATTGCGAATTGCCCGCCGAGTTGACCGTGAAGGTCGTCCTCCGCGAGTCGGAGTCGCCGCAGGCGGAGCAAGGCAAGGCCCTCGCCTTCATCCGCGAGAACGCCGCTGTGCTCAAGCGCGTCATGGAACTGGCCCCCGGCAGCCCATGTGCCGCCCGCGCGGCCGAACTCCTGAGAGAAGCCCGGCAATGACGGTGTCGTTCCCGACGTCGCCGCTCCGCGGCGAAGACGCCGAACACGGCACTTCCTGACCATGCCCGTTCTTCGCAGACAGCGAAGCCATCAGGGCTTCGCCTTCCGCAGGTCGTAGCAGCTGATTCCCCCGCCCCAGCCTTCCTTCCACTCGCGGCAGAACATGAACCCATCTGCGTAGATCTCGTACAGCGGCACTTCGTACCCGCACGTCCGCATGCAGTCGGACGGGAACTTGCCTTCGCTCAGCATCTTCGGCTGCTCCGGGTTAGCGTCGTACACCTGCCACGTGCTGTGGGCGCCGTGCTGAATGTCCGTAAGGAAGAAGAACCGGTCGCCCCACAGGTACACAACCCAGAAATGCTTGCAGTCGTCCTGGCTGGCCAGCACCTTGCCGTCCGCCTCCCGAACGATCGCGAGTTTGCTCTGGTTGCCCCACCACGCCCCGTGATACACCACGCCGTCGCGCCGCGTCGCGACCCTCCGCCCAGGCCCGCCGTCCAGCCAGCACTCCACCGGGTACTTCCCGCCGTCAAGCTGCCAGACCCGCTCGGCGCCCTTCTCGCTCAGCCGGTAGCCCGCCAGCACGCCGAACCGCTGCTTGGCGTTCTTCTCGCCGGCCTTCTTGTTCTCGTCCATCACCAGCAGCAGGTCCTTGCCGAATGCCGGCTGCGTCATGTGCTGGCTGCCCAGCGCGTGCGTCCACAGCACCTTGCCGCCGTTGCGGTGGTCCACCAGCCGCAGGTCGCCGCTGCCGTTGACGCACACGACGTACGCCTTGCCGTTCACCGTCACCGGCGTCGGCGAGTTGTAGCCGCTCGTCAGCCCGCCCTTGTCCGTCGCCCGCCACAGCGTCTTGCCATTCGCCGGGTCGATCCCCAGAAGCCCCCCGCTCCAGTCCGGCGCCAGCAGGACACCGTCGGCCGCGATGAGCATCCCGTATGGCCGGACGCCGCCCTTGACCATCCGCTTGTTCGCGAGGGCTTCCTTCTTGGCAGCCTCCAGGCGCTCGTGCACGGGCCCGATGTTCGATTCCCACAGCAGTTTGCCCGTCGCCAGT
Organism: uncultured Planctomycetaceae bacterium; assembly: GCA_964461295.1. Lineage (GTDB taxonomy): Bacteria > Planctomycetota > Phycisphaerae > SM23-33 > SM23-33 > CAYWTX01. The sequence goes on along the minus strand of CAYWTX010000115.1, from coordinate 7,246 downwards.
TCCAGCCCGTACAGCCGCCCGGTCGTGCCGAACGCGAACACCTTGCCGCCGGCCGCGCACGGCGTGACGTTCCACTCGCCCCGCTTGCCGGGGGCGTAGTTGATCCCCTTGTCAGCGAAGACCTGCTTCCACCGAGTCTTGCCCGTCGCCGCGTCGATGGCGACCACCACGTCGTCGGCGACGATGAAGGTGAAGTTGTCGAACTTGCCGCCCAGCCGCTGCGCCGCCGCCTCGTCCTTCACCGGCCCGCGCGGCAGGAAGTATGACTGGATCACCAACCCGCCAGCCAGGATGGGACTTGCCGCACCGGATCCCGGCAATCCCGTTCCCTTGGCGTGTCCGCTGCCCATCGCGCCCGAATGCGCCTTGCCGAACCCGATGCCCGTCTCCTCGCTCCGCCAGACCAACTTCGCCTGCGCGACGTCATCGACCAGCTTCGCCGGCTGCGCCGCCGCGTCGGCGAACGCGCCGCCCGGCCCCAGGTGGCTTGGCCATTCGCCGGTGATCCTGATCGGGACGGTCGTGGGCGAAGCCGGCGTTGACTTGGCACCCGGGCCGTCAGCCGCCGACAGGCCTTGGCTCATGGCGAGCAGGCCCGCCAACACTGCAACACTTGCGCCGCATTTCATGGGATGTCCTCTCTCGCATGAGACAAGGGTCGTCGCGCATCCGCTGAGTTACTTCGCTATTGCTCCGCTCCGGCGCGAACCCGTGACGGCGCCGGTGAACGTGTACGCCTCGCCCCAGACCGCGCTCCATGTGCCGGCCAGGGCGTCGCCCTTGCGCTCGGCGATGACATGGATGCGCCCGGCCACGCCCGGCGCAACCGTCTGGCCCATCTGCCACTTGTCGCGATTGAGGATCAGCACCAGGTCGCCCTCGACGCGATCGGCCGTGAGCGTCGTCAGGCCGCGGGCATCCACCTCGTGCCACGACTGGCCGTAGGGCCCGGGCAGTGCGCCGGCTCGCACCACTTTGCGTCCGTCATGGTCCAGGCAGAGGGTAACGGTTGCGGGCTTTCCGCCGGGCGTCACATCGGTCAAGACCAGCACGGTGGTCGTCGTTCCGGATGGGTTTGTCCCGCACGTGGTGTAAGACTGCTGCCTGCTCGACGGCGTGAGGTAGCCGCGCTGCGGTTGGGCCGGCGTGCCGGTGAGCGCCCCCGTCTTCTTCTCGACCTTCGATGCCGGGATCGTGCGCGTCCACGAACCGGCGACCCTCCCGTCCTTGCCCCCCTGCAAGGCCAGCTCCACGGGAATGACGACGCTCCCGAAGTCCATGGCGACCGTGCCGGCCAACCGCCCGTCCGCCCCCGGCGAAAGCGAGCAGGCGAACGGCTCCCATTCCGCGTCCCTGCGCCAGGTGCCATACGGCAGGCCGGCCTGCTCGCTCGTGGGCGGGAAGCTTGTTCCCTGGTCGATTCGGCCGGCGTCAGGTTCGAGCAGGCGCAGGGGCTTGGCGATCTGGTCCAGACCGATCGACGCCGGACGCATTTCCAGTTCCCACGTGGCCGTCAGCGGCCGATCGCGCAGATCGTAGCACAACACCTGCCCTTGCCAGTTGCGCATGAAGAAGAACCCGTTGGCGTAGGGCAGTTCGATGAAGACCTCGTACGCCGTGGTGTTCTCGTGCGGCGGCTTCCACGCGCTGCCCAAGCGGCGGAAGCCCTTCGGATCGGTCGTGTAGAACTCCCACACGATGCGCTTGGTGTTTCCGTGGGCCGAATCCGGCGTGTACAGCATGCGGTCCTCGACAAGGTAGAACAGGGGGCTGCCTTTCATCTCCCGGCTGGTCAGCAGCACCTCGCCGGTGTTCTCGTCCAGGATGCTGAACGCGGTCGCGCGCCCGCCGGGCGCGTCGGGGCACCCCTGGGCGAAGAAGTACACTCGTCCATCCCGGGCCAGCACGCGACGCATGGCACAGATGTCGAAGTGGTTCTCGTACCAGAAAGCCGGCTTGTCCGGCATCTCCCATGCTTTCTCGGCCTTCTCCGGCGAGATGCGGTACGCGGCCATGCGAGCCCAGGGCTGTTCGGGCCTCTCCATGGTGGCGGACTTGATGTTCACAAATACGTGCCGGGCGGTCGCGGTGAGCGAGTAGTGCGTCGCCAGCAGGCCCGTCACCACCCAAAGCACCTTGCCGCTGGCGGGGTCGATCATGCGCAGCTCGCCCTTGACCGTTGCGACGACCAGGTACTGCTTGCCCTGGTGCGTCCACACCGCCGGCGTGGCCCAGCGACTCGTGACCGCCTCCGCCGTCACCCACAGCGTCTTGCCCGTCCGGACATCCATGCCGCGCAGCGCCACGTCCGTCCCGCCGGGATACTGCGGCACGACCAGCACGCCTGCCTTGTCCGCCCCCCGCGCAACGGCCAGAGATATGCCCATCCCGCCGCCGCCGGGCAGGTTCCCGCCCTCGCCCATCAGGGCCGCCTTCTGTGCGATCGCCGCTTTCACCAGGCTGCCGTTGGCGTCCTCCCACAGTTTCCTGCCGGTGGCGGCGTCGTAGCAGCGGACGTGTCCGCACGTGCCCACGCTGAGGACCTTGCCCTCGAAGTAGGCCGGCGTGCCGTGGAACTGCCCGCCCTTGCCGGAATAGCGGTTCAGCCCCTTGCCTTCCTCGACGGCCTTCCAGACGGTCTTGCCGGTTCTCACGTCGATGGCGACGGTAAGGTCGTCGGCATCGAACGAGGCGTTGAGCCTCAACGCCTCCATCCTTTCGCCCGACAGATTGGCGACCGTCGGGGCAATATTGAAGGCCTTCTGGGCCCATGGTCCGCCGCGCGGCTTGCACGAACTGGCGAACACCTTGCCCTCCGCCACGATCAGCCCCGACGCCGTGCCGGGGTGAATGTCGCGGTCAGTCAGATGTCCGGCGTATCCCGCCGCCGACCCCTTGGCGAAGCCCAGGTCGCGACACTCGCTGGCCCAGACCTGCCTGGCCAGACTCAGGTCGTCCAGCAACTTCACTCCGTACTGACGCGGGTTGAAGTTGCCGAACGGCCCGTTCGCCTGCGGCCAGCCGGGCTCCGCGACCGGTTCGGCCGCGGATGCTGCCGCTGTTGTCGCAGCGAGCAGACCCACCAGCAGTATGGCGACAGTTGTGATCTGCATGTTCTCTCCCTGCTGTTGGGGATCGTCCTACAGAGCTTCCAGTTCCACCGCCATCACGTCGGCGAAGTTGCCGCCCCACGCGTTGCCCGTCGGCTGCATCGCCAACTCCTGCGCGCCGGCGGGCAGGTCGATCTCGCCGGCGTCTTCCCACACGAACGGCAGATACGCGTAGCCGTTCCACCAGTCCATCCGCACGCTGTCTTCCATCGGGCCGTTGCCCTGTACCTTCGCCGCCAGAACCCCATGGCCGCAGCGGATTTCGTACGCGCTGCCGGCCACAATCTTCGGACAGCGCAGGCACACGCGGACCTTCGCCCGCAGCGCCGCCGGCACGCTGAGGGCCCAATGCGTGCTCTCCTCCTCGTGCCGCCAGTCGATGATCGCATCGAGCCCCGTGACAACCCGCGGGCCTTCGTTCATCGGCTGATCGGAGCACGACGGCAGCGAATCCGGTTTCTGCCGGTAGGCGGCGTCGCCGCCGGACAACCGCTTCACCGAATGCCGCCAACCCTTGACGGTCAGACCGTCCAGCCGCGCCAGGCCCACCGGCAACAGCGTCGCGCCGCGGAGGGCAACGGCAATGCGGTGGACCACCTCCACCGGGGCCGCCGGCGCGACCAGCACCGGTTCGGCCTCGTACCGCAAGTGCACCACCTGCGCCGTCGCGTCGGGCGGCTCGGCCGGCAGACGGTCGATGGCCAATCCCGCGCCCGTCAGCTTGCACTCCAGCGCCCCGCCGCCCAGCAGCCGCGCCGACGCCGGCAGCGATGCGATGCCGCACACCGTGACGCTCTCCCCGCCCGGCCACTGGCGCATCAGCACGTACACGTCCCGCCCCCGCCGCGTCACCCGCACGCCGTCGCCCCTGCCGGCCAGCTTCACGCCCCGCGTGCCGTAGATGGCCTCGCCGTTGCGCTTCAGCCACCGCCCCACGCTTGCCATACGGCTGGCCTGCGGCGGCGGAATCACCCCCGTCGGATCGGGCGCCACGTTCAGCAGCAGGTTCGACCCGCACCCGGCCGTGCGAACCAGCAGGTCCACCAGGGCCGGCACGCTGCGGTAGCGGAAGTCGCTCCGCCAGCCCCAGCCGTCCTCGGCCACCGACGTGCATTGCTCGATCAGGTAACCGTCGGCGTCGAGGTGCTCGGCGATCTGCCACTCCGGCGTGAGGAAGTCGCCCCACTTGGCCCGGTCGTTCACCAGGCACGCCGGCTGAAGCTTCTTGATGTGCTCGTAGATTCGTCGGCCCTGGATATGGCGCTCGGGCAAGTGCGTGCAGTCGAACCAGATGCCGGCGATGGGCCCGTAGCTCGTCAGCACCTCGGTGAGCTGCCGCTCGATGTAGACGCGGTGTTTCTCCCAGTCCGGCTCGTCGTCGTGACGCGCCCAGTTGCGGTCGCCCCAATTGCCCGCCAGGTTTGGCTTGAACCGCGCGTGCCAGTCGTCGGGGTTGATGTACAGGCACAGCGGCATGCTGCGGCGATGGCAGTGGGCCGACAATTCGGCGACAATGTCGCGCCCGAAGGGCGTCCGCGTGATCTTGAAGTCGGTGGTGGCCGTGTCCCACAGGCAGAACCCCTCGACGTGCTTGGCCGTCAGGGTGATGTAGCGGCACCCGGCCGAGGCGGCCACGTCCACCCATTGGGCGGCGTCAAACGCGCTGGGGTTGAAACGCTCGACGTTGGCCTCGTACTGGCGATAGGGCACGCGACGCTGGTACTGATGGCCCAGGTCTTCGCCGAACATCGACGCCAGGCTGAAGTGGATGAACATGCCGAAGCGGGCTTCGGCAAACCACCGGCTGGCGGGATCGTCCTTGGCTCCGGGGCGGATGACGCTGTCCATTGCAGTATCCTTTTGTGCCGGCTCCGTGCGTGCGGAAAACTACCACGCGACCGCCCAGCCGGCGCCAGGCAACACCCGCGAGGCAACCACAACAGCCTAGCAAATCCAACTCGCCTGCCCTCAGGCCGTCTTGTCCGTGAATCAGCCAGTTTTGTACAATATCGCACCATGGCGAAAACCATTCTCACCGGAAAGGCCCTCGCCGAGGCGGACCTGAAGGTCCTCTGGCTGGACTCGCGCATCGTCCACCGCTGGGGGTTGAACCAGGCCGTCGGCGTGAGCCCCGTCTGGCGGTTCTACTGGAACCGGAACCCCGACGCTGCCGCCATCGCCTTTGCCGGCCGGGAGTACCGCCTGGGCCCGCGGGCCGCGCTGCTCATCGCGCCCAACACGGCGACCCGCGCCGTCCTCCATCGGCCCATGGATCACACGTTCATGCATTTTTCGCTGGGCAGGCCGTACGACCAGATCGGTCCGGGCGTGTGGGAACTGCCGGTCTCGCCGGCCCGGCGGGCGATGATCGAGTCGCTGGTGGCCGCCTTTCGCGCCTCCCGCCGGCCCCAGTGGCGCGAATCGCTGCTGGCGCATGGCGTGCTCTGCGAGGCCCTGGCCGAGATTCCCCAGGACCGCTGGCCCCAGCCGTCGGCGGACCCTCGCGTGGATCGGGCGATCGCCTACATGGAACGCAACCTCGCCCGAACGATCTCCAACGCCGACCTCGCCGGGCACGTGTCCGTGAGCCCCAACACCCTCGCGCGCTTGTTCGCCCGCCACACGCGCCTCGCGCCGCGGCAGTACCTGGCCCGCATGAGGGCCGACCGCGCCGCCGTCCTGCTCCAGCACACCGACAAACCCATCAAGGCAGTCGCCGCCGAGTGCGGCTTCTGCAACCGACACTACCTCTCCAGCGTCTTCGCCAGGCTCTACGGCGTCGGCCCGGCCGAGTACCGCAAGGCCGGCCGCCGGGCCTGACCACGCCGGGCGAAGACGCCATGGCTTCCGCACGGCCCCATCGCCGAACGAACACCTCCCGGCGCGTCAGGGCCTCGCCGCCTCGAACGCCTCCGACGGCGTGAAGGCCTGGCCCTTCTCGCCGAAGCAGTACAACGCGTCGAACGTGCGGAGGTACAGCCGGTTGCCCGACGCGAACGGCGCGCTGTAGGCCTCGTGCCAGCCATACCAATCGCGGTAGCGGTCCAGGCTGGTCAGGGCGACGACCTGCCGCTTCTTGGCCGGGTCGGTGACGGTCGCCGGCAGCGATTCGACCGGGCACAGCCGCACCGACTCGATCCCGTCGGCCCCCAGCTTCGCCACGGCGCAGTGCAGGACGTTGTCCTTCCGTATGCCCAGGCCGCTGGCGCCGCCGGAGCCCTGGTTGATCCCCGACTTGGCGATCCCATACAGGTGCCCGCCGGCGGCGATGAAGCCGTTGTACGCCAGGCTGCATCGCTGCCTGGGCGTCGAGACCGGCTTGCCGGTAAGCGTATCCACGACGTGCCCGGAGTTGATCCACAGCCTGCCCTCGCGAAAGATCGGGTAAGCGCCGAGCCCCTTGTACCCGTCGTTCTTCGCGTTGAACCATAGCTTCTCGGCCCTGGCCGTGTCGCCCTCGAGCCGGAACCTCACCCCCAGCGCCCCGCCCTGGTCGTCTCCGGTGAACTGCCACTGGCGCTTGGCGCCCTTGGCCTCCGACGCGCTGTCGCTGTGAATGCCCAGGAACACGCGATCCACGCCGTCGCCGCTGATCTCGGCGCAACTCAGCGGCGCCACGTCCTTGCACAGCATCCTCCCGTCGCGAATGCGAACCAGGTCGCCCGTCCACAGGTACAGCGCGGGTTCCGCCTTGCCTTGCGGCAGAGGCAGGCGCAGGAGAACCGGGTGCCCCATGCCGTGCCGGTGCGGCACCTTCGATTCCGTGCTGTAGCGCAGTTTGCCGGTATCGACCTCGTACGCCCACAGGCGGTCAAAGCAGTACATCAGCAGCAGAACGCCTTCGCCGTCGCCGGGGTCCACGAGCATCGGGCTGTTGGCCAGGTCTTCCGGGTAGTGGTAGTTGTACGGCGCGTCGGACTGCCACTTCTGCCAGAGCAGGTGCCCGTCCAGGTCGAAGGCGTGCACCGTCCGCCGCCCGGTGTAGACGAACACCCGCTTGCCGTCGGAGACCGGCGTGGGCATGTTCATGTCCAGGCAGGTCGGGCTCCAGGTGATCACGGCGTATCCGCACACCTGCTTGAGCTTCTGGCCCAATGCGCGGTCGGTGAACAACGGCAGTTCGGCGTTGCCCCAAC
>CAYWTX010000114.1:0-2452 GCA_964461295.1 uncultured Planctomycetaceae bacterium | reverse complement strand
GGGCGACGCGGACGTAGAGTTGGTTCGGCCAGCCATCGGTGTCGGCGTGGTGCGTGCGGCCTCCGTTCGCGGAGGCAAGGGATACGCCTCCGTTCGCGGAGGCAAGGGATACGGTCCCTGGTCCGCAACCGACCGTGCCGACACGGCACGGCTCTGTCACCGCGCCGCGAAGGCGACGGTTTTCTCGAAGAGCGGCGATGGGTGCGGTCGCCGGCGGCGTGGCCGCGTGCTGGCTCGGCGCCAGGGCGCTGCGCATCGGAGAGAAGCTCTCAGCCGTCGATGCCAACGCCGGCAATGCGGCCGCGATCGCCGGCCCCTCGGCCGAGGTGTTCAAGGGCGGCGCGCCCTCGCGCGAGTTGTTCGACGCGTGGCGGAAGCGCGGCTGGGCACGGGACGCGCGCCACTGGTCCGCCGTCGGGCGCAACATTCGTTGCGGCCTGTGCCCCAACCGCTGCCTGCTCGAGATCGGCGACCGCGGGCGATGCCGCAACCGCGTCAACGTCGATGGCAGGCTCTACACGATGGCCTACGCCAACCCGTGCTCGTTCAACATGGACCCCGTCGAGAAGAAGCCGCTCTTCCACTTCATGCCGGGCACGTGGACGTTCTCGCTGGCGACGGCCGGGTGCTGCTTCCGCTGCCTGAACTGCCAGAACTGGGAGATCTCCCAGACCTCGCCCGAGCAGACCAAGGACGCGTCCGGCCCGGTGATGCGCCTGGGCCCCCAGGGGCTGTTCAGCCAGCAGGTGCGGGCCTACAGCGCCAACCTCAGCGCCTCGCCCGACGACGTGGCCGACATCGCGGAGTTCTACCGCAGGAACGCGTTTTTCCCCGGCCGGAGCGATTTCCGCTGCCGGTCGGTGTCGTACACGTATTCGGAGCCGACGGTGTTCCTGGAGTACATGACCGACTGCTGCCGGGCCGTGCGCCAGCGCGGGCTCAAGAACATCGTCGTCACGTGCGGGTACATCCAGGCCGAGCCGCTGGAGGAGCTGTGCGGCGTGATCGACGCGGCCCACGTGGACCTGAAGGGCTTCGACGAGAAGGTCTACAAGGAGCTGAACTCCGGCGGGCTGAAACCGATCCTCGATTGCCTGCTGGGCATGAAGCGTCGCGGCGTGTGGTTTGAGGTGATCAACCTCGTGGTGCCCACGTACACCGACAAGCAGGAGATGATCGCCCGCATGTGCGACTGGCTGGTGAAGAACCTGGGGCCCGACACGCCGCTGCACTTCTCGCGGTTCAGCCCGCTGCACAAGCTGAAGCATCTGCCGCCCACGCCGGCCGAGACGCTGGTGGCCGCCCGCGACACGGCCCGCAAGGCGGGCCTGAACCACGTGTACATCGGCAACATCCGCGGGATCGACGGGGCCGAGACGACCTTCTGCCCGTCGTGCAAGAAAGCGGTGGTGGTGCGCGAAGGGTACCTGGTGCAGCAGATGAGCGTCTCGGCCGAGGGCAAGTGCGGGTTCTGCGGCGGCAGGGTGGCGGGGCTGTGGGCGGTGTGAGCGGCTCCACGCGCGAGGGCGGCTTGAACTGCCCTGGCTGACTGTTCTCCGCCGGCTCTGCGGCCCAGTGATTGACCGCGACTCCCCCGATGGCACACCACGGGATGTCCGATTTCTCCAGACAACCCACCAGCCGCATGACGTCGTCCGTGCCGTCAACCGTCTGCCAGTCGTAAGACTGCTTCGCCGTCATACCAACACCCCACCATTGACCAAGGCACCCACGACCACCCAACACCGCGACGATCTCCCCGCCTTGGTTACAGAATGGACCCGATGTACTCCACGAACCCCTCCCATCCCCATTCGCCAAGCCACGGTTCCTGCGTTCGCCCCCGCCTATTCCGGAGGCAGAAGGCCCTAAACGGTTTCAAACCCTTCCGGGTCAGTTTCCAGTAATCGATCGCATCGCGTCTCTTTGGCGTACTTTCCTGGAACGTGAAGTAGACGTTCTTGATCGTGCGGAACTTCTTTCGCGATCTGATGAAGACGTCCTTCTGTTTACGAACGTCAGCGAGTGGATCATTCGTAAAGCCAGTGCCATTGGCCTTCACCTCAATCCCGCACTTGACGCTCTCGGAGTCGAAGGCGTTTGTATGTCGGATTGGCCTTGCATTGCTGGCCAGAATCAGGAGGTCACGTTCTTGTGGGTCCCCAAGAATGTAGGCGTTTGGCTCGCTGACCTTGAAACCTGGGCACAACTCCTTCGCCAGGAACGCCTGCAAAATGCGGCAGCACACATCACCATTGAATTTCCCGCTTCCCTTCCCTTTCAGGCGCATCTTGTCAAATGCTTTCAGCATTTCCCTCTGATCACCATCCAGTTCGAGTTCTCTCCTACTTCGGCGTTGCTTGCGCATCTGGTTTCCTTTCTGACTTGCTTTAGACCGAAGTTCCCGGCCCGATAATGAGGGAACCCCTTCTTTTGGAAGGGGTTCCGTTTG
>CAYWTX010000113.1:0-1647 GCA_964461295.1 uncultured Planctomycetaceae bacterium | reverse complement strand
ACTTAGGCGCCGGACAGCTAGACTCTCCCCGTGGCGGAGTGGCGTTCACACTTCGGGTCACACCAAGCGCCGACTTGGGTGGTGTCTCTGGGGTCTCAAGTCGCGAACGACAGGCCGGGTCATCGCAGAGCGCGCAGAGTTGTACGGAGAGGAAGACCCCGGAGCCGAAGACCACGCAGGCGTCGGCCTCGGGCAGCATCAAGGGATCTCCGAAGTGCCTTCAGGCGGCTGTCTCTGTTCTCTGCGCTCTCCGCATCCTCTACGGTGATCGGGTATCCGTACGAGGGAAACGCGGGTGACTCAGGCGCTACCCCATCGGTTCCGGCGTCGTCGGCAGACCGAAGCCACGGAAACGGTCGACGTGGAGGAACGCTTCCACGTCGGAGGGGTGCGCATTGCGCACGACGTGTCCACGCGGGTAGCCGAGCGCCAGGAGTGTCGCGATCTCCCAATCGTCGGGAAGACTCAGCATGTGCCGTGCCTCGGCGGATCTTCCGGGAACGATCGTGCATCCGAAGACGCCGTCCTCGGCCAGGGACAAGAGCAGGTATCCGATCGCCATCCAAGCAGCGGCGTGGGCGTTCAGGTCGGCAGGTCCTTGGGGCGCATGCTCGCCCGCCTTGCGGCGGTAGCTGGGCACGAGGAGCGCCGGAGCCGTCAGGATCATGGTTCGCTGCAACGGCAAAGCGCGCAGGTAGACCTGCCGGGCCCCCGCCGGGAGGGCGGCGAAGCGAGACGCCAGCATCTTTGGGTCGGCCACGTCTTCGATGCTGGCGGCGTCCGCCAGCGCCCGACGCAACTCCGTGTCGCGTACGTCGATGAACGCCCACTCCCAGAGATGGTTGTAGGCAGGCGCGCGCAGCGCCGCCCGAGCCGCCTTCTCCAGGACAGCCGCAGGCACCGGACGATCATCGAACGACCGCAGCGTGGCCCTTTCCTCAAGAGCTTTCCACAGGTCCGTATCCCTCGCCTCCTCGCAGATCGGCAGAGCGCACCCATCGTACGAATCGGGCCCCGCGCGAGCGAGCCGTTCGACGTGCCGGGCAGCCCCATGGTTTGGGACTCCCGCGGTGCGCCGTGGTCGGGCCGGTGTGCAGAACACCCCGCGGCGAACGCGGGACGATTGACCAGGATGATAGACACGGCTATCCTTTCCGCACTTTCGTCGTCAATGGCCATCCGAACGGGCTCGGCAAGGAGTACAGGGTGAGAATCGGCTTGATCATGGACCGCGCGCCGAGTCCGATCATGGTCGACGTCATCGAGAGGCTTGGCGCGCGCGGCGTTCAGATGGACGTCATCAACTCCGAGCGAACCCTCATCCATCTGGAGACGCATCGACTCACGTACGACTGGTACCTTCTCAAAGGGGGCAGCGCTTCAGCCCTCACGCTGGGCGGAATGCTGCACACTCTGGGGGCGCGCCTGCTGCACCCCTATCCGACGACGGTCATCCTGCGGAACAAGCTTGTGGTCATGCAGGCGCTTCAGTTTCAGGGCTTGCCCGTTCCTGCGACCTACTTTGCCACGCGAGCCGATGACATTCTGGATCTCCTCACAGCCGGCCCCCTGATTCTGAAGCCCTATGACGGGCGAGGGGGCGAGGGCGTTCGTGTCCTGCAAGATTCTGCGGATCTGGACGGCACG